>VGRJ01000059.1 GCA_016875405.1 Deltaproteobacteria bacterium | reverse complement strand
GAGCGCGGTGCTCGGTCAAAACCTCTCCCCGCCGGGAGTGTCCCCGGTCTTCAGCGAGGATTGCTTCGTGATCGAGGTTCGCGAGCTCACCAAGTATTACGGCGAGACGAAGGCCGTCGGGCCGCTCGACTTCACCATCGCCAAGGGGCAGGTGATCGGGTTGCTCGGCCTAAACGGGGCCGGCAAGACCACCACGCTGCGCATGCTGTCGAGCGAGCTCCTGCCCACCTCGGGCCGGATGTTGATCGACGGCGTCGATCTCGCCGAGGAGCCAGACCGAATTCGCGCGCGAATCGGCTACCTGCCGGATCGCCCGCCGCTCTACGGCGAGATGCGCATCCGTGAGTACCTCGAGTTCGCGGGGCGCCTCCGCGGGATGCCCTCGAACGGGCTCGCGCAGCGCATCGACGATGTCCTCGACCTCACCTCGCTCGCGCGGCGCGCGGACGATCGCATCGACACGCTCTCGCACGGCTTCAAGCAGCGTGTCGGGATCGCGCAGGCCATCGTGCATCGCCCGGCGCTGTTACTCCTCGATGAGCCGATAAGCGGTCTCGACCCGGTGCAGATCGTGGAGATGCGCCAGCTGATCCGCTCGCTTCGTGGGGAGCACACCACGGTGCTCTCGAGCCACATCCTCTCCGAGATCAGCGAGACGTGCGACCGCGTGCTCGTCATCGTCGACGGGCGGATCGTCACCCAGGGCACCGAGGAAGAGCTCGCCGAGCGCTTGACCCCGGGCTTCGACGTCCGCGTGATCGCCCGCGGCGACGAGGCTCCGATTCGCGAGGCCGTCGAGAAGGTCGATGGGGTCCGCGCCGCGCGGCGCTTGATGGGCAAGGACGTCGCGGCAGAGGTGCGGGCAGACGCCGGCCTCGTCGCGCTGCACGTGACGGCCGAGACCGACGTGCGCGAGGCGCTGTGTCGGGCGTTGGTGTCCGGCGGCCACGGCGTCCTCGAGGTGGTCAGGGCAGAGCCCGAGCTCGAGTCGATCTTCCTCGAGCTCGCGGGCGGCAAGCGCGGCAACGGGCGCAGCGGATCGGAGGAGACGCGATGAGCAACGTCGGGTTGATCGTCGGGAGAGAGCTGAAGGCCTACGTGCGCTCGCCGCTCGGCTACGCGGCAGCGGCGGGCGTCCTGCTCATCGATGGGATTTGGTTCATGGCGAAGGCGCTCGGGGGCTCGACCGAGAAGCGCCTCTCGGCCCTCGTCTTGTCAGAGTTCTTCAACGGCGCGTCGGGCACCACGGCGATCCTCGCGATCGCGCTCGCGATGCGGCTCGTCGCGGCGGAGCATGACGCCGGAACGCTGGTGCTGCTCAAGACCTCGCCGATCAAGGACTGGGAGGTCGTGGTCGGGAAGTTCTTGAGCGTGATGGTGGTGCTCCTCGCGATCACCGCCATGACGGCCTACATGCCTCTCCTCATCCTGAAGAACGGCAAGGTCTCGCTTGGGCACCTGCTCGTCGGGTACTCGGGGGTCTTGCTTCTCGGGGCGTCGGTGACGGCGATCGGCCTCTTCGCCTCGGCGCTCGCGAAGAATCAGGTGGTCGCGGCGATCCTCGCGGCGGTGCTGACCGGCGCGATGTACCTGTGGTGGCTCGTCGCCAAGATCGCCGACCCACCGGTGACGGACTTTCTCGAAGGCCTCGCGATCCATCACCTGCGGATGCGCGACTTCATGACCGGAATTCTTCGATTCGAGAACGTCGTTTATTACCTCGCCGTCGCGTGCTTCTTCCTGCTCGCCTCGGTCAAGACGCTGGAGGCACGTCGATGGCGCTGAACCAGGTCAAGAAGGCCGACACCGCGGCCCTCGGCGCGACCCTCGGCGGGCTCGCGTTCCTGCTGCTCGGTGAGCGTGTGCTCGTGGCGAGCGAGGGGCTCGCGAAGCTGTGCACGTGGCTCGGGGTCCTGGGCCTCGTCGGCGCGCTCGCGGAGCGCGTGTGGGCGCTGCAGAACTCGCCGGACGACCGCAAGCCGGCGGCGCGTCTCTTCCTCGGGCTTTCGGCGACGACGGTCCTTGCGTTGTTGCTCTACGGGGTCTCGACCTCGCGCGGGCGTGAGCTCGTCAACATGCCGAAGCCCAAGCTGGATGCGCCCGACGACTTCGGCGCGATCGTGACCATCGCGTGGGTGTCGCTGCTCGTCGTCAGCGTCCTCGCGAGCCTGTTCGGGGAGCTGTCGCGCGCTTCGATGCACCGCGCAGAGCGGCTCGAGTCACGGCGCATCGTCGCGGCTGCCGGAGCGGGGCTCGCGCTCGGCGCCGCCGCGACGTACGGAGCGCTCTTCACCTACGCCGCGGACAAGGCCGACAAAAGCGTCGACTTCTCGTACTACCGGGTCAGCCGTCCCAGCGAGTCGACGAAGCGGATGATCGAGAGCCTCTCCGAGCCGCTTGAGGTCCTGGTGTTCGTTCCGCCGACCACCGAGGTGCGGAGCGAGGTGCTGAAGTACCTCGACGATCTCAAGGCCGGTCGCGGTGACAAGATCACCGTGTCGACCCATGATTTTCTCGGAGAACCGGAGCTCGCGAAGGAGCACAAGCTGACGAAGGACGGCGTCGTCGTTCTCGCGCGCGGCAAGGCGAGCCAGAAGCTCGAGGTGGGGGTCGACGAGGAGAAGGCACGGCGCACCCTGAAGAAGCTAGACGGCGAGTTCCAGAAGGTCCTCATCAAGGCGATGCGCGATCGCCGGACGGCGTACCTGACGGTCGGCCACGGGGAGCTCAACGAGGACACCGACAAGCGCAACGCACGAACGGCCGAGGGCGCGCGTCAGCTCCTCGAGAGCCAGAACTATCAGGTGAAGAACCTCGGCCTCGCCGACGGTCTTGCCACCGAGATCCCGAAGGACGCTGCGGCGGTGCTGGTGCTCGGACCGACGGCGCGCTTCACCGACGCCGAGCTCGAGACCCTGCGAAAGTACGCCGACGGTGGCGGTCGGCTGTTCCTCGCGCTCGACCCCGACGCGAAGGCCGACGTGGCGCCGCTCGCTGGGCTGGTCGGCGTGGACTGGAAGCCGAAGTTCGCCATCAACGAGGTCCCGCAGGCGCGGCTCCAGGGCAACGCCGCGGACAAGAAGATCCTCGTTGCGGTCACGTACTCTTCGCATGCGTCGGTCTCGACCTTGAGCAAGGCCGGGCAGAGCGCTCCGGTCCTCTTCGCGGGCGCGGCCGCGCTCGACAAGGCGAAGGACGTCGAGAAGGGGCTGCTCGTCGATTTCACGGTAAAGAGCACGCCGGGCGTGTTCGTCGACGACGACGACGACCTCGAGCTCGACACCGGGGTCGAGAAGAAGTCCGTGCAAAATCTGGCGGCGGCCGTCACCCGACGTCTTGGGGAGGGCAAGGACGCCGCCGAGCTGCGCGCGTTCGTGCTGGGAGACGCCGACGTCGTGTCCGACTTCTGGTTCGCGCAGGACCGGAACAACCAGCTCCTCTTCGTCGAGGCGGTTCGCTGGCTCGGCGGCGAAGAGAGCTTCAGCGGCGAGATCCAGAGCGAGGAGGACGTCGCGCTCGTCCACACGAAGGCCGATGATCAGGTCTACTTCTACGGCACGATCCTCGGCGCGCCTTCGCTCGTCCTCGGTCTCGGGATGTTCTTCACGCTGCGGCGCCGCCGCGATCCTCGAGGGACCGAGGCGCCTGCGAAGGCCGGCCCGCCGCCAGATAAAAAGCCCGTAAAGAAGGCGCCTGCTGCCTTGGGGTCGAGCGCTCCGAAGACGGCGGCGAAGTCCACCGAGCCCGAGCCGCCGGGCGACGCCGCTACCGAGGACGCGCGCGACGAAGGAGATGCCCCGTGAAGGAGCTGAAGCGCACCTGGATTCACCTCGCCCTCTTGCTCGTCGCGGCAGT
Source organism: Deltaproteobacteria bacterium (assembly GCA_016875405.1). Taxonomy (GTDB): domain Bacteria; phylum Myxococcota_A; class Polyangia; order Polyangiales; family Polyangiaceae; genus SYFR01. The sequence continues at coordinate 24,167 of VGRJ01000059.1, read as the reverse complement.
GCTCGCGTACGTCCAGTCGCGGCCGAAGGACGCCGCGGACAAGCCGCTCGCCCCGGGAGAGCTCGAGCTCTGGAAGGCCAAGCCCGAGGACGTAAGCCGCATCGCCTTCGAGGATGACAAGAAGCGCGTCGTGCTCGAGAAGCAGAGCGACAAGGTCGGCCTCTGGTACCTCGGCAAGGTGGAGCCGCTCGAGGCCGCGGCAAAGCCCGATCCCGAGGGGGCTGCCGCGCCCAAGACGGCGGTGGAGGCCGCGACGTTCGCGTCCGCGTCGGTGGCGAAGGAGCTCGTCAAGTCGCTTTCGACGCTCCGCGCGAAGCGCTCGTTCGGCCCGATCGGCGACGAGCGCATGAAGGAGTTTGGCTTCGACAAGCCCGAGGGCACGCTGCGCGTCACCGTGGCGGGCAAAGAGCGCGCGCTGCTCGTCGGCGCAGCGACGGCCGGCAGCTCGACCCGCTACGTGCGCGATCTCGAGTCGAGGGCGGTGTACGTCATCGACGGCTCGTCGATGAGCGACCTCAAGGCGGGCACGGCACGCCTCGCCGAGCGGAACCAGCACGAGTGGAAGTGGAACGAGCCGGACTCGATCACGATCGCGGCGGGCGGCAAGTCGAAGCGCGTGGTTCGCAGCGGCACCGAGGGGCGTCGCTTCTGGGCCGACGCGAACACCGCCGACCAGAACGACGAGACGAGCGGCAACTGGCTCTCGAAGCTCGAGCGGCTGCGGCCCACGACCTTCCTCGCGTCGCTCCCCGCGGGCGCGACCCGCGTGGTTCGCGTCGACTATCGGACGGGCAGCGATGACAAGGGGTTCTTCGAGCTGCACTACCGAAGCGGTGAGAAGGAGAGCCCGTTCGTCGTCGTCACCGAGAACCTGCGGTTACCGGCCGTGGTGACGCGGCAGTCCGTGGGGCAGCTGGTCGACGATCTCGCGACCCTGCTCCCGGGCGCCGAGCTCCCGTCCATCCCGAAGGAGGAGGGCCCCGCGCCGATGGCCGTGCCGCCGAGCGACGCCGCCCCCACGGCTTCGGCCGCTCCAGCGGCCAGCGCGAGCGCGGCTGCGAGCGCGGCCCCCGCGGCGTCGAGCGACAAGGGCAAGGCGCCGCCGAAGAAGCCGGGCCCCTCGAAGTGAGCCGCGGTCTCTTCGCGACCGCGAAGGACGTGTACCTCGCGACGCGAAAGCGTCACGACCAGCTGTTCAACGTCTACGTCATGCGACCGCTGGCCTCGGTCGTGGTGGTGGTCGTCGCCCCGTCGCGGGTCACGCCCGACCAGCTCACCCTCGCGAGCCTGGTGGTCTTCGTGGCGGCGGCGGCGGTGCTCGTCGCGATGCCCACCTGGCTGGGGGGACTCGTCGGCGTGGCGCTCGTCGAGGCAAGCTACCTCTTCGACTGCGCCGACGGCATGCTCGCGCGTTACAAGAAGCTTGCAAGCCAAGTTGGCCATCTCTTTGACTTTTTTACGGACGAAACGAAGGCGACGCTGCTCGCGGCAGCGCTCGGTTTACGGCTCTATCGGAGCGGCGGATTCGGCGTCGACGGAGCCTCGTGGAGCCCTGGGCACGCAGGCTTCCTGGTCGGTGGGCTCGCCTGCGTCGCCGCCGTGGGCTCGGCCACGTCGCTCACCAACTTCGTGCGCCGCCCCGAGCTGTCGGGGCGCGAGACCCCGATCGAGGCTCACTACGAGCAGTCCGGCGCCTCGGCCACGTCCGGGCTCGCAAATCTGGTGGCCCTCCCGAAGGCTTTCCTCCAGTTCTTGAACCACTACCCGAGCCACCTCTACCTCTTCGCGCTGCTCGGGCGGCTCGACGTGTTCCTCTGGATTTACGCCGTAAACCACGTGCTGTACCTCGGCGTCGGCTGGCTTGCCCTCTTCCGTCGCTTCGGTCGCTTCGCGCCTCGAGCGTGAGGCCGAGGGGCTTGTCGTGCCGCAGGGAACTTGGCCAGCCCGGCGCGTCATGAAAGAAACCGGGCGCGTGAGGTTCACCCCGCTGCTCCTCATCGCGCTCCTCGGATGCGCGGACCGCAAGGATGGCCCGGCGCTCTCGTCGGCGACGCTTGCGTCCGGCGCGGCGGGCTCCACGGCTGCCGCGTCGGCTTCGAGCGAGGAGGACGGCGTCGAGCTCCCGCCGCCGTCGACCGGCCAGCCCACGGTGTCGCTCTCGGGCGTGTACACCGCGCCGCCTCCGCTCGACGGCGCCGCCGCGATCGTCGGGGCGACGGCGTGGAACGTGCGGATCCATAAGGCGCCGGATCGCGACGCGAAGCTCCTCGGGATGCTCCGCGGCGGCGCGCTCGTCCGCGCGAACGGGAAGTCCGCCGGCTCGTCGAAGGACTGTGCGGGCGGCTGGCTCGGCGTCGAGCCGTTGGGGTGGGTGTGCAAGGACGAGGTCTCTCAGGACCGCGCGCATCCCATCTTGCAGGCGGCGTTCCGTGGGCCGAATTTCGCCGAGAAGCTCCCGTACATGTACGGCACCGTCACCCGCGGCGGCCCGGTGTATGCGCGCATCCCGAGCGCCGACGAGGTGAAGGCGGCAGAGCCCGGGCTCGCGAAGCACCTCTCGAAGTGGCGCGCCGACAAGGAGAGCGGCGCGACCTACGGGCTCGAGGTGTGGCTTCGTCACGAGAAGGCGAAGACCGGCGACGCGCTCGAGCTGCTCGCGAGAAACGTGTCCGACGACGACCTCCCACCGTTCCTGCGCGATGGAGCCGCGGCGCCGAACCTCTCCGGGCTCGTCGAGCAGAAGGGTGCGGTCCGCGTCAATCAGGTTGATCGACGTCAAGGTCGCTCGTTCGTCGACACCTTCCTCGTCGAGGGGCGACGCTTCAACCTGACGCCGGATTTGCTCGTCATTCCAGCCGATCGCTTCCGGCCGATCCGCGGCTCGGACTTTCACGGGTATCCGGTCGCTGAGCTAGGGATCGAGCCGCCGTTCGCGCTGATTCGACGCGAGGGCGCGAAGCGGTTCGTTTGGAGCGCGTCGAAGGACCGTATGGTGCCCGAGGGGCCGCTCGACTTCCGCATGATCGTGAAGCTGACGGGCAAGCAGAAGTTCCAGGGCGGCGTCCTTCACTTCGAGACGAGCGAGGGCTTCTACGTCGACGACCGCCACGCGAGCCGCGTCGACCACGCGAAGCGCTGGCCGAAGTGGGCGCAAGAGGGCTCGAAGTGGCTTGACGTGAACCTGACCAAGCAGGTGCTGGTCGCCTACGAAGGTCAGAAGATGGTGTACGCCACGCTGGTGTCGAGCGGCGAGGACGGGCTAGCCGACCCCGTCACCGCGAAGCGCGCAACGATCCGTGGGATTTACCGGATCCACACCAAGCACGTCTCGGTGACGATGGACTCGACCGCGGTCGGCGAGGAGTTCGAGCTCCGCGACGTCCCCTACGTCCAGTATTTCAACGAGGGGTACGCGCTCCACGGCGCCTATTGGCACGATCGCTTCGGGACTCCGAAGAGCCACGGGTGCATCAACCTGTCGCCCGAGGACGCGCGCCGCATCTTCTTCTGGACGGAGCCGAGCGTCCCATCGGGGTGGCACGCGGCGATGAAGCCCCTCACCGGAACGATCCTCTTCATCCACCCCTGACCCAGCTTGCGCCGCGGCGGCGACGCCTCTACCCATTCTTCATGCGCATCGCGGTTATCGGTACCGGCTACGTAGGGCTCGTCACGGGCGCGTGCTTCGCGGATTTCGGCAACGACGTCATCGCCGTCGAGCTCGACCCCGCTCGGCTCGCGCGGCTCGAGGCAGGTGAGGTGCCGATCTACGAGCCCGGGCTCGAGGTGATCCTCCGCTCGAACCGTGAGGCTGGGCGCTACCGCTTCAGCCAGGACCTCGAGCAAGCCGTCTGCGACAGCGACGTCGTGTTCGTGGCGCTTCGGGTCGACGTCGGCAGCGACTGGATCCCCGTCCTCGACAAGGTGCTCGAGGTTGCCGACCGCATCGGAAAGGCGCTCGTGTCGTGCCCGGGCGACTTCAAGGTCATCGCGACGCGCGCCACGGTCCCAGTCGGCACGACGGACCGGCTCGCCGTTCGCATCGGGGCGCACGTCTCCCTCGCGCCGGGGCGCGCCGCCGCCTTCGCGGTTGTGTCGAACCCGTCGTTCTTGAAGGAGGGCAACGCGGTCGAGGACTTCACCCGTCCCGACAGCGTGCTCATCGGTACTGGAGACGCGCGCGCCGCCGAGATCATGAGGCGGCTCTACTCGCCGCTCACCCGCACGCGCGACGTGATCTTTATCACCGACGCACGCTCGGCCGAGCTGTCGAAGTACGCGACGAGCGCGCTCCTCGCGAGTCGAGTGTCGTTCATGAACGACCTCGCGATGCTCGCCGAGGATCTCGGCGCCGACATCGAGGTCGTGCGTCGCGTCCTCGGCGAAGATCCCCGGATCGGCCCGAAATACTTGTTCGTCGGCCCCGGCTTCGGCGGTCGGCTGCTTCACAACGACCTGCGCGCGCTGCTCCACGCGGCGCGCGAGGCCGGCCGCGATCTCGCGATCGTACGCGCCACCGACGAGATCAACCAGCGTCAGAAGCGCGTGCTCTCCGAGAAGCTCGAGCGCACCTTGCACGGCGTGGAGGGCAAGACCGTCGCGGTGTGGGGCGCTGCCTTCAAGCCGATGACGGCCGATCTCGGAGAGGCCCCCGCGCTGGCGCTCATCGATCGGATCCTCGCGCTTGGTGGCAAGGTGCAGGCGCACGACCCGCACGCCCTCGAGAACCTGCGCGCGCACTACGGCGACCGCATCTCCTACGCCTCGACGATGTACGAGGCCGTGACCGGCGCGGAGGCGCTCGTCCTCGTGACCGAGTGGCACTCGTACCGGAGGCCAGACTTCCCGAGGCTCTTGCGGCTCATGCGAACGCCCGTGCTGATCGACGGGCGAAATGTCTGGGATCCCGCCGAGCTTCGCGAGCTCGGCTTCCGCTACCACGGCCTCGGTCGACGCGGCTGAGCGCAGCTCACTCGCGCGTCAGCACGAGCTTGCCGACGACCCGTCCGGCCCTCGAGAGGTCGTGTGCGCGCTCGGCTTCCGCGAGCGGGATCCGCTCGCCGATACGCACCGCGAGCCATCCTTCACTCACGCCGTCGACGAGCGCGCCAAGCCGCTCGCGGGTGGCGCGACCGAGCACCGTGTGCGTGCGTCCAGGCAGCGCGAGGAACGGGAGGTCGGGCGCGCGCGGGACGACCTGCACCAGCACGCCGTCTGCCTTAAGCATGGCGATGCAGGCGGCTCGCGGGTAGGTCGCGGAGCCGACACCGTCGACGATCGCGTCGAACTGTCCCATCGCTCGGAGCTCCGCGAGGACGTCGGCCTTCGAGTAGTCGACGACGGTCGCCCCGAGGCTCGTGACCCACGCGGCGTTGCGGCCCGAGCAGACTCCCACGACCGCGGCGCCCGCGTGATGCGCGATCTGGACGGTGAGGTGCCCCACGCCGCCGGAGGCTCCAAGGACGAGCACGCGCGAAGCGCTTCGCTCTGCGATTCGCGCCGTCTCGTGGAGCGCCATCCAGGCGGTGACGCCGGCGACGGGCAGGGCGGCTGCGACATCGAAGGGGAGCCCCTCGGGGAGCTTGCAGGTATTCGCCTCGGTGACCACGGCCTCCTCGGCGTACGAGCCACGCTCGCCCTTCGTGAAGTCGGTCGCCGCGACGACGCGGTCGCCGATCGCCAAGCTTTGCACCCCGGGGCCGACCTCGGTCACGACGCCCGCGACGTCGATCCCGACGACGAGCGGACCGCGCGGGCCGAGGAGGCGCTGCATCACGCCGAGGAACTCGTACTCGCGCATTTTCCAGTCGACCGGGTTTACGCCCACCGCGCGAACCGAGAGCCTCACCTGGTGGGGGCGAAGCGGGAGGCTCGGAAGCTCGGTGAAGGCGAGCGGCGTGGCGGCGTTCGGGGACGTCAGGGCGAGCATCGCGGGGAGGGTAAGTCCGCCGTCGGTCCTCGTCCACGCGCGGGCGCTCGTCAGGCGTCCTGGCGGGGGCCTCGTTGGCGCGTGACGCGACCGCGTCCACCGCCATGCCGAGGACCATCGATACGCTGAAGACCACCGCTGCGACCGCGCCGCTCGCGAGGCTGACGAGGCCTGGGCCCGGGCAGAACCCACCGAGTCCCCAACCGGCGCCGAGGTGGTTCGTTGGGCGACGGCGGACGACGGGGTCGTTCGCCCGAACGCGATGTCGAAGGCCAGCATCGCGCCGTTGGTCGTCCGCGTGGTGTGCTCCCGGCTGAGCAGTTCTCGGAGATAGCGAAGATTGAGGCGGGTCGCGTCGGTGATGCCGATGCTCACGCCGCCCGACCAGTTCCAGGTCGAGACGGGGGCTCCGTGGAGCGTCTTGCCGGTTTTGCCCAGATCGGCCCCTCCAAAGGCTGCCCCGGTCAGCTCGACGGCGAAGCGAGCGTCGGGCTCGTAGGCGAGGGTGCGCCGACCCCCACCACCGGCGAACTGCTCGGGCAGAACGGCCGAGTCGATGCCGTAGTACACGCCGCCGGCTTAAGGCTCGAGTCGAAGCGGGACGTCGAGGGTCCTCAGCAGGTCGAAGCGAAGCCCGAGGTGGGCGCGGTGGATTCGCTTGTCCGTCGTGAGCTTTGCGTTCGCGCCTCCGCTCGTCGAGGGCTGCGTGGTCAGGTAGGTCCATGCACCGAACGTTCCCCGATACCGCGCCGCGATCTCGAGAGCCGTGCTCGGCCGCACCCCGAGTGTCGCGATCACCGAGCCGCGCTCGAGGCGACCTTCGTTCGGGTCGCTCGCGCGGAAATAGGCTCCCCCCACCTCGAGGTGCGCACGGCCTGGGTCTCGCTTGCCTCGCGGGGTGTCCGCGGAAGCGGCGTCCCCGGCTCTCGCTGGAGCGAGCGAGGGTGCGGGGGCCTCGCGCCGCGCCGAAGGCGCCTCGTCCACGTCGCGCGTCGAGGTCTCGACCGGCTCGGAGTCGCGGGGCTTTGGCGCGGGGGTCGAAGTCGGCGGCACAGGCGCGGGCGTCGAGGGCTTCGCAGTTCCCGTGGGCGTTGCGGTCGTCGTGGTCTTGCTCGCCGGGGCCGCGGGCGCTCCGGGTTTTGCCGTGGGTGCAGGGGCCGTGGGCGCAGGCGCTCCGGGTTTGGTGCCCGAGACTTGGGCCGAGGCAGGCGAAGGGGAAATCGCTGCCGCGATGGCCGCCACGACGAGCGTGGACGTTACCCGGCGGCGACGAAGAGGATTCAACATGAGGATGACGCCCCGACTGCTCGACACAGCTGCCAACTCGCTACTCTACGGCGGCTCGACACGCAGCCGTAGGGGCGACGCTCCCGATGCTGGACGAACGGTGCCGACCGTGGTACTTCGCCGCCCGCCCGTTCAGTAGCGGGCCGAAGCGAGCGACAAAGAGCATCAAAGTCCCATGGCATCCAACGGCACCATCACGCAGGTCATCGGTCCGGTCGTCGACGTCGAGTTCCCCCCGGGGGAGCTCCCTCAGATCTTGGACGCGTTGACGGTCTCGAACCCGTCGATCAGCGACAAGCCCGACAACCTCATCCTCGAGGTCGCGCAGCACCTCGGTGAGTCGAGCGTGCGCGCGATCGCGATGGACTCGACCGACGGTCTCGTGCGCGGCATGGCCGCGAGGAGCACCGGCAAGCCGATCATGATGCCGATTGGCAAGGCCGTCCTCGGCCGGATCCTCAACGTCGTCGGCACCCCGGTCGACGAGGCGGGCCCGGTCAACGCCGAGAAGTTCGCGCCGATCCACAAGGCTCCGCCGAAGTTCGTCGACCAGTCGACGAAGGTCGAGATCTTCGAGACCGGCATCAAGGTCATCGACCTGCTCGCGCCTTACCGAAAGGGCGGCAAGATCGGCCTCTTCGGCGGCGCCGGCGTCGGCAAGACCGTGCTCATCATGGAGCTCATCAACAACGTCGCGAAGGCGCACGGCGGCGTGTCGTGCTTCGCGGGTGTCGGCGAGCGTACCCGCGAGGGCAACGACCTCTACCTCGAGATGATGGAGTCGAAGCTCGAGTCGGGCGAGTCGGTCCTCAGCAAGACCGCGCTCGTGTACGGCCAGATGAATGAGCCGCCCGGCGCGCGCGCGCGCGTCGCCCTGTCGGCGCTCACCTGCGCCGAGTACTTCCGCGACGAGGAGGGCCAGGACGTCCTCCTCTTCGTCGACAACATCTTCCGCTTCACGCAGGCAGGCTCCGAGGTGTCCGCGCTCCTTGGCCGTATCCCGAGCGCGGTCGGTTACCAGCCAACCCTCGCGACCGAGATGGGCGAGCTGCAAGAGCGCATCACGTCGACGACGAAGGGCTCGATCACCAGCGTGCAGGCGATCTACGTCCCCGCCGATGACCTCACCGACCCGGCGCCCGCGACCGCGTTCGCGCACCTCGACGCGACCACCGTGCTCTCGCGCCAGATCGCCGAGCTCGGCATCTACCCCGCCGTCGATCCGCTCGACTCGACGTCGACGATGCTCGACCCCAGCATCGTCGGCGACCGACACTACAAGGTCGCGCGCGCCGTTCAGCGTACGCTGCAAAAGTACAAAGATTTGCAGGACATCATCGCGATCCTCGGCATGGACGAGCTCTCCGAGGACGACAAGCTCGTCGTCTCCCGTGCCCGCAAGATCCAGCGCTTCCTCTCGCAGCCGTTCTTCGTCGCCGCGCAGTTCACCGGCAAGGAGGGGCGCTACGTCCCCTTGAAGGAGACGATCGACGGCTTCGAGGAAATTCTTGACGGAAAGCTCGATCACATCTCCGAGCAGGACTTCTACCTGAAGGGCAACCTCGCCGAGGTGAAGCAGGCCGCCGAGAGGAACTGACCGATGGCCTCGACCGAGAAGCTGCGCCTCGAGATCGTCACTCCGAAGGGCCTCGTCCTCTCGGAGGACGTCGAGGAGGTCGTCGCGCCGAGCGTGCGCGGAGAGTTCGGCGTTCTGCCTGGACGTCTTCCCATGCTCGCGGCCCTGCAGATTGGGCTCGTCCACTACCGCAAGGTCGGCTCCTCCGAGATGACCGACGTCGCCGTGGGCCATGGGTTCGTCGAGGTGAACGGTGACAAGACGCTGGTCCTCACCGACCGCTTTATCGCCAAGGACGCCATCGAAGTGCTGACGGTTCGTGAGCGGCTGAAGGAGGTCGACGAGAAGCTCGAGGCGTGGGGCGGCGAGCACGACGACCCGGCGCGCGTCGACCTCATCGAAGAAGAGCAGTGGCTCGCGGCGCAGCTCGAGGTTTACGGTGACCCCGCGGTGGCTCGAGTCCTCGAGTTCCGTCGAGCGACCGACTACTCGGATCTCGCGGCGCCACCGGTCTCCGAAGCGGACGCAACCGTCGCCGAAGACGGTGCCGAGTTGGCTCCGGGCGACGACGCCGAGCAAGCCTGAGGACGACGCCTGAAGACGTGCGGCGCCGTCGCCGCGGGGAGCGGTGGCTATGATCAGCCCGGAGACGATCGCGGTCGTCAAGGAGCGCGCCGACATCGTCGCCCTGATCGGCGAGACGGTCGCGCTCAAGCGGGCAGGCCGCACCTGGAAGGGGCTCTGCCCGTTCCACAAGGAGAAGACTCCGAGCTTCCACGTGAACCCCGACCGCGGCTACTTCCACTGCTTCGGTTGCGGTGAGAAGGGCGGGGCGATCGACTTCTTGATCAAGCTCGAGGGGCACACCTTCCCCGAGGCCGTGCGCGCACTCGCAGAGCGCTACTCCATCGACATCGTAGAGACCGGCGCCGCCGATCCCGACCGCGCGCGCCTCGAGCGACAGAAGCGCGAGAAGGACGACCTCTACGGCGTGATGCGCCTCGCCGCCACCTTCTACGTCGAGGCGCTCACGGCTCACCCGCTCGGGGTCGTCGCTCGACGGGAGCTCGCGCGGCGAGGGCTGCGACACGACTCGGAGGACCCGACGATCCGCGAGGCGTTGACGAGCTTTCACGTGGGGTATGCGCCGTACGGCTGGGACGGCCTCGCCCGCTACCTCGAGCGCCAGGGGGTCTCGCTCGAGCTCGCCGCGCGGCTCGAGCTCGTGCGGCCACGGCAAACCGGCCGCGGGCACTACGACCTCTTTCGGCATCGGCTCATGTTCGCGGTCGTCGATCGCGTCGGGCGCGTGGTGGCGTTCAGCGGGCGAGCGCTCGACGAGCCGACCGACGACGAGCTCCGGCGGGCAGGCATCGAATCGAACCGCCCGCGCGGCGACCTCAGCGGGCGCGAGGAAGAGCGGGCACCACCGAAATACGTGAACAGTCCGGAGACGCCGATCTACGTCAAGGGCGACACCGTGTTCGGCCTGCATCAGGCTCGGCATGCGATCCGCGACGCCGGGCAAGCGGTGCTCGTCGAGGGGAATTTCGATGTGCTCGCTCTCCACGCGCGAGGCGTTCAGAACGTGGTCGCTCCGCTCGGCACCGCGTTCACGCCGGCCCAGGCTCGGCTCATTCGCAAATACGCGTCGACCGCGGTGGTCATGTTCGACGGCGACGCCGCAGGTCGAAAGGCGACGGTGACGGTCCGCGGGCCCGCGCTCGAGGCAGGGCTTGGGATCCGCGTCGCGAACTTGCCCGCCGGGGCCGATCCGGATGACTACTCCCGCGCCGAAGGCGTCGACGCCGTGCGGCGGGTGATCTCCGCGTCCCAAGGAATGCTCGAATACCTGCTCGACCGCGCCTTCGAGGGCATCAAGACCGGCAGCGCCGACGAGATTGGTGCTTGCCTGAAGGCCGTCCGCCGCTATCTGTCCGAGGAGAGCGATGCGGACGTGCGAGCGATGGCCAAGGCTTATGCGGATCGCCTGGCGGGAAAGGTGCTCGTGAACGGGCGGCCGCTGTCCGACATGCACGCGCTCGAGCGCGCGGTGTCGACGGCCCTCGCGGCTGGTGCGCCGAGCCGCGAAGGAGGGGCCGTCGGTGCGCGCCCCGTCACTCCGTCATCGCGCTCGAGAGTCCGGGAGCGCGCGATAGACGAGGCGGTCCTCGGGGCGCTCCTCGACTACCCGGATCTCCTCGGAGACCCCGAGGTCGAGGCGGAGCTGGCCGAGGCCGAGGGCGACCTTGCGCTGGCAGTGGCGGTCGTCCGTCGCTGTTGGGAGCGTCACGGGGCGGCCCTCGGTGATGAAGTGCTTGATTTGATTCCGCGTTCGGTTCATGCCTTCGCGTCTGGTCGGCTGGCTGCCCCAAAATTCGGGGAGCTGAAGGAGGCCCGGGCAGAGTTGCTCGACAACGCGAGCAAGCTCCGAACGAAAACGCTTCAGGCGGACCGCACGGCGGTCCTCGAGCAAATGACACGAGCCTCGAGGCTCGGCGACCGCGAGGCGGAGGACGAGCTCCTCGCTGAGCTAGCTCGCCGATCCAAGCAAAAATTGGGATTGAGTTGAGGGCGCCACGAAAGTACTGCCGCTAGTCCGAGTGGGCGGGGCGGCAAGACGTCGAAATTGGATTCTTTTTTGACTCGCTGCGTCGCGGGTCGTCGGGATCTTCAGGGAGTGTTGAGAATGGCCACCAAAGGCAAGGCTTCGACGAAGAAGGGATCGACCGCGGCAGCTCGTGGAGCCGCGATGAAGAAGGCGCGCGCGAAAGCGCCCGCGAAGGCGACGGCGAAGCCCTCCAAGGACTCGAAGGAGCCGAAGGCGAAGAAGGCTGCGAAGCCCGCGAAGGCCGCTGCGAAGCCTGCGTCCGTGAAAGCTGCGAAGCCTGCACCTGCCAAGGCGGCCAAGCCCTCGAAGGCCGAGGCCTCTGCCAAGGCAGCGAAGCCGTCGAAGGCCGAGACCTCTGCCAAGGCGGCGAAGCCGTCGAAGGCCGAGGCCTCTGCTAAGGCAGCGAAGCCGTCGAAGGCCGAGGCCCCCGCGAAGGTCGCCAAGACCTCTCCGGCGAAGCCGTCGAAGGCCGAGGCCCCCGCGAAGGTCGCCAAGACCTCTCCGGCGAAGCCGTCGAAGGCCGAGGCCTCCGCGAAGGCCGCGAAGGTCGCCGCGAAGCTGAAGCCCTTGGCACCGAAGGCCGCGTCGCGACCGAACGTGCGTGACGACGAGGATGACGACGACGAGCGCGAGGAAGATGGCGACGACGAGTCGAGCCCCGGCCTTCGTGGTCGCGGTCGCGGCTCGCAGGGTGATCGATCGTCTTCCCGGGCGGCGCCTCGTGACGCGGACTCGAGCGAGCCGTTCCGCGAGGGCCGCCGGAGCCGTCGCGGCAACGACTGGACCGCCGAGGAAGGCGAGACGCAGCAGGGCGTCGGCGGCCGTCGTTCGAACAAGGGAGACGACAAGCTCCAGAGCCTCTTCGAGCAAGGCAAGTCGAAGGGCTTCCTCACGTTCGACGAAGTGAACGACGCCATCCCGGCCGACATGGGCCCGGACCAGATCGACGACGTGGTCGGAGCGCTCTCGGCCGAGGACATCCAGATCGTCGACGGCGCCACGCAAGTAAAGATCCAGCCGGGCCGCATGCTCGTCGATGAGCCGGCGCCGAAGCCCATCAAGGTCCCCGGTCAGCGCCAGGCCGAGGACGTCGACTACTACTCGAAGAGCAACGACCCGGTCCGCATGTACCTGCGGAAGATGGGCAGCGTGTCGCTCCTCACCCGCGAGGGAGAGGTCGAGATCGCGAAGCGGATCGAGTCGGGCGAGATGAAGGTCAACTCGGCGATCCTCGACTCGCCGATCGCCGTCCGCGAGATCATCGAAATCGGCGAGAAGCTGAAAAAGCACAAGATCCGAGTCAAGGACCTCATTAAGGACGCCGAGGCCGAGGATCAGGAGTTCGACGAGGAGGAGGCCGACCGCCGAATCATCCGTCTCATCGAGAAGGTACGCCGCCTCGACAAGACCCGTCAGGGCATCTACGAGGAGCTCCACGCGGCGAAGAGCGACGCAAAGCGCGCCGAGGTCCAGAAGCGCCTCGACGCGAACACCTTCGAGATGGCGCAGACGCTCGACGAGATGCGCCTCAACAAGAAGACGATTGAGAAAATCGTTCAGATGTTGAAGCGTGAGATCGGACGCGTCGAAGACGCCGAGGGTCCGGTCAAGGAACGGCTGAAGCAGGTCGGCGTCGACTTCGACGAGGTGCGCGCGTCGCTGAAGAAGACGATGGGCAATCGCCATGCCGAGCAGCGCCTTGCGAAGAAGCTCGGGCTCACCCGCGGTGAGCTTGGCGAACTCGACGAGAAGCTCGCCGAGGCGATCAAGCACCTCGAGCAAATCGAGGAGGAGCTCGGCTGTGACCTCGACTCACTGCGCGCGAGTTACCGCAACATCGGTGAGGGCGAGCGGGCTGCCGAGCGCGCCAAGAGCGAGCTCGTCGAGGCGAACCTTCGCCTCGTCGTCTCGATCGCCAAGAAGTACACGAACCGCGGCTTGCAGTTCCTCGACCTGATTCAGGAGGGGAACATCGGCCTCATGAAGGCCGTCGACAAGTTCGAGTACAAGCGTGGCTACAAGTTCTCGACCTACGCCACCTGGTGGATCCGGCAGGCCATCACGCGAGCGATCGCAGACCAGGCCCGCACGATCCGCATCCCCGTGCACATGATCGAGACGATCAACAAGCTCATCCGGACCTCGCGCTACCTCGTTCAGGAGTACGGCCGCGAGCCGACGCCGGAGGAGATCGCCGAGAAGATGGAGCTGCCGCTCGACAAGGTCCGCAAGGTTCTCAAGATCGCGAAGGAGCCGATCTCGCTCGAGACCCCGATCGGCGAGGAAGAGGACTCGCACCTCGGTGATTTCATCGAGGACAAGAACATCCTCCTGCCCTCCGAGGCGGTCATCAACATGAACCTTGCCGACCAGACTCGGAAGGTGTTGAAGACGCTCACGCCGCGCGAGGAGAAGGTCCTCCGGATGCGCTTCGGCATCGGCGAGAAGAGCGACCACACGCTCGAAGAGGTGGGTCAGGACTTCGAGGTGACGCGCGAGCGCATCCGCCAGATCGAGGCGAAGGCGCTCCGCAAGTTGCGGCACCCGAGCCGGTCGAAGCAGCTCCGCTCCTTCGTCGACACCTGACCGCGCGATCTTGCATCGCCGGTCTCGGCGTTGCGCTCTGTGGTCCGAGGCTCACGTACTTGCGGTACGTTCCGCTTCGGTCCGCGAGCGCGCCTTGAGCCCGGCGCGCCTCGTCGCGCTCAGTCGCAGGTGTGCTTGACCGCGATCGCCAAGGACGCCGAGAGCGGGGAACCTTCGGCGTCGAGCCACGGCTCGCCGTCGTCTCCGAGCAGCGTCAGCTCGAGCTCGAGGAGATAGGGCGCCCCGGTTCCAGGATGGATCGACCCGTCGCGGTAGGGCTGCGCGAGCTTGCCGAGGTCGAGCTCGAGCGCGCGGGAGGCTGCGAGCTGGTTGTCTCGGCCGTCGGCGCGAAGCCGGACGTACCCACACTGGGCCGCGCTGCCACACGCGCCCGGCGGACGTAGCAGGAAATTCTCGGTCGAGATGAGGACCGGCACCCGGGCGCGGACGTCGTCACCGATCGCCACGCAGTCACCGTCGCTCGGCGAGACCACGGCGAAGCTTACGGGTCCCATCGGGCCCGTCGGGGGCACGATGAGGTCATCCTCGCTGCAGGCGCCGAGCGCCCCGAGGAGCAGCGAGCGCGTAGTGAGACGCCGCAACATCGCGCGAAGGGTACTCACCCCGTCCTCGTTTGACAACCGCGGTTCGCCGGTGGAGAGTCCGCCTCCGTGACGCGGAAGGAGCGAATCGAACACCGCCTCGAGGCTCTCGCGCCCGCCGCCTTGGTGGTCGAGGACGAGAGCTACCGACACAAGGGCGGAGTCGAGTCGCACTACAACGTGGCGATCGTGGCCGCGTCCTTCGAGTCGCTGGGTCGCGTCGAGCGCCACCGTCGGGTGCATGCGCTGCTCGCCGAGGAGTTCGCCGGTGGCCTCCATGCGCTCACGCTGACGCTCCGAACACCTGCCGAGGACGCGGCGGCGGGCGGCGAGGCGATTGCGTCGCCTGCGTGCCAGGGAGGCTCCGGCAGGTGAGGTTGGTCCTCGCGTGCTGGGTCGCGCTCGGCATCGCGGCGTGCGGACCGTCGGTGCCTCGCGTTCGCTCGGTCGTGTCGCTCGCGAAGCTCGATTGCGCCGAGTGCGGACAAAACCTCGCGCTCAAGCTCTCGGAGTCTTCTGGCGTGTTGCGCACCCGCTTCGACCGTCGCCGCGCCGAGATCGTCGTCGAGGCGGACTCGGGCGTGGACGTGCTCGCGGCGGCCCGTGCCCTCTCGAAGCCCGACGAGTACGAGCTCATCCTCGGAGCCGGGCAGGGGAGCTACCGCCCCGAGTCGCCGATCGCCGAGGGCCTCGACGTCGTCACGATCGCGCGTGATGGTGCCGACGTCCCTGCGCTCGAGGCTCACATCGTCGCGGGCAAGGTGACGGTGATGGAGTTCGGCGCGCCATGGTGCGGACCCTGCAAGCTCGTCGATCAGCACATGGCGAAGGTGCTCGCGGCTCGCGCCGATGTCGCCTACCGAAAGCTCGACATCGGTGAGTGGGATACGCCGCTCGCGAAGCGCTATCTCGGGTCGGCGCCCGCGCTCCCGTATGTCGTCGTCTTCAGCAAGGACGGCAAAGAGGTCGACGCGTTCGGCAGACTCGACCTGACGCGCCTCGATCGCGCGCTCGGCGCGGGGGGCGCGCGATGACCCGTCGCTGGCTGCCGCTCTTTGGCGCGTTCGCGTTCGCGTCGTGGCCGGTGCACGCCTACGCCGAAGGGTGAGGCGCTTGAAGCAATCCCAACCTGCCGGTCGGCGGGTCGACGCTCTCTCCGACCGTTCCGGGTCGGCTCACGGTGGACGTGCGCGCCACGGTAGCGTACGCGCGTGCCATCCACGTCGAGGAATGTCCAGACATCGGCCCAGGGTGCGCGAGCGAGCCGCAGCCCGAGCCCTACTGGCATGACGTCTCGACGGTGGTCTCCGAGATCCCGGTCGAGGTGACCTACGGCGTGTTGCCCTGGCTCGCCGCCGAGCTCCGCGTACCCCTTCGGATCGTCGGGGTGTGGCCGCGCTACTCGACCTTCGACGGGGTCGAGCTGCCGCTCTCGTTCGACGAGCACCACCGCCGCGAGACCCTCTTCGGCCCGGGTGACCCGTGGGTCACCGCGCGCATCGGCGCGAGCTTCTCGGGCATTGTCGCGAACGCCCGCTTCGGGGTGTCGCTTCCGCTCGGAGAGACGGAGCCGGATCCGTACGCCCTCGGGCGCCTCGGCCTGCCGCACCAGCACATCCAGTTTGGCAGCGGGACCGTCATGCCCGTCATCGGCGGCTCGGTGCAGCGCGCTTGGTCACGCGTCGAGGCGGGGCTCAGCGCCTTCGCGGTCTTCAGCTTCGCCGACAACTCGCGCGGCTACCGCTCCCCGTCGCGCGGGCTCGTCTCGACGCGGCTCACCGTCCCGTTCTTGCATCGGAAGCTGCGCCCGTTCGTCGCCCTCGACTTCAACGTCGAGGCTACCGAGCGCTGGCACGGGCGGCTCGGTGACGAGGGGCGAACGGACCGCGCCGACATCCTCGCCGGTGGTGGCGTCGCTTGGCAGTTCGAGCCGCGTTGGTCGGTGGACGCCGCCTTCCGAATGCGTGTCGTGCGCCTCTCGGAGGCGACCACCCTCGACTACCCAGGCTTTCTTCAGGTCGGGGGGACCTTCATGCTCGATACGCCGTCCCTCTTTGTGTCGAACGAGCCGGCGTCGAGCTCGAACTGGTAGCGGCAAGGCTCGCCGCCCGCCACCTCGATCGAGATACGGCGCGGGCCTACCTTGACGACGGCGTGAGCCGCGGCGGCGCGTCCCGGCGCGTCGTCGTCGAGGTTCTCCACGAGGCTCTGGACCGTGACGTAGGGGACTCCATGAATCACGTCGAGGTGGTTCCAGTGGAGGTGTCCGTTGATGACGAGCAGCACCTTGCCACTCGCCTCGAGGACGGCGCGGAGTCGTCGGCGTTGCTTCACGAGCGCGAGGTGTGGTGCGCGCGAAAACCAGCGATTCCCCGCGAGATGTTGCTCTGACGCCGGGTGGTGCATGAGCACGATCGAGGGGAGGCGGGTCGCGGCGAGATCCGCTTCGAGCCAGCCGAGCTGTGCGTCGTCGATCGTGACGTCGACGTCCTTCGTCTCGTGCGTTGCGAGGGTGACGAGGTGAACGCCGCCACAATCGAGGCTGCGATAGAGAGGCCCATCGTCGAGGCCCCAGAGCGCGCGGAGCTCGCGAGCCGCGAGGTGGACGCGGTCGTGGTTCCCTGCGACGTGCAGACGCTCGCACCCGGACTCGGCGAGGAGCGCCATGCACTCGGCGTAGCGGGCCCTGTCGATCTCGGGGGACTCGTCTTCGAGCACGTCACCGAGGTTTACGATGAGGTCGGGGCGCGTCTCGTCTCGCATCTTGCGCGCGAACTCCCGGGTCAGCGCCGCCGCGTGGTGCGTGAGTTTTCGGAGCTTGCCGTCGAAGGTCGCCGCCGGCCCGAAGTGGAGATCGGTGAGGATGCCGAGGGTCAGGTTCATCGCTCGTCGTGGTCGCTGAGAGCCGCGTCGTGGGGTCGTAGAATACGCGACGAAGCTGCAACGAGGTGAACGTCGTGGCGTGTTGGCGCGACGGGGCCGAACGGGTAGAGTGTTCCAAGTTCTGGTCGGCGTAGGGGTCGACCAACCGAGCACGACCACATGCGAGCGGAAGCGGCGGGCGTCAGCGATGTCGGGCGAGAGCGCGACCACAACGAGGACCGCTATGCGCTGCTCCCCGAGGTCGACCTGTGGGTCGTCTGCGACGGGATGGGTGGCCACCAGTGCGGCGAGGTCGCGAGCGAGATGGCGATCGGCACCATCTCCGACCTGTTCCGCGCAGCGTCGTCGAGCGGCTCCCCGCTCGGGCTCGGGACTCGACTGCGGGCGGCGGTCGAGGAGGCGAACCGGTGCATCCACCAGCGCGCGGCGAGCTCGCCGACGTACCGAGGCATGGGCACGACCGTCGTTGCGGCCGCCCTCTCGCAGAGCGAGCGGAAGCTCTTCGTGGTCCACGCGGGCGATAGCCGCTGTTACCGATTTCGCGACGGCGTGCTCGAGCAAGTGACGCGCGACCACTCGCTCCTCGAGGATGCGCTGCGCACCCGGCCGGACATCACGCGCGAGGAGCTCTCGTTTCTTCCGTCGAACGTCATCACGCGCGCGCTCGGTGTCGACGTGTCGGTCGATCCCGACGTGAACGTTCGCAGCGTCGAGCCGGGCGATGTGTATCTGCTCTGTTCGGACGGGCTGCACGGCTTCGTCGACGACGCGCGGATCCAGGCGATCCTGAGCACGCACGCAGCGCTCACCGACGCCTCGAGCGCGCTCGTCGATCAGGCGAACGCGAACGGCGGAGGCGACAACGTCACCGCGCTGCTCATCCGCATCGAGCGTACCGAGGATGACGAGCTGCCTCCGTGGACGAGGGTGACCGCCTCGCTCCGACCCGATGGACCGATGTCGCAGGCGGCGCCTTCGACGCGCCTGCCCTCGTTCATCGAAGACGCGCCGACAGAAGCCGATGAGCCGCGGGCGGTCTTGATCGACGAGGACTTCACGCCCGTGACCTCGCAGCGTCAGGTCCCGCCCATCGAAGAGGACCGCACGCCTTACACGGCGGGGGACGTGGTCGTGCGTAACCTCGTGGAGGAGCCGCTCGAGGAGGAGCCGACGCTGGTTTCATTGAATCGCGATTTCGACCTCCCCCCGCCCCCGGCGCTCGACTCCGACGTCGCCGTCCCGGCGAAGGTGTCACCCCCGGTTCTTGAGTTTAGTCAAGACGAGGAGCTGACGCCGCCCTCTTTGCACCGCGACTCCGATCTTCCGCCTCCGCCCGTCGACCCCTCGGGCGAGAGCTCGGCGCTGCGGCCGACCCCCTCGATCGTGGTCGCACCGGCAGGTGCGGCTCCTCCGGTTCACGACGACGATCCAACGCCGCCGTCGCTGGTGCGCGAGGTCGAGCTGTCCGCGCCGTCGACCGACGTTCCCGCCTTGCGGGACACTCCACTCGTCGGCGCCGCCTCGACCGAGCCGCTCCCGTCTTCTCGGGACGAGGAGCCTACGCCGCCGTCGTCGAACCGGGATTTCGACCTGCCGCTCCCGCCTCCGCCCTCGCTCGACGACGAGTAAGTGGTCGGCGTCGGACTGCGCTCCTCACGCGAGGTCAGCGCCGCGGCTCCCGTCGAGAGCGTGGCGCACTCAGGAGCGCGTCGAGCCAGGCCCCGAGCGAGGTGAGCGCAGACGCCGGCGTTACTTCTTCGGCTTCGCAGGCTTCGCGACAGGCGCCTTTGGCGCAGCAGCTTCGGGCTTCGCCGCCGGGGTGGCCTTCGCGTCCTTCTTGGCGGGTTTCTTCTCGTCGGCCGGGGCCGGGTTCGCCGCATTGTACGTCTGGATCACGCGGTCGGTGATCTCGAGGTCCCCGCGGAAGTAAGGGAGTGCGTCGCGGCTCACGACGGCGTCGTAGCCATCCTGGGTCGCGATCTGCCGCACGATTCGGTTCAGCTTGTCGAGGATGGGGACCATCATCTCGTTCTCGCGCTGTGTGACTTCGCGCCGGATCCCGAGCCCCTGGTTCTGCAGATCGAAGGCCTGCTTCTCGAGCGTGGCGTAGCGCTTGCGGAGGTCGGCCTCGGCGGTCTTGCCGTCCTTCGCGAGGCGCTCGAGGTCCTCCTTTGCCTTGGCGACCTCCTTCTCCTTCACCTCGTACTCGTGCTGACGGGTGTCCATGAGCTCTTGCAGCTTGCTCTTCATGCGAAGGCCGTCCTCGGTGTCGGCGAGGGCGCGTCGCAGATCGATCACGGCGAGCTTCGTCTCGGCAGACGCGAGCGACGGCGCGGCGAGCAGGCCCAGGCACAGGAGGGAAGAGGCCACGCGCGCGGCGAGGCGCGAAACCGAGGAGCTACCGAGCATCATGGTGGGGACGGGGATAGCGACGCCACCCTGGACCGTCAAGCGTTTGCGGGCGGCGAAAGCGGGCTCGGCGGGGTCGAGCGCGAGAGGCGAAGGCCGAGGCGCTCGTCCGCGAGGCTCAGGATCCGACGCGCCTCCTCGTTGCGCTTCGTGAAGGTGACGGCGAGCCCAGGATCCTTGATCGCGAGTGAGCGCTGCCGAACGGCCTCGAACGCCGAACGAAGCGCCTCGTCCGCTTCGTCGACGAGCCCCTCGGCATACAGGGCCTCGAGATGACAGAGGCGGATCAGCTCTTCGAGCTCCTCGACGGGTGCGTCGCGAAGACGGCGGTACGCATCGCGAGCGGCCTCGAGGGCTTCTGGGAGCTGGCACCTCGCGAGGCGCACGCGTGCCACGCAGAAGAGCGCGATCGTCTGAAGCGCGGGGTGCGCCTGGCAAGCGTCGACGAGCTGAGCCGCGATGGTAGCGGCTCGCTTCAGATCCCCGGGTTCGGAGCGCCAGGAGAGCATCATGCACTCGTAGAGGCGCGAGTTGATCGCGAGCCGGATCCCGCCGCACTCGTCGGCGATGCGGATGGCCTCGCGCTGCATCACGATGCCGTCCTCGAGCGCTCCCGTGCGGGCGAGGCTCATGCTGAGGTTGTGGAGCGCGGACGCCTCGAGCAAGCGGAGGCGAAAGCCTCGCACATCGGGGAGGGCGCGCTCGATGAGGTCACGCGCGGGCTCATACGCACCCAGGTAGTTCAGCGCAGACGCGGTGTTGATGCGGGCGCGGCTCGCGAGGTGCGAGTCGCCCGCGGCCTCGGCGTGCGCGATGAGCTCGAGCCCGTTCGCGTAGGCCTCGCCTGGATTTCCGATGCTCATGAGGGCGAAGAGCCTCGCATCGAGGGCTCTCAGCGTGGCGATGTTCCCGGACGCGCCCGCCTCGCGCGCGAAGCGGAGTGCGTCGTCCGCGACGCCGAGGGCGAGGCCGGGGCGATTGAGGTCGATGAGCGCACGCACCCGCGCCGCGGTGAGGAGCGAGCGGTTCGCAGAGGAGAGTGCGCCGCCCGAGCTTTGGAGGGCCCAGCCGAGGCGCGCTTCGCCGTCCGCTGCGCGCCCTGACTCGACGAGGCAGGTCGCGAGCAGCCTCTGCGCCTCGACCCACGGCTCGGAGCCGGGCTTCACGAGCTGCGCGGCCTGCTCGGCAGGCTCGATGCCCTCGCCGAGCCTACCCGTCCGGCTGAAGACGTGTGCCTTGGTCACGAGCAGCGTTGCACGCTCGTCTCCCGTCGCGCCGCACTCGAGGCCTCGCCGTGCGAGCTCGAGCGCGATGTCCATCTGCGAGAAGCTCGCCATCGCTTGCTCGGTCGCCCGCGCATAGAGCGACGCCGCGTGAGTGAGCTCGCCTGCGACGTGGAAATGATGCGCCACATGACCGAGGTCGGCGCCGCCGACCCCTTCAAGCCAGTCACCGGCGCGGCGATGGAGCGCACGCTTGTCTTCGTCGAGGAGTGACGCATACGCGGCTTCCCGGACCAGCTCCTGTCGAAATACCCACTCGATCTCGCCCGCGACGGCGGAGGTGCCCTGGCGAAGGATGAGCTCCTCGCGCTCTGCGGTCGCGAGCTCGTGCGCGACCTCGCGCTCGAGCTGTCGCATGACGGCGCCTTGCCAGAAGACCGTGCCAAGCACCGCGGCTGCATGCACGACCTCGTGAACCTCGGGGCTCAACCGATCGAGTCGCTGCTGGACGAGGGCGTGCACGGTGAGCGAGAGGTCGTGGCGTCCTTCGGCGACGCCGCGCATAAGCTCCTCGAGGACGAGGGGATTTCCCGCGGCGCGACGCACGAGCTCGGAGCGCTTCGAGGACTCGAGCGAGGGGAGGACGATCGAGACCAGGCGCTCGGCGGCGACCGACGCGAGTGGGCTCAGCGCGAGGCGTAGCAGTCGCGGAGCGCGCGGAGGAGCGCCGACGGCTGGGGATGTCGTCGGGTGCGCGAACAGGTCGGGGTGGGTGCGATCGAGCTCGGACTGCCCGGTCGCGACGACGAGCAGCCTGACATCGTTCGAGGCCAGCAGACCGCTGAGGTGCGAGAGGGTTGCGTCGTCGGCCGCGTGTGCGTCCTCCACGACGATGACCTGCGGGATGCGCCCGGCCTGGGTCCTGACGAAGGCCTCGAGCGCCATCCTGACGCGCGCCTGCATCAGCTGCTCGTTGAGGCGCGCCGCGCGAAGATGTTCATCCTCGCGATCGGGAAAGCGAACGCCGACGAGCTCGCCCAGGAACGGGGCGATCCCATGGAGCGGACGCGGAACGCGGCTCTTCACGAACACCTCGACCGCGCGCACCTGCTCGTCTCGGATCGCGCCGTCTTGAACACCCATCCGCGCGCGGAGCGCTAGACCGAGCGTCGAGAGGCTTGCTCCTCCAAGGCCGCGATCGCCTCGGCACAGCAGCACCTCGGGCGGTGTCGGCGCCAGCGACAAGCGCTGGAGCAGCTCGGATCGGAGCCGGCTCTTGCCGATCCCGGGCGGTCCGACGATCACCGCGGCGCGCGGATAGGAGTCGTGCACGGTGTCCGCGTAGATCGCCTGCAGGCCGTCGAGCTCGCGCTCTCGGCCGATCGTCGGGGTGATGGTACCGAGCAGCTGCCGCGGCGCGACATCCCGGGGATCTTCGCGGAAGAGGATGGCGCCATCCGCGTCGCGCGTCGTCTCGAAGCTCGACTCGAGGGCGGCCGCAGCATGGAGGTCGAGCCGGATCATGCCCGGGGTCGCGCGCTCGAGCTGAGCCGCGGCGCGGTCGAGGGCCTCGCCGGCGAGGTTCGCGCGGAGGGCGTGGGCATGGCCGTTGGCGACCACGACGCGTGCGAGCGGAAAATCTCGCAGGATCTGGAGCGCGGTGCGCGCCGCGCGGATTACCTCGTCCCCACGCGAGCGCTCGACGCCGAAGACCGCGATCGTCTGACCGCCTGCGATACGCTCGATACGAATGTCCTCACCTGCGATGTCCGCGAGATCGTCGCTGATGGTGATCTCGCCCGACGTCGTGCCGAGGTCGTAGAGCAGACAGGTCACGACGCGGCGAACGGTGAGGCCGGGGCGCGTCTGGCGCGAGCTGTTCGAGCCGGTACCGGTGCCCGTGCCGGTAGACTCGTCGTCGCGTCCTCGACGACGCGGACGCACCTGCGAGTTCGAACGTTCGGTTGCGGGCGGATCGTTGTTGAGCTCACCGGCGCGCGCGAGGGCCCGCGCGAACTCGCCAGCGTGTGGATAGCGCGCGTCACGGTTGCGTGACAACGCGCGGCCGACCACTTCGTCGAGGGTCGGGGAAACATCGAAGCGGACGCTCGCGACGCGCGGCGGGTCCTCGAGCACGAGCCGACCGAGGAGCGCTATCACGTGTTCGGTCTCGAAGACGTTCCGCCCGGTCAGCAGGCGAAAGAGCACCGAGCCGAGGGCGTAGACGTCGGCGCGCGGATCGACGGCCTCCCCGCGCGCTTGCTCGGGCGACATGTAGTGCGGCGTACCGACGATGGTGCCAGGCGCGGTCGTGAAACCGTCGGGCTCGGCGGGACGCACGACGCCAAAGTCGATGACCTTGATCGCCGTGCCGCGCCCCTTGACGAGAAAGATGTTCGACAGCTTCAGATCGCGGTGCACGACGCCGCGCGCATGCACGGCCGCGAGCGCCTGAGCCGCGCGGCGGACGAGCTCGACTGCGTCGCGCATCCCGAGTGGCTGCCGGCGAGTCCGCTTGCCCAGGTCTTCTCCGTCGAGCCACTCCATCGCGAGGAACGGGCGACCGTCGGACCAGACCCCGTGGTCGAGGTACTCGACGACGTTCGGGTGACGGAGCTCGGCGAGGACCGCGACCTCGCGACGGAACCGGATGGCCTCCTCCGGGCTCGCGGTCGAGCGGAGGAATTTCAGCGCGGCGGTGCGCCCCGTCGATTGGTCGAGCGCGCGAAAGATGTCTCCCGCGGCGCCGCCTCCCACGCGGGCCTCGAGAACGAAGCGATCCTCGGCACGATCGGTCTGCACGGTGGCGTCGGGTGGCGGCGCGTGGGCCGCGAGATGTCCGAGGCTATCACGCGTCGCGAGGGCTGGGCCGAATCCGCGGCGCGAGCGCCGCGACGAGCTTGCGCTTGCGGCGGAGTGGGGATAACACCGGCGTCGCTGGTCGGCGCTGGCCGACCCACAGGTCCCCATCGTCTAGTCGGCCCAGGACACTGGCCTTTCACGCCTGTAACGCGGGTTCAAATCCCGCTGGGGACGCTGAATCTCTCGGCTCTTCGCCTGA
>VGRJ01000058.1 GCA_016875405.1 Deltaproteobacteria bacterium | reverse complement strand
GCGCTCGTCGTCGAGCCTCCTGCGTGCGCGTCGTGCTTCAAGTGATGGAGCAGACGCCGTCGAGTGCCCGCCTCGGACGTCGTAGAACGGCGCGAGTCACGGGCCGAGTCGGATGAGAGCTTCGGGTCGCGAGATGCGAGCGCAATCGCGTTGATTGTTGTGTCCGAGCAACGTGACAAGCTAAACTGCGCGCCAGTTTTTTTCGATGAGGATCAAGTCAGCCCTGCTAGCTTTCGTGGCTTCGGCCGCCGTTTCGGCGTCCGCGGAAGCCCAGGTGAGCGTTTCGGGGCAGGAGCCGGCGTGGCTGCCGGACCGACAGTATCGCGAGGGGCCCGGGATTCTGGTCGGCAACTATGAGTTGCATCCGGGCGTCGCCGTCGACTTCGGCTACGACTCAAACTTCATGCGCCGTGCGTCGGACGAGCTCCCGGTCGGCTCGTTGCAGCTCCGCGTGTCGCCGTCGTTTTCGATCTCGACGCTCGGACCGCAGCGCCGCGGGGACGGTCCGCCGCCGACCGTGAACTTTCGGTTCGAGACGGGCTTGACCTACCACGAGTTCGTCCCGGTCCGTGGCGGCACCCAGCTCGACCGCGATGTTCTCCAGTCCCAGCGAAACGTTGATGGCTTCGCGAAGGCGATGCTCGACATCTTGCCGGGGCGTACCTGGTCGGGACGCGTGCATGCGTCGCTCGTGCGCTCGATCCGCCCGACGCAGCAGGCGATTTCGGGCGTCAACTTCAACCGCATGATGCCCGGCGTGGGCGCCGAGATTGTGTACGGACCCACGAGCGGTCTCCTCGACTGGCGGCTAGGCTACGAATTCGGAGGGACCTTCTTCGAGAAGGGTGAGTTCTCGCAGCTGAGCAGCTTCCGAAACGATGTCGTCACGCGCGGGCGCTGGCGCTTCCTGCCGCGCACGGCGATGATCTACGACGGGCGGCTCTCGTTCATCACGTACCCGGATCAGGGCTTCGGGAAGACGTCGTCGTCGCCCATTCGCACGCGCCTCGGTGCGACGGGTCTCATCACGCCGTCGTTCGGCGTGCTCGCGATGGTCGGTTGGGGCGCGAGCTTCTACAAGAACGACCCGCAAGACTTCAACAGCGTCATCAGCCAGCTCGAGCTGAAGTGGTACCTGCAGCCGACGATGACTACCGACCCGCTCCGGGTAAACCCGATGCTGTCGGCGGTGTCCGTCGGGTTCATGCGCGACTTCGAAGACAGCCTGATCGGAACGTACCTTGAGCGCAACCAAGGTTACGTGAAGTTCAACTACCTCTTCGGTGGGAAGTTCCTCGTGAACGCCGAAGCCGCTGCGGGCGCCGTGGTGTTTCCCGTTCAAGACAATCCGGACCGCGGGAATCCGAACGGCTGGACCGACATCCGGGTCGATGGGCGAGTCTTCGCCGAATATCGCCTGAAGGACTGGCTGGGGCTCGACGCTCAATTCGATTGGGTGGGCTACTTCAGCAACACCCGGCTCACGTTTCCGACGAGCACCGGAACGGACAATTTTTCGTTCCAGCAGGTCTCGGCGTTCGGCGGAGCCCGGGTCTTCTGGTGACGCGCCGCACGCGGAGCGACGTCTCTGTGCGAACGGTCTCGGAGGTGGTGTTCGTCAGCGTCGGCTCGACCGTGCGTCGCCTCGCCCTTTGGGTGGGGCTCTCGATGGCGCTCGTCGGATGTGTCGCAGAGACGCCGCGACCAGTGGTGCTCCCGCCGGTCGTCGAGGCGAACACCCTCGGCATCGGCGATGTGTTCACGATGGTGATCGTCGGCGAGGACAAGCTACCGACCGAGTACACCGTCGCTCCCGATGGGACGGTCGACGTTCCGTACATCCATCGGATTACCGTGCTCGGGCTCGAGCCACAGCAGGTGACCGATCTCGTCCGGCAGAAGCTGATCGAGGGCGAGGTGCTCACGAACCCGAGCGTCAGCGTCGAGGTCAAAGCCTACAACTCGAAGCGGATCGTCGTCGGTGGTGAGGTGAAGACCGCCGGAGCGATGCCGCTCGAGCCGGGAATGACGTTGGTTCGCGCGCTGTCCCAGGCGGGTGGGCTTACGTCGCTCGCCAAGAAAAATGCGGTGCTCCTGCGTCGAAGGGTGGGCAACACGACGCGAGCGGTGATCGTCGACTACGACGCCATCACGACCAACCAGATCCCCGACGTCCCCCTCCAAGCGGGTGACACGATCTTCGTTCCGCAGCGACCGTTCTAAGAATTCGAACCGACGCGCTCCTTCGAGGATGGCGGCGAGCGTGCTGCTGCGCGCCGCTGCACCGACCGACGGTCGCTCAGGGCGTAAACGACAGCAACGCGACCGTGCGCAGGAGTGGCGCCGTGACGTCGCTCGCGCCACCCGTCGGGAGCGCGCCGCCCATGCCGACGCGCGCGCGAAGCTTGCCATCGAGCAGACGTCCCGTGGCGAAGCTCACGAGCCACTCGGCTGGGATGAGCGGCTCTCCCCCTGGATCGGCTCCCGTCGAGTCAGAACCTACTGACCTCCGGGCGTCGAGGCCAAAGAGTGCCACCGCTTCTGCACCGACCGTCAGCCACCGCTCTCCGAGGATGTCGTACGTCGCGCCGAGCCCAAGTGAGACTTGGTGTCCGATGACCGCGTCCCCCAGCGTCACTGCCTCGCGAAGGCGCGCTCCGAGATCCGCTCCGAGCCCAACGCGCCCCATTCGATACGTCGTCGAGAGGCCGGGAGCGAAGGTGATGGACGCGAAGCGCGAGAAGCCACGGGGACTGCCGGTCGGCGCGACGACCTGTAGGCGGGCAGCGAGATCGAGCTCGCGGCGATGCAGCAAGGTGACGCTCGGACCGAGGCGGACCTCACCGACCGCGCTGCGAGGGAGCTCTTCGCTGGAGCCGGTCAGGACGCCGAGTCCCGCCCCGGATTGATACAGCGTGAACGGTGCCGCCACGTCGAACGCGAGGCGCGACGTGAGGCCGAAGCTCGCCGCGAGCGTCGCCGTCACGGCGTTCTCAACGAGGTATGTCGTGGAGCCGGAGGGGGCGGCGGAGCTCCCGGTGAGCCCGATCGGTTTGTGGACCCAGCTCGTGGTGACGCCGACGGCCAGCTCGCGCTCGGCCGGCGGAGAGGCGGGCGCGACCCAGGCGAACGCGCCGTGGGCGTGCGCCCAGAGGTTGTCAGCGGGGAGGCAGCTCGTGAGCCCGCTTGCGGGGCTGCAGGTGCCCGCTTGCGCAAGGGCGTCCGTCGGTCCGACCAACAGCAAGCCGAGCGCAACTGCGCAGGAACCAAGAGCCTTCATCGCCGTCTCCGTTACCACGTTCCGGAGTGTGCTACCTGGTCCTGGTGCTGTCCAATCGCTCGAAACTCGTCCTGGGTTCGGCATCGCCGCGTCGCCGTGAACTCCTCGAACGCGCGGGGTATTCGGTCGACGTTGCACCCGGTGACGTCGATGAGGAGGTGCGTGCTGGCGAGCGCGCTCACGAGTACCTAGCGCGCATCGTGGACGCGAAGCTTGCGGCGGTGCGTCAGCGCGCGCCTTTGAACGCGGTCCTCGTCGTGGCCGACACCTCCGTGTTGCGCGAGGACGAGATCCTGGGCAAGCCTCGAGACCTCGATCACGCGGCCACGATGCTTCGGTCCCTCGCCGGGCGCACGCACCTCGTTGTGACGCGATTCGCCGTCGCTCGAGGCGAGCGTGTGATCGCCTCGAGCGTGAGCACCGAGGTGGAGTTTCGGGCCATTGGCAACGATGAGGTCTCCGCGTACCTCGCGACGGGCGAGGGCGTCGACAAGGCAGGCGGCTATGCGATTCAGGGGGTCGCGGCGATGTTCGTGCGACGCGTCGTCGGCTCCTACACGAACGTCGTCGGGCTCCCGCTTTGCGAGGTCGTCGAGGCGGTCCGCGCGCTCGACGGTTGAGCTACGCGAGTGCGTGGGATTCGGCGCAATTAGCGAGCGATCCACACCCGGCTTGTACTGCCGCCGGGACCTACCGCGATGGTGATGAGGCGCGCGCAGCGGGGGCAGCGCCCCTCGTAGGCGGAGATGTCTCGACGCTTCCAGATCCTGCGGTAGGCGTTGCAGCACTCGAACATCACGCCGAGGGATTCGGGGGGCTTCGTCGGAGGCATATCGTCACCGCTCATGTCGCTCCATCAAGCTACCCCCGTGGTCGCGCGAAGAGAAGGTGCCGTGCCTCACGCCGTCGCAGCATGGCGACGAAATCGGAAGACCCAGGGAAGTCGGGCGAGCGCGCCGACGGCAGCGACGAATGGGAGAAGCGGGAGCTGGTACCGCCCTCCTCCAAAGAACACGCCGTGAATGACGAAGGTGGATGCGAGCAGCGCGGCGCTCATCGTCCGCAGCGGATCGAAGCGGTACGTGGATGCGACGGCCGCGAGTCGGAGCGTGAGGACGAGGTGCGCGAGGTGTCCCCATGGGCTCAGCGCGAGGCCGAGTCCGCCGAACAGTGAGGCCGCGTCGAGCCGCGCGCGCAGACGTCCTCGGGGGCGGTGCGCGCCGGCCGTACCGAGCATCGCCATCACGAGCATGACGCGCTCGAAGGCCGTCTCGGTGATGCCAAGGGCGAGCTTGTCGCGATGGTCGAAGGCGAGCGGGTTGGCTTGATGGAGGTACCAGCCCGCCGCACCGCAGTAGTCGAAGGTCGCTCGCCACTTGCCAGGCATCAAGCGCAGCCACGCCACGGGATCGCCTGCGATCGCGACGCGGGCGGCCTCGCCGAAGCAGGTGTCCTTGCCAGCTTCGTCGAACACCGTGCGGCATTCGGCAGGGACCTCGAGCGGCGCCCAGCCTCCACGGGCTTCCGGGTTCGTGCCGAGGAGGAGGTTCCAGCCGCCGTTGACGCTCACGAGGGCGCAGCGGTTCATGCGCGCGCAATTTCGGAGGGTCCAAGGCGCGCAGGTGACGAGCGCGAGCCCGGTGATCAGTGCGGCCGTCGCGGCTCGAGGACGACGGCGAGGCGCTGCTGCCACGAGCCCGAGGACGGGCGCGAGGACAAGGAGCTGTGGGCGCACCAGTACGGCGAGCCCCGCGAGGACTCCCGTCGCGAGGAGCGCTGCGATGCGGTCGCGCGATCGCGTCCCCGCGTAGTGGCGCGCGCGACTCGCCGCGAACGTTGCACATAAGACGAGCGAGGCCGCGACGCCTTCGGTCATCATCGCTGGCGTATAGGCGACGAGTCCGGGATGAACGGCGACGAGGAGTCCCCCGATCAGCGCTGCGCGCCCATGGCGAGCGAGGAGGCGATGGACGGCCGCCGCTGCAAGCGCCCCGAGCAACGCTTGCAACGACATCGCCACGGCGGCGGATGCTCCAAAGACCGCGTAGGCGGCGCCGAGCAGCGCGGGGTACCCAACCGGGTAGTGCGCGGCGTAGGTGACAGCCCCGTCGGGCCACAGCCACGTGTACCCGAGGCCGCGCGCGATTCGCTCGGCGACCGTCTGGTAGAACGTCCCGTCCGCCGTTGGAGGGATGCGCGACGCAGCCCAGGCGACCACCGCCAGCCGCAGCGCGAGCGCGAGCGCGAAGACTCCAACGGTGGCCCGCCGAGAGGTCTCGCGGCTTGGCGACGTGGCGCTCTCGCGCCTCATGCGGTCTCGGTGAGCGCTCTCGTCACGGGAGCATGCCGCCGTCGACCCAGGCCTTCAGCGTCGCGACCTCGTTAGGCTTCACACAGCCGGGGCACTCCTTGGGCATCGACCCCTCGTTCACTCGGAAGTGCACGCACCAGCCTTTTTTCTGGCCGGCGCAGTAGAGCGAATCCTTCATCATGTCGGCGTAGTTGGTGACGACGAGCCCGCCCGCGCCGATGCCCGCGACGTGGCATGCCTGACCGGCGCAGTGCTTCTGAAGGATCGGCTTCACCTCGGCTTCGAAGGTCGGCACGCACGCGGTGTCACCCTTGCAGTCCGGGTCGTCGCAATCCGCTAGTCCGTCGACGTCTTCATCTTTGCCGCCGATGCAGAGTTCCTTGCATTCGAGCGTGCCCTTGCACTGGTCATCGAAGCAGTCGACCTGTCCGTCGGCGTCTTCGTCGTCGCCGCCAACGCAGACCTCCATGCAGCTCGTGCCAGGCGTCCAGCAGTCGGGGTCTGCGCAGTCGACCTGACCGTCGGCGTCCTCGTCGCCCGCACCGGTGCAGACCTCCTTGCACCCCGCCTCCGTCGTCCAGCAGTCCGAGTCTGCGCAGTCGCTCGCCTTGTCGCCGTCTTCGTCGATGCCCCCCGTGCACAGCTCCTTGCAGCCCGAGTCGGGCGTCCAGCAGTCGGAGTCGGCGCAGCCCGCGACGCCGTCGGCGTCCTCGTCGTTCGGCTGATCGTCGCAGATCTCAGAGCACTCGACGTTGGCCCGCCAGCAGGTGGGATCTTCGCAGTCCGAGAGGCCGTTCCCGTCCTCGTCGCCATCGAGGAAGCACTGCTCGACGGGAGGCTCCGAGGAACAGCTTGTGCCTCCGACCGCTCCGACGACCGTCACTCCCCACGCCCCGAGCCACCAAGCCATGCGTCGCATGAGCTTCCCATGAACCGAGCCTCGAAACGCGTCAAGAGCGCTACCGGGCGGCGCCAGAATGCGAAAACGGCGACTGCCTCTTTTGAGACTGCCGCCGTTCTCTTCGGGCATTCGAGCTTGTGCGAAGGGGGGGACTCGAACCCCCACGGTGTTACCCGCTAGCACCTCAAGCTAGTGCGTCTACCAATTCCGCCACCTTCGCGTGGGGAGGTGGACGTTACTTCGGCCGCAGGAAAAGTCAATCGGAGAAAGCCGCGCGGCTCTCCTCGCGTCGCTCTGCCCCGAGGCGTGCGTCTACGATCGCGGCGACGAGCTCGTCGGTCGTGAAGGGTTTTCGCAACCAGCTCACGGCGGAGTCCGCCTCGACGATGGCGGAGCCGGTGATGGCAAGAACGACGGCAATCCGTCTGTCTGTGCGAAGGCGTTCTTGTAGCGCTTCGAGCGTGGTTCGAACATGCCCGGCCTCGAGCCCGCCGAGCGGCGAGATGTCGGTCAGCAAGACGTCGCAGGGACCCGCACCGAGCGCGCCGTCGAGCTCCTCCAGACTCGCGGTGAGGCGCACGCGAGCTCCGCGAGCGGAGAGGCTAAAGGCCAAGAGTTCACGCACCGAGGGGTCGTCCTCGAGCACCAGCACCTCGAGCCCAGCGAGCGCTCCTCGCTGCTGCGGGTCGCGCCGTGATGGTCGAGCAGGCGGGGTGTCGTGTTCGACGACGGGCCACGTGACCTCGAAGCGCGTCCCCTGCGACGAGGTCGAGGCGAGCACGAGGTCTCCGCCTGCGGCACGACACAAGGCGTGTGCGCTGCGCAGCCCATAGCCGGCACCTCCGACGCGACCGGTGCGTACGCGTGAGAACAGGGTTGCCCGTATCTCATCCGAGATGCCGCGCCCCTCATCCTCGACCGTGTAACGAAGGTTTCCGTGCCTGTCCGGTTCGACCGTGACGAGGACCCGCGAGTCTGGCGGGGCGGCAGCGAGCGCATTGAGGAGGAGGTTCGTAAGGACTTGCCAGAGTTGCTGAGGCGAGACGGTCAGCGACTCTGCGCATGTGTCGGCGACGCGCGCCCGCAGGTCGACGAATGCACGGCGTGCTTCGACGTCCAGGTCCTCGAGGGTCCGCTCGACGACTGCGGTGACGGATGCCGCGAGGACGGACACCTCGTCCCTGTCGAGCGACTTGGCACCAAGCAGCTTTCGAAGCTCGTCGCGGGCCCAGCGAGCATGGCTAGTTGCGCGCTCGATAGCCTGCGGCTCACCGCCGCGTTCGTCCGCGGCGCGCTCGAGCCAGCCAAGGACGAGCGTGAGCGCGTTCGCCACATCGTGGATCGACGCGCCCAGCGAGCCTGGGAGCGGAGACGGTGCGTCGTCATGCTCGCTCACGAAGACCTACCCTAACGCGTCGTGCTGGCAACGGCGAGTCACTGGGCGACGGATGGTGGCAGAAGCAGGCGATAGCGTCCGGTCGCGTCGCTCGTGGCCTCTCCGAGTGTCACCGCAGACGGCCGTTCATCCTTGCTTGATGCGGGAAGGCTCAGCCAAGCGCGAACGGTCACGTCCGGGAGCGGCATGCCATCGGGTGTCACCACCTCGCCGACGAGGACCGCGGGGTTTCTGAGCCGCAGCTCGCCGAGGTCGAGGGCCTGAGGGTCGGTCGCCGAAATCGCCAGGCTCCTGCGCACGAGCCATGGGAGGTTCGACGTTCGCTCCGGCTTGACGAACAAATCGAGCCGCCCTGGATCGACCGGAAGTTCGAACGCGCCCCTCTCGTTCGTCGAGGCTGACGACGTCCTCGGCAATGAGGTGAGGAGCGCGGACTGCCCCGGCGAGAACACCGCTTCGAGGAGCGAGACATCCTCGCTGACGGCTGGAGAGGATTGCACCGCGAGCCCCTCGAGCGGGGAGCTCTGCGTCGTGACGACGGTGCCGGCGAGGCGTGAGACCAAGCGAAGCTCGAGCGTACGCCCCTTCCCCAGATCGTTGTCTGCGAAGGTCCAGGTCTCGTTCGTCAGCGCGAACTCGGTCCCTGACGCCGGAACCGCGACGACGTCGTACTTCCCCGGCAGGACGTTCACCGCGAAGTTTCCGTCGGTGTCGGTCGGCAAGGAAGCCTGAAACACGGCGTTGTCTCCAATGGCGCCGCCCAGCAGCTGGCGACTCACGATGAGCACGTTGGCTGCGGCGGGGTCACCGTCTTCGTTGCGAACGGACGCTTCGAGCGGGATGAACCGCGTCGTCGCGGCGAGGAGCGGCGCAAGCTCGAGCGAGACGTCTCCGTCACCATCTGGGTCGATGGCACCGAGCTTCCAGTATAGCTCTGGCATTCCCTGCGCGCGCAGTGCCGAAGGAGGACGCACGACGAGCACCGGGACGACGTTCGGCTCGTCGGCGTCAGGCCGAAAGTATCGCAGACGAAATCCGAGGTTGCCGAGCGCCCCTTCGGCGAACTGCTCCACGTGTCTCGCGAGCGACCGTCCACTTCGGTTGTCGAGCAACTCGACGCGGAAGCACGCCTCGGCATCGGTCGCGCACGCGGGGTCGAAGGGAATGTCGAGGTGCCCGTCAAGTCCGGCAACCTCCCCGCGCTTGACGTAGAGATCCGTCGCGTTCGAGAGCGTCCGCTCAGGAAGGAGGAGCGGTGGCAACCAGCAGCTCGGCGCGGTGGTCGTGTCGGGCTCGAGCACGACGTCGTAGATCCCGACGGGCACGCTCGCGGTCGGACCGCCGAAGGTCTCGTCGTACACGCCATCGTAAGGAGGCAGCGCGACGCCGATGGGCTGCCCGACAGGATAGAGGCGCATCGACGCCGGGATCGGAGAGCCTGCGAGGCCCATGCAATCAGGGGGAAGCTCGCCGATCGTGAGGTTCGTCCGCACCGTGACCGGCACGGCTACGCCGAGTGAGACCCCCTGAACGAAGCCGTCCGCACGCGTCCCCTGGAGGTCGATGCCAAAGTTGCTCGCGCGATCGACGATGCGCAGGCCAGCGGCGAACGGCGAATCGGCGGGTAGATCGAGGTCGAGGTAAAGGCCCCCGAGATCGGCCTTCGTCGTGACGCAGAACGATTCGAGCCCGTCCGAGCGGCATACCCCGCTTGCGCAGTCGGCATCGCCCACGCAGGTGTTCACTCGCCGGTCGTCGCCTTCGAGGGCATCTCGCGAGCACGACGCGAGCATCGGTGAGAGCAGCATGACGAGCAGAGGCCACTTCATGGTCCGACCTCTTGCGGCTCGTCGATGCA
Organism: Deltaproteobacteria bacterium; assembly: GCA_016875405.1. Lineage (GTDB taxonomy): Bacteria > Myxococcota_A > Polyangia > Polyangiales > Polyangiaceae > SYFR01. The sequence continues at coordinate 18,789 of VGRJ01000058.1, read as the reverse complement.
GTACGACGTCGCGCCCTGAGAGGCGGTGGGACAATCCACGACCGGGCACGCCTCGGCCGATACATCGGCCCCCGGGCAGAGCACGACGAACCACGAGGCCTGATCGGAATCTTCCATCCGGGTGGGGCAGTAGCGCGCGCCGTTGCTGCGAAACTCGTGGCTCACGAGAAGCGTCACCGTGCGGCACGACCGCCCGCCGTTGTTGTCTGGTGAGTATTGGAGCCGAGGCAGCTTGAGGTCGATGATTGCCTTCTTGTCCTTTGGCCTCGGGCCGTCGCTCATCTTGCCCGGGGCGATCGTTTCTCCGAGGTCGAAGTCGACGAACCCGGTGTTCGAGGGATCGACCCCGTAATCGACGACGAGCCTTGAGTCGACGCGCTGCCCCGCGTCTTCGCTCACGATCTGGAACTGAAACGACGGGAGCTCGTAGACTTGACCGCTCACTGGCGCACGGATGAGTTCGGCGGGCGCCGGCGTGAGGTTCACCAGCCTCGGTGCCGTTCGCGACGGGGCTTCAAACGAGGGCGACTCGGTGACGAGACACCCGGTCGACGCCACGCTGGTCAACATGCTCGCCACGAGAAGCGAGGAGCGTGCCACGCAAGCCTTTGCGCCAAGTGGCGAGCGACCGAGGTGCAGAAACCCTGACATGGATGTCGCGGTGACGCCGCGAGGTGGACGAGAAGCCTAGCGCATCCCGGGGGAGGAGGGCGGCTTCGGCATGCGCCTCCAGCGAAGTCGCGCGTAGGTGGGGTCGAGCGCGAGCTCGACGAGGTTCGCGAGCGAGGGGTGCGTGCAGAGATCGCGCAGGCCGGCTGCGTCCCCGTGGGGGTAGCTCGACCAGATTCCAAGTTCTGCCGTGGTCGCTTCGAGGGCCGTCGGGAGGTCCCCGCAGACGAAGAGGGCAGTCTTGCGACGAGCCCGCCCCGCGAGGTGCTTCGCGAGCCCCGGAGAGACCCGCGTCGGGTCGTAGCAGAGGTCACGCACGCGTCGCTCGTCCGCCCCGAGGACGATGTTCCAGAGGTCTTGGGTGAGCTGGGCAAAGAGCGGCTCCGTCACTCGCGCGGACTCTTCCGGAACTGGGCCGAAGGCGGCGACGAGGGCCCGCATCAAGACGTCGAGCTCGCTCTCGTCGAGCGCTTCGGTGTACGCGCACGGAGGAGTCGCCGCGGCGAGCGCGCTCCCGATCGCGAACGCGGCGCGCGGTGAATCGACGAGAGCCCCAGCGATTCCGACGCAGAGCGGCGCGCGAAGGACGACGCGATGGTGCGGGCGTTCATCGCTCGCGCGAGCGAACACCTGGACCCCCTCGAGCGGGAGTCGTCGCGTCAAGGCAGCCAGCGTGCGGGCCAAAAAACTCTCGTCCCCTGGACCGACCGCCTCGTGGTCGTCGAGCGACTTGGAGCGAGCGCTCTCTCGGAGGAGACCGCCGCGGTACGCGAGCGCCAACGCGTCGCACACCGTGCCCTCGAGGTGACCGAAGAGCAGCTTCGCTGCGGTGCGCGGCTCCTCCACGACTTGATCGAGCGTGGGCGCCGGTCGAGCCGCCCGTCCGAGGAAGGTCTCGAGGACGTGCTCGATCGCCTCAGCGTACCAGGGTTCATGCGCGGCGCGTGCCGCGGTGAGCAGGGCCTCGAGCGGTCCCTCTGCTCCAGGCACTAGGAGCGCTTGGCGCCGTCGAACCGAGACCAGCGCGCTCGCGAAGCGCCCGGGGTGTGCCTCGTAGATCGCGGCGAGGTGCTCCCCTGCCGTCCACTCGCCGTCGTCGAGCTCCTCCTCCAGCAACCTCACCTCGTCCTCGTCGACGATGTCTTCGGCGGCGATTGGGCGAGCTGCGATTCGCGTGCTGATGTCGTTCAGCCGTTCGGCGTCCTCGGGAGACGCGACTCCGTACGCGCGCCAGGCGGCCGTGGCATCGGGAGCCCGGGGGCGCTCTCCGACGTCGACGCGAGGGAAGTCTGGGAGCTCTTCTTCCTCGCCCGCGCTCGACAGCGCGAGCTTCATCAAGACGACCTCAGGTGTCGGCGGAAGGTGAGCGATGCGCTCCAGCGCGGCTCGCGCGCTCCCGACGTCCTTCGCCTCGAGGTATGCCTCGCTCGCACGAACGGCCAGGAGACTCGCCTGGTCGCCGTCGGGCGTGAGCGCCAGGAGTTCGAGCCAGCGCACGGCCGCTGCGGCGTGTTCACCTCGGGCCTCGAGCCACCGCACGAGCTGGCCTAGTGCGTCGACGTCGGTAGGAGACTCTTCGACGAGCGCTCGCTCGAGCTCCTCACAGGCTCCCACGAGGTTGCCATGGTCCTGTACGAGGTGCGCCGCACGCCGCCGTCGAAGGCGTCCTCGGTCGTGACTCGTCGCGCTCGCGATCCGCTCACGCAGGATCGCATCGAGGCGGTGGAAGTGTCCTTGACGCGCAAGCTCTCGCTCCGCATCGGTCCAGCTCGAGCCGTCATCGAGTCCGTGCAACGCCTCGGGCTCGAGCGCTCGCACGGCGATCCCCGAGTGCGCTCCGCGTGGCTCTCCTTGGGGATGGTCGCTCCTGTGCGACACGGCAGGAGCGGAGCTCTTCTGGTCGACGTCGCTTGGCTGGCGCGCGTCCGTTCGCCCGAGGTGAGCGTCGAGATCGCGGCGCAGCCGCTCGTGCGCCGACGCACGGTCCTTCCTGCCGAGCTCTGCGCTCGAGGGGAGGGACGCGAGCGCAGCTTCGACGGTTCGATTCATGCTCGCGTCGTCGAGCTCTTCGCGCAACGTTTCACAGAGTCGTCGCAGCGACGCGTCGCTTGCCGCGCTCCGACCCCGCAGGGCTGCGCTCCGGACGACGAAGCCAAGCGCGCGCGTTGGATCTCCTAGGGCCTCGAGGAGCCTTCCTCCCCGGTACCACGCTGCGCGGCGCCCCTGCACCCCGGCGGCGTGGGTGGCAGAGATTTCGTAGGCGCGCGCGACCAGGTCCGCAGCTTCTCGGCGTGAACCCTTCGCCGCGAGGCGCCCCGCCAGGGTATCGATGCTGCGCAACGCCTCGATCGAATCGCCAAGGGTCTCGAGGGCCGCGAGCGCCATGCGGACGGTCGCGACGTCGCGTCCAAGCTCGAGCGCGAGCTCGGCGCCACGGCATAGCAGGGGGCCACGAAGGGAGGAGTCGCCGGTGTCTTCGAGAGAGGCGACTCGCGCTTCGATGCTTGCGAGCGCCGTCGCGTGGTCGCTTCGTGTGACGATGTCCGCCACGTAGCGACGCCCACCGTCGCTCGATGAGCGCGCGTAAGCGTAGAAGTACGCGTCCTCCGCGCCGCAGAAGTCGCTTGCAAGGGCCCACCGAAGGTTACCGAGGTCGCGCCAGCGCGCCGCGGCGATAGCGTCGTCATTCCCACGCTCGGCGAGCCATGCTCGCGCCGTCGCAAGGTCAAGCTCGGCGTCGGAGCGCAGACTTGGGGTAACGCGATCAAGCGACGCTTCCAGACCTGCGAGCAAGCGAGCGACGAGGTTCGGCTCGGATGAGTTCGCCGCGGCTTGGCTCAGATGTGCCGCTGCCATCTCGATGTCCACGAGCGCCGATAGTTCGACCGCGCGCAGCCACTTCTCGGGCGTCGCCCCGCCGTTTGCGGCAGCGTCGAGCCCCGCCACGTCTGCGGAGAGCCGGGCGTCGGTCGAAGGATCCGCGAGTCGCAGGATGGCCTCGACGAGCTCATCGCGGGGACCTATCGCGCGCAACATTCGAAGTCCGAGCTCGGCGGCCACTTCGGGATCGGCAGGCTTGAGCGCTTCGAGAACGCGGCAAAGCGGTCCCTGCAGCTCTTCGGAGGGGGAGGGCGACAGAACCACTTCCATCGCACGAGCGCAGACGTCCCCGGGGCCGAGTTCGTCCGCTGCGCTGGCGAGTACCGTGAGGAGCCGCTGCCGGAGATCCACGTCGCCAGGGCGAAGCGCCACGGCCCTTCGCATCCACACCCAAGCGAGCCGCGGACGGCCACGGCGGGCGGCGCGACGCGCCACGGCTCGATAGTGCGAGGAGCGAGGCGCGGCGACTCCAAGCGCGGTTTCGAGCTCGCTCGCGGTGACCTCCTCTTCCGAACCAAGTGAGAAGACCAGGCTCGCGAGTCGCGCGCTCTTTGGCGCGAGGCCTCGTGCACGCCGCATGCTGCGCAAGGCCGTCGGCGGATCCCCTGCCTCGAGCGACGCTTCCGCCGCGAGCGTGTAGCAGGCTGCCGCGCGATCGCTGCGCAGCTCGTCTGCCACGCCGAGCAGGGCCTCCGCGCGTTCTCGTGCGATCTGCACGGCGGCAGCGCGTGCGAGGCGTGAAGCGGCCCCTTCGAGGTTTACCGCCGTCGTATCGTCACCGTGACGTCGGGCTTCGAGCTCATGCTCGAGGATCGCGACACCCTCGTCGAGTGGCGTTCCGAGCGCGATGAGGTCGAGCGCCGCGGCGAGGGCGGTCGTCGGAGAGCCCCAGCGTCTCGCGCGCTCGAGGCGCTCTCGCGCGACGACGTGCGCTTCTCCCGAGGCGAGGCCATGGAGCCGGAGGACCTCGTCCGCGCACTCGAGCCGCTGCTGCCGCTCGAGCAGGTCGGCGAGTAAGAACGCAGCTCGCCGATGACCCGGGGCGATCTCGAAGGCGCGCATGACATCGAACACGCGCTCTTCGTCGGACGAGCGGCGGGTCGACGCCTCGAGCCACGCATCGCTCGCGCGATCCTCGCTGACCGTGGACGGGCTCCATGCGCCGATCGCCGCCAAGCGCTCCAGCGGGCGTGCGTCCTTCACGTGAGTGATGGCGAGCTCTCGATAGATGACCGCCGCACCGGAGGCGTCTCCGCCACGGCATGCGAGATCGCCGGCATCCAGGCCGAGGCCGAGCGCGGTCTGTTCGTCGGTGGTCGTCGCCGTCGCGCCGCGAAGCACGTCGGCGGCTTCGTCGTGGCGGCCGAGCGCCGCGAGCCACTTCGCGGATTCCCTTCGCCACTCGAGGGGAGTCTCATCTCCACCTAGTTCGAGGACGCGCAGCGCGAGCCCCACCGCATCGGCGAGGTGGACCCCGCGCGTGAGGCATTGCGCTGCGAGCTCGCCAGCATGCGCGCGCTCGCGCTCGGTGTGGGCTTCGGCGGCGGCGGCGCGGACGAGGCCGACGAGGTGTCCGCGCGGGGCGACGACGACTTCGACCCTCGGAGCGTCAGTGAGACGCGGGGCCGCGACAAACGGCAGAGGGTAGGGGAGTGAGAACGTCTCGTCCTGCGTCATCGGTCCGCGCTCCCTTCGGAGCGTCCGCACCCTACCACGCGGTGGAGGAGGCGGCGTGCAGGGCGTTAGCGGACGACGAGCGCGAAGGGAGGCGCAACGAGGGCATGCTCTCCCTGCGCCAGCGGAGCCACCACGCCAACGAACGCGCCGAGGTCGTCGAGGAGCGGGCCACTTCCGCCGAACGAGGTCGTCAACGCGTCTCGCATACGTCGTCGTATTTCGGCGTCGAGCGCAGCCGAGGTGGCGTCTGCGGATTCGTCCCCACGCAAGAGACCGAGCCAATCCGCGCCGGATTCGACGACGTCAACGGGGAGGTCGGCCGGGCTTTGGGTGAGCTCGCGGGCAAGCTCCACCGCTCGCGCGAGTCCTCCAAGCTCGTCCACCAGGCCACGGCTCCTCGCGTCCTCGCCGCCCATGATCCTTCCCTCGGCCGCAGGCTCGATCACGCTGACTTCGATGCCGCGCCCCTCGGCGATCCGCTCGAGAAACAATCGGTAGACCTGCTTCATCGACAGCTCGAGCTTGGCGCGCGTTGCCTCGTCCCAGCTCACGAAGGGGGACATGTAGGCCGCGCGAGCACCACCGTCTGTGCGAGCGGGCACGACGGTCACGTGGACGCCGAGGCGGTCGAGGCTCTCGCCCACCGAGAGCTTGCCCATCACGACTCCGATCGAGCCGACGATGCTGCCTCGCTCGGCGACGATCTTCGTTCCTCCCGATGCGATGTAGTACCCGCCGCTCGCCGCCATCCCTCCGATCGAGACGACGACGGGCTTCGCTTTGCGGAGGCTCATCATGTCTCGCCAAAGCAGGTCCGACGCGAGGGCAGAGCCACCGGGCGAGTCGATTCGGAGCACCACGCCGCGTACGAGCGGGTCGCGTTCGAGCCGCTGCAGCGTCGACCCGAGCTCACGTCGCGAAATCCCGTCGCCGCGTCCAAGGCCTGAGCCTCCACCCATCCCGATCGCACCATTCGCGCGCACGAGCGCGATATGCGGAACCCCGACCCGCGGCGCACCGGCGACCGTGCGAAGGATATCGCCGAGCCCGTCGCCATCGTGCCCGGGACCGAAGGCTATCGCCCGCGCTTCGACTCCCCCGAGCTCGAGGGCTCGCTTGCGTGCATCGCCCTCGAACCCGACCCGATCGATGAGGTGTCGCTTCTCGGCTTCGAGGGCGTCGTGTGGACCGTCCTCGAGCCCCAGCGCTTCGGCCTTTTGGTCGCGGCCCCGCTCGACGCCGTCGAGCCAAGTTCGACGCAGCGCCATCAAGGTCGCTTCGAGGGTGCTGCGGGCCGGCTCGCTCGGCTCGTTGCGCGTGAACGTCTCTTCCGCTCCCTTGAATTTCCCCTCCTGCATGAAGTCGACCTTCACGCCGAGTTTGTCGAAGAGAGCGCGCGCGAAGAACAGCTGGGCGGCGAGCCCGACCGAGTCGACGGAGCCTGCGGGTGACAACCAGATCTCGCTGCACGCGAGCGCGGCACCGAGAAGGGTCGCGTTGTCGAGCCCGTCGGCGTGGCAGACCACCGGGACCTTCGCGCGGAGCTCACCTCCGAGGCGACCGAACTCCTCCGCGCGAGCGAGCCCGAGCGTGCCGGTTCCGAGCCGTACGAAGGCTCCCTTTACGTCGGGGCGCTTCGTAAGCTCATCGAGTGTCAGCACGAGCGACGCGAAATCGTCTCCCCGCGCCGAAAACAGCGAACTCGACCCTTGCTCTCTGATGCCTCCACGCAGGTCGAGCTCGACGACCCTCGGCCCGAGCAGCTCCGAGTCGGCGACGGCTTCGCCGCGATCTGTGGTGTGACGTGGTCTCCCCTCGCACGCCACGCAGGCGAGTGTGAGGAGGGCGACGAGCGCGCGACGCATCGACATGCAAGCTAGCCTCGCGGGCGCTGCCTGTCGATCCCGCCGCGAGCTAGCGTCACTCGGGGAGATCGGTCGTGTCGATCTCTGGATTGTCCGGGTGCGACTTCGGCGGCGTCACCTTCGGCTTCGGGGCGGCCTTCGCAGTCGGTTTCGCGGCAGGCTTCGCGGTCGGCTTCGCGGCCGGGGGGAGCGGCGCCGCAGGGGGCGGTGTCTTCGCCTTGTCGAAGTCTGCGACGCGCTTCTTGGCGTGCTCGGCCAGCGCCGCTTGAGGAGCACGCTCGAGGAGCTGCCGATAAAACTCGACGGCTCCTGCCTTGTCGCCGCGCTGCCAACGAAGGTCGCCAAGGGCACTCAGCGCCGAGCCGTTGTCCGGGGCGGCATGAACGACCTCCTTGAAGCGCCTCTCGGCTGCGGTTGCGTCGCCGCGCGCCCGAGCCGTCTCCGCGACCCCTAGCAGCGCATCGACGTTCGACTCGTTCTTCTCGAGCACCTTGCGGAAGAGCTTCTCGGCTTCGTCATGGTGAGCCTTCTTCTGCGCCGAGCGCGCCCGCTTCAAGAGGTCCGCGATCTCGGGACCGGCGTCGGCGCTCGTCGAGGTCCCGGCGGCTGGAGCGCTCGGGGCCTTGACGATGAATTCACGCAGCGCAGCGACGAGCGTCGGGTCGTGGTCTCCGAGCTTGTCGACCTCGCGCTTCGCCGCGTCGGCCTGTCCCCGTCGTACGAGCGCGTAGACGAGCGCAGCCTGGGCGTGTCCGAGCTTCTTCTCGGCCGCCGCTGCAGACTTCAGCCGCTCGATGAGCGCGTCCCAAGGGGGATCCGTTTCGCCGAGGTCGAGCGCTGCGAGGGCCCGCATCGAAGCCGGGTCGTTCGGGGCCAGCTTCGGCGCGAGCTTTCGAGCCTCGTCGCGCTTGCCCTTGAGTCGAAGGGCGTCGATCTCGAGCGCTGTCGTCGAGGTGCTGCCTCCTGCTCGAGCCGCGGCTTCGACGGCGCGTTGTGCGCGATCGGCGAGCCGCGCGAGCTCATCGAGGTCCTTGCCCGCGAGCTTGCCCCGCAGCCACGCGCGGTCGGCCTGAATCACAGCGACTCTCGCCAACGCGGTCAGGACGCGAGGGTCGGTCTCGGCAAGCCCGCTCGCCTTCGCGAATTGCTCCTTCGCGCCGTCGAGGTCGCCCTCATCGAGCAGCGATTCCCCCTCGCTCAAGAGTCGGCCGACGCGCCCGTCGTCGACGGCAGTCGTGGTCGGCTTGCCGTCTCCGGCCTTTCGGAGGGACGCCACCGCGACGAAGCCTGCCACGCCCACCACGACGACCCCGATGGCCCAGCGCCCGAAGCCACCGCCACCGGCTCGAGAGCCGCGTCGCCCGTACTCGCTGAACCGAGGATCGCCACCGTCCGTGCGTCGCAGGACGGAAGGTCGCGCCACGCTCGCGGGCGTCAGTTCTTGGGAGCTGCGGTCGCTCACCGGCTCGCTCGCCGGAGCCGCATCGCTCGGGGCCAAGGATGCGCGCTTGGCCGTACGCTCGCTGTCGAAGGCTAAGTCTTCGCTCGCTCGCCGCTGCGACGACCCAGGGTCGCTGTCACGAGGAGGCGTGCTCTCGCGGATGGCGATGCTCACGCGCGCGAGGGCATCGCGCACGTCGGACTCGAGGTCGGGCCCGCGGAACGATTGCTCTTGCGGGGCGTCGGACGGAGGCAGGGAGTCGTGGGAGCCCCGCTTCGGGGCCGGCGGCTTGACGGGAGTCGGGAGCCCGATGGCCGTCGTCCCGAGCTTCGCGCCACCCAACGCGGCGAGGTCGATCTTCGGCAGCTGCGGGTTCGTCTCCAGCATGTCGATGTCCTCGGGTGACACGGGCACGCGAGGTGGCTTCGGCGCCGGAATCGCGATGCGCGAGTTCGACGGGTTCGGCATGGTGCGCGGGAGTGACGGAGTCGCCGAGGGGCTCGGCATGGGCGAGGCCGTTTGTATCGGTACGGCGGCCGAGACAGGCGGGCTCATCGACCGAAGTGAAGGTGGCGCTCCGATGCCGGCCGACGTCGACGCTTGACCGCCCTCGCGCCGAAGGCGCTTCGTCGTGTCGCCCTCCTCCGCTGCCCCTCCGCTCGAGGGCGCGATGGAGCCGGAGCTGCGGAAGAAGCTGCGAAGCTCTTCGATCGCACCAAGGGCTTGCGGCGTGCTGCCGTCGTCGGGGATGAGGAGGTCCGCTTCGGTCACTCCACCGGAGCCGATGGCGCTCTGCAGCTCGCGCATCGCGAGGAATCGAAGCTCGCTGCCGTCGACGCGACGCACGGTCCAGCCCGTCAGGCCGCCGGACCCGGCAGGGCGAAACACCCGAAACTGGTGCCCGCAGCTCGTGCATTTGACCGTGGTGCCGCGACTCGACACGAGGGCAGCGTCGAACTCGTAGTGGGTCTTGCAGCGGTCGCAGGTGACGTCCATGACGGTTGAACCGGGGGGCAAAAGTTAGCACGAATCCCCGCTCCGCTCCGCGAATTCGCCACAGACCGCGGTCGCGACGATGGTATGGACGCGGCATGCTCGATCTCCGTCATGTCGTGGACAACCTCGAGGAGGTGCGCGCCGGACTCGCGCGGCGCTCGCCGGCCGTCGCGGCGCTCTTGGAGCCGGTCGCTGCGCTCGCAGGAGAGAGGCGTCGCCTGATCGCCGAGGTCGAGAGCAAGCAGGCCGAGCGCAACGTCGCGAGCAAGGAGATGGCCTCGGCCAACAAGTCCTCTCCCGAGTTCGCCGCGCGGCGCGACCAACTGAAGGAGCTCAGCGCGCACGTCAAGGAGCTCGAGTCGCGCACGGCGGTCTGCGAGGCGGAGCTGCAGGAGCTCCTCGCGCGCATCCCCAACGTGCCGCTCCCCACCGTACCCGATGGAGGGGGTGATGCGGACAACGTCGTCGTCAAAGTCTGGGGGACTCCGCCCGAGCAGCCCTTTCCGGTCAAGCCGCACTACGAGCTGGGCGCCGAGCTCGGTCTCCTCGATTTCGAGCGGGGCACGAAGCTCTCGGGGCCGCGCTTCACCGTGCTGTGGGCCGACGCTGCGCGGCTCGAGCGCGCCCTCATCCACTTCATGCTTGAGCTTCACACCCGTGAGCACGGCTACACCGAGGTGCTGCCGCCGTTCCTCGTGAAGGGTGATGCGCTCTTCGGTACCGGGCAGCTCCCGAAATTCGAGGAGGACCTCTTCAAGACCCAGAAAAGCGATCCCGAGCGCGCTTACGACCTGTACCTGATCCCCACGGCCGAGGTCCCCGTCACGAATCTGCACGCCGACGAGATCCTCGAGCGCGAGTCCCTGCCAGTCGCATACGCCGCCTACACCCCATGCTTCCGCAGCGAGGCGGGGAGCTACGGGCAGGACGTGCGCGGCATGATCCGACAGCACCAGTTCGACAAGGTGGAGATCGTGCGGATCTGCGAGCCGGAGCAATCCGAGGAGGAGCTCGAGCGCCTGACGCGTCACGCCGAGGCGGTGCTCGAGCGACTCGGTCTGCACTACCGCCGCGTCGCACTCTGCACCGGTGATATGGGCTTCTCTTCTGCGAAGACTTTCGACCTCGAGGTGTGGCTGCCGTCGCAGCAGCGCTTCCGCGAGATCTCGAGCTGCTCGACGTTCGGCGACTTCCAGGCGCGTCGCGCGAAGATCCGTTACCGTCATCAAAAGGGCGAAAAGCCTCGGCTTGCGCACACGCTGAACGGTTCCGGCCTCGCGGTTGGGCGCACGCTGATCGCCATCCTTGAGCAGTACCAGCGGGCCGATGGTACGGTGCTCGTCCCCGAACCCCTCCGCGCGTTCATGGGCACGGACGTCCTGCGCCCAGCGCGTCGCTGAGCCTCGCGGGCACCATGCCGGGGGCCGGTCTCGCGGCGCGTAAGAACGTGCGCCCTCGAGCCTACTCACAGCCTTATTCGCATCAATAAGTTGGCCCACCCCAACCCGGGGTGAAAGACAGGGCCTCATGGGTGCGGCAGAGCGCCTCTCTCGCACGTCGAGGTACGCGGACGACTCGCTCGACCGCGGCTCGCTCGTGCCTGACGAGGAGCTTGACCTAGATCAATGGTGCGTCGAGCTCGACGGAGCGCTCGCCTGCCTCTCGACGCGCCAGGTCTGGATGGCGCTCGCGCAGGGGCGCATCGCACCGGAGACTCCGGTCTGGCGCGACGGTCTCGGGCACTGGGCGCCGATCCTCGACGTGCTCGAGCTCACCCAAGGAGACGAGGAGGAGCGCGTCTCGGTACCGGAGCGCTCGGAGATCCGTGTGCGTCGTCCGCCGCCCGCCCCGCTGTCGACGGAGCCTGCGGCGTCACCGAGGGAGAGCCTCTCGACCCGAAGCCTCGCGCGGGGGCGTGCGCTCGTCGACGCCGTTGGCCGAGGCGTCGCGGCCTCGCGCGGACTCATCGCTCACGTCGTGCTCCTCTGGGCCAGCCGCGCTTGGGCTGCCGCGCGCTCTCCGCTCGCGCGGAAGCTCTACGCCGTCCTCGGGGGGCTCTCCATCGCCATCGGGGCCGCGGTCGCCGTCTTCCACGCTCGTGAGGCCGCGGTCGCCAAGGTCCCGCGGGCGCAGCGTGTCGCGGTCGACGTCGCCGATCGGGCGCGCCTCGTTTCAGCGCGCGCGCGCATGCAGACGGCCGAGGCTGAGCGCCGCTTCTGGCGCGATCGGTGGCAGTGACGCGGGCGACGGCTTCGTCGTTCTGCCGGTCGCTGGAGGTGTCGGGGTCCGTGTGTTAACGTCCGCCTCCCACTCCGGCGTCGTCTAAAGGCAGGACAGAGGACTTTGAATCCTCGAATCGTGGTTCGAATCCACGCGCCGGAACCGCGCTCTCCTCGAGCGGTACTCGACCAAGCGGAACATGGCCCGGCGCTTCCCCGAAGAGATCGAGGTCGAGCTCGGTCTCGACGAGCCTGACGACCACGACGCGCTCCGTGCGCGAGTCGCGGCTCGGCTCGACATCGCACCGGGGGACCTTCCTCTGCTCGAGCTTCTTAAGCGCTCGATCGACGCTCGCGGAGGGCGTGTGCGCTTCCGCCTCCTCGTCGGCATCGGGACCGTGACGGACCACGGCGAGCTCGGCGGGGACCGACCGCGTCACGTGTCGTTGCCCGCGCGCGTGATCGTCGTCGGGGACGGTCCGGCCGGGCTCTTTTGCGCCTATCAGCTAGCGCGTCACGGTGTCGCGGCGACCGTCCTCGACCGGGGCAAGCGCGTCATCCCGCGGCGCGTCGATCTGCGTGGGTTGAACCAGCGCGGCGCCGTCGACGAGGACAGCAACTACTGCTTCGGCGAGGGCGGTGCGGGCACCTACAGCGACGGCAAGCTGTACACGCGTGCACACAAGCGCGGCAACGTGCGGGACGTCATCGAGCTGCTCGCGCTCCACGGCGCACCCGAGGCGATTCTTACCGATGCGCGCCCACACATCGGCTCGAACCGCTTGCCCAAGGTCATCACCGCGATGCGCGAGCGCCTCGAGGCCGTGGGGGTAGAGTTTCGTTTCGGCGCGCGCGTCGTCGAGCTGCTCGTCGACGAGCGCAGGGGTCGTCGCCACATCGCCGGGGTTCGGCTCGCGGACGGTACGGAGCTTGCGGCCGAGATCGTCGTCCTCGCGACGGGTCACTCCGCGCGAGACGTGCTCATCATGCTTGAGCGAGCCGGCGTCCGCCTCGAGGCGAAGCCCTTCGCGCTCGGCGTCCGCATCGAGCACCCACAGCCGCTCATCAACGCGATTCAGTACGGCCGCGACGCCGGGCACGCGCGGCTCCCCAACGCGCCGTATCGCGTCGCGACCACCGTCGAGGACCGCGGGGTGTTCTCGTTCTGCATGTGTCCGGGCGGATGGATTGTGCCCGCCTCGACCGAGCCTGGGGCGCTCGTCGTCAACGGGATGAGCCTTGCAAAGCGCAACTCGCCGTACGCCAACTCGGGCTTCGTCGTCGCGGTCGAGCTCGCCGATCTCGAGGCCGCTGGGTATCGCGGTCCGCTCGCGGGGATCGAGCTCCAGGCGGCGATCGAGCGCGCCGCCTTCGTCGCGGGAGGCGGTTCCCTTCGTGCGCCGGCGACGCGCGTCACGGATTTCTTGGCGCGACGAGCGTCGAGCACCGTTCCGAGCACGAGCTACATCCCAGGCCTCACGGCGACCGATGTCGGCGCGGTCGTCGACGCGGCTGGGCTCCGCATCGCCGAGCGACTGCGGGTCGCGCTGCGGCGCTTTGATAGGCAGTTGCGCGGCTATGCGAGCGAAGAAGCCGTGCTCGTGGGGGTCGAGTCGCGGACCAGCTCTCCCGTTCGCGTGCCGCGTGACCCGAGCAGCGTCGAGTCCCAAGACCTCGCGGGCCTCTACCCTGCAGGCGAAGGAGCAGGCTTTGCGGGAGGCATCGTGAGCGCGGCCCTCGACGGCATGCGCGTCGCCGACGCCGTCGCCGCGAGGCTCGGCGCTCGTCCGCGCTGAAGTGCGCCGAGGGCGTTGAATCCGGGCGCGCGGACTGCGACTCGAGCGCCGCCAGTGATAACGTCCGGCCGGTGGAGGATGACGAGGAAGCCAGGTTCGTCGCGCGCCTCGTCGCTCGTGACGAGACGGCGTTCAACGAGCTCGTGCTCCTCTTCGAGCGTCGCGTCTTGGCGCTCACGCTGCGCATGCTCGGGCGCAAGGCCGACGCCGAGGAGGTGACCCAGGACGTGTTCGTCCAGGTCTTCCGCAACATCGAGGCCTTCCGCGGCGATTCAAAGCTCTCGACGTGGATCTTTCGCGTCGCCGTAAACCTCTGCAAGAACCGGATGAAGTATGACGCGCGGCGCGGGGGGCGGCGCCACGAGGACGTCGACGCGCTCGGCGAGGTGCGGGAGCTCGACGGGGCCGTCGGTGTGAGCGTCGGCGCGGTCCATCGCCCGGATGCCGTGGCGGAGGAGCGGCAGCTCGTCGAGCTCGTGCGCGAGGCGATCGAAGCGCTCGAGCCCGCGCACCGTCAGCTCCTCATCCTGCGCGACGTCGAGGACCTCTCGTACGAGGAGGTCGCCGAGGTGACCGGGCTGTCGCTCGGCACGGTGAAGAGCCGCATTCATCGCGGTCGTATCGAGCTCCGCGAGAAGGTCGAGCGTCTGCTCGCGGCGCGACGCATCCTCAAGGAGAACGCATGAGCGACGAGTCATCCCGTGAACAAGGCGCCCCGGAAGGCGACGAAGGTTCGATGCGCGAGGTCGATGAGGAGGCGATGCGGGTGCTCGAGGACGAGCTCGGCGCGGACGCGCTTGACGACGTCGAGGTGCGCGAGCTGCTTCGACGGGCCCTCGATCGCGAGCGGCCTGCCGAGGACGCGAGCGTGCTACCCGACGTCCAGCGTCGCCTCCGCGACGAGACAAAGGGACACTATTTCGCGGATGGGTGGGGCACGACCCCCGCGGTCCGCGAGACCTACCTCGTCACCGCGATCCTCTTGCTCGCGCTGCTCGCCTTGGCTTGGCTCGCCCTCGGGCCGCGCGCTCTTCATCGACTCTGAACGTCACCGCATGACGGGCGCGCCGAGGTTCGCGCGGCATGGTGTTCGCGGCGCCCAGGTGACGACGCCTGATGTCACCAGCACGCTCAGGCTGCGGTCCAGCGGATCAGCACGGCGGTGATGTTGTCGGGGCCGCCGTTCTCGTTCGCGCGTTGAATGAGACGCGAGGCGGTCTCCTTGATGTCGCCGTCCGAGGTCGCGAGGACCTCGGCGATCTGCGCGTCCGTCACGGGGCCGGCGAGGCCGTCCGAGCAGAGGAGGTAGGTGTCGCCGATCTCGGGCACCTCGTACCGGGTGTCGACCTTGACGGTGTCCTTCATGCCGAGCGCGCGGACGATGACGTTCTTGTGCGGGAAGTTCTCGATCTCCTCCGGCGTGAGGCGCTTCATCTTGATGTAATCGTTGAGGAGCGAGTGGTCCTCGGTCAGCGCCTCGAGCCGCCCGCCGCGAAAGCGATAGCAGCGGCTGTCGCCCACGTGCGCGATGTAGAGCCCGTCATCCGCCGCGTAGACCCCGACGAAAGTCGTGCCCATTCCCCGCTTCTTCCCGTCGCGCTGCGACGTCTGGTAGATGCGCAGGTTCGCGAGCTTGACGCCGGTGATGAGGCGGTTCTCCTCGTAGCCCTTCGAGCGATCCATCTTGTAGGGCCAGGTCCGCTCGGGATCGTCTGCGGTCTCGTTGAGGAAGTCGCTCAGCGCGTCGATCGACATTTTGGACGCGACCTCGCCCGAGGCGTGCCCGCCCATGCCGTCCGCGACCATGTAAAGGCCAAGCTCCGTCAGGAGGGCGAAATTGTCCTCGTTGTGGTTGCGCTTGCGTCCGACGTTCGTCTCGCCGGCGACTTCGATCCTGACTTCCTGCGCCACGGGTGTTGTTCGCCTTCCGATTCCGGACTTCGAACCGAATGTTATCCGAAAAGTCGCGCCGGCGAGCCGGGAATTCTTGTTTCCTTTTTCGGGGCGCTGCGGCACACCTCGCCATATGCACGAGTCGTTCGATCCCACTCCCGTCCGAGAGCTCTCTCCCGACGAGTCGCCGACGCCGCTGTGGCTCTCGGCCCTCGGCGTCGCACTGCTCGTCGTCGGCGCCGCGGTGTGGCTCGCCGGTGGACGTGATGAGGCTCCCTCCGACGCACGCCCCGCGGCTTCCGCCGCTCCGAGCGGAGGGAAGGCGGCTTCGCCCGACGGAGCGCGCCCGTGAGGCGTGTCCTCGTCGTCGGGACGGGCACCATGGGGCGCGGCATCGCGCAGGTTGCTGCTCAGGCCGGCCTCGAGACGCAGGTGTGCGACGTCGATCTCGCCGTGGCCGAGCGGGCCGTCGCGACGATCGCGGCCTCTCTCGAGCGACGCGTCGAGCAAGGGAAGCTCGCGACAGTGGAGCGCGAGGCGGTCGTGGCGCGGCTTACGGCGTCGGGCGATCTCGGCGCGGCTTCCAGGGACATCGACCTCGTGATCGAGGCCGTTCCCGAGTCGATGGAGCTCAAGGTCGACGTGCTTCGACGGGTGCTCGCAGCCGCGCCCTCGGGGGCGATCGTCGGGACCAACACGTCGAGCCTGTCGGTGACCGAGCTCGGCGCGCGACTTGGCGCCGGTGCGAGGACCATTGGCCTGCACTTCTTCAACCCTCCACCTGCGATGCCGCTGCTCGAGATCGTGCGGGGGCTTCACACGTCTCCTGACGTGGTCGCGGCCTCTGAGGCGCTCGCGACCACGCTCGGCAAGACCTCCATCCTCGTCAACGATTCCCCTGGGTTTGCGACGAGTCGGCTCGGCGTCGCGATCGGTGCCGAGGCGATCCGAATGCTCGAGTCCGGGGTCGCGTCGGTCGAGTCGATCGATCGCGCGATGGAGCTCGGCTACCGCCACCCGATGGGCCCGCTGAAGCTAGGCGATCTCGTCGGGCTCGATGTGCGGCTCGCCATCCTCGAGCACCTTCACCGCGAAGTGGGCGAGCAGTTCCGGCCCCCGCAGCTCCTGCGACAGATGGTGCGCGCCGGCTGGCTCGGCAAGAAGTCGGGCCTCGGCTTCTACGATTGGTCTGGGGAGACGCCCGTCCCGCGGACGTTCAAGGTGTAGTAAGGTCATGGACGTGATGCGCGCGACTCTCCCGGTCCTCCTCGCCCTCTCGGTCCTTCACGCCTCGCCCGCGTTGGCGCAGGACCCCGCGAAGAAAGCCAGCAAGAAGACTGGGGCAGAGGCGCCGAAGGCCGAGAAGGTCGTCCCGAAAGACCCGGAGAACGTCCGGGGCATCAGCCCTTACGAAGAGATGCTCGCGAAGGGGAAGGCTCGCGCGAAGGACAAGGACTGGGCGGGCGCCGCCGCCGCGTTCGAGGAGGCCGTCGCCGCGAACCCCGATGAAGCGCGGGGCTATCTTCTCCTCGCCCAAGCGAAGCGCGACGCCGATGTCATCGCCATCGTCGAGAAGGGCCGTACGAAGAAGGGCAGCGAGGCGACCGAGGCGAGGCTGCTCTTCGTTCGAGCCGAGTTGCTTGAGCGCAAGGCTTCACTCACACCCGTCAACGCGACGGGCGCCGATTTCGGCGATATGCTGAAGACGGTGTGGGACACGTCCAAGCAAGCATGGACGACCTACACCGCCTACGTCTCGACGAACCCGCGCGCCCCTGACTATCGGGGGAGCGCCGAGGCGCGCCGCAAGGCGATCGCGGAGCGCGAGGAGCGCGAGCAGAACTACTCAGTCGTGCGGTTGAAGCGCGACAACAAGTGACGCGCCTCGGTCATGGCGGAGCAGCGCGACGCAGTCTTTCCGTGTACTCCGCCACTGGCTCGTGACGGCCGCGACGTCGAGCGCCGGACGTGAGCGAGGGCCCTCATCGCCAGCCATGCGGCGGTCGACGAGGGTGTTGATTTCGATCAATCCTTCTTGAAGAGCTTCCCGAACAATCCGCTGCTGCTCGGCTGCGGCTGCGACGGCTTCGGGTTCCGCATCTCGTGGATGCGCACTTCTCGGGCCGCGTCGATGTTGCGAGGGTTCAGCTGGACGACCTTCTTGAAGTCGCGCAGCGCTTGGTCCGCCATGCCGGACCGCTTGTAGAGCTCGGCACGATAAAAGAGGGCCTTCTCAAACTCGGGGCTGTCGGCGAGCGCTCGATCGAGCTGGCTTATCTGTGACTGATAGGTATCGATCTTCTGCCCCGGTGCGAGCGCGGGCGGATCGCCCATCCGAAGCGCCTGCACCCAGGCGTACACCGCGCGATACTCCGGCTGATTCGGATCCGCCTCGACGCAGCGCTGCAGCAGCACCTCGGCCTGGGCGAGCGAGCCGCGCTTGACGAGCACCGCGGCCTTTTCGAAGAGCATCACCGAGTCCATGGCCTTCTCGAGTTGCTCCCGCTCGGCGCGACTCCCGCCGCCGGTCTTTAGCGATTCGAGGTATGCCGCACGCTTCGTCGGATCTTGCAGCGTCTGGAACGCCTCGCTGATTCGAGCGAACACCCTCTGAATCTGAGGCTTCAGATCCGCGAGGTCTGCGGGCGTCCGATCCGGGTGCCACACCTTGGCGAGCATGAAGTACGCCGTCTGAACGGCTGGCGTCGGCGTGTCCTGCGCCACTCCAAGGATTTCAAAGAAATTCTGCGTCTCGACCTCGCTCGAGCGTTGCTCGACGGCCTCGCGACTGAGCCCCTTTTTCGTCGATGGGGTCTGCGGGGAAGGCGCAGCGGCCGACGGGCTCGGTTGTGGCGGCTGTGGCGCAGCCGCGGGCGGAGCGCTCATCGGGACGGGCGGTGGCTGAGGCGACATGGCCGCTGGAGCGACCGGCCGCGGGGGGGAAATCGGGGGTGGAAGCGGCGCAGCCGGCGGTCGTGTCCCGAGACGCGGCACAGGTGGCAGACCTGCGGAGCCAGGTGGCCTTGGCGGCATGGGCGGCCTCGCTGGCAGTCCGCCCGGCGCGACGGATGCGGGAGGAGGCGTGTCGCCCGGGTCTTGCGACGAGGTCGCGGCGGGCGTGCTTGGCGCGGGAGGTCGCGCCGTCGGTGGTCGCGGCGGAGGGACGCGTCGGACCTCGACAGGAGGTCTCGGCCTCGTTCCTGGCTCGCTCGGCGCCGCCGCCTGCAGCGGAGCGGGCACCGATGGGCGCGAAGGCGGTACGTCGTTGGAAACCATCGGAACGGGCGGCCGCGGCGGAGGCGGAACTCCCGGTGGTACCGGCGGTCGCGGAGCCGTCACGGCCGCCGCGACCG
>VGRJ01000057.1 GCA_016875405.1 Deltaproteobacteria bacterium | reverse complement strand
CCGACGTTTCCGTACGCGAAGCGGTGAAAGTCGGCGAATCCGCGCGCAGCCGCGGCTCCACCCGAAGCGACGACTCGGCCCAAATCATCGGCTCCTGGGTTCAGCAGCATCGTCGGGATGGAGATGGTGCCGCCAAGCTTGAGCGCGAACTGGTCGTCGAAGTTGAGGGCCCAATGCGAGCCGAGACCGATATTGCCGCCGAGCGCGAAGGTCGAAGCGTCCGCCACGGCATCGCCGGCCGCGAACGACATCGGAAGCTCGGCGTCGATGAGCAGGTTGCGGAAGAGCTCGATCTGAGCGACCGCGGTCATGCCGACTGAAGTAAGACTTTTGCTCGACGACACAAAGCCCGCGTCGACCTCGAGCCCGACGCGGTTGCCGAACGCGCGGAACGAGCGCGCCGTACCGCCGCTTGGAGCGATGGCTTCGCCTGAGCGGTCCTCGGCCCCATCGGGCGTCGCGACCGACGGAACGGACGGGTTCTCGTCCGGGGTCGCGAGCGAATCGGCGGGCGCTTGGGGCGGAGTCGAGGCGGGCGCCTGATGCTCTGTCTCTTCGAGCTCCTCCTTCGTCGAGTCGGCGAACGCCGGTGCGGGGAGTGAGAGGCCCGCGACGACGAGTGCGCCGAGGGACGCGAGGCGAAGGCGCGAAGACGTGTTGGGGCGAGGGAAGCGGTGCATCGAGCTCATCAAGGGTTCCTCCGTGAAGCGAGGCCGCGAGAGACCTCGCAAGTAATCGTCGCAAAAGGCCGAGAACACGGCAAAGAACAGTGTTCATTCGGAACCTAACGCAACGGCCTGGACCGCGCGCGTCGCGACCGTGCTCGCCGGCTCCGAGGGTTGGCTCAGCGCGAGCGCCCGGCCCCGCAGCGACCGCCGCCCGGCGTGGCCACGAAGAGCTCGTAGTCGCCCACGGTGAGATCGAACGGGAGGGTGACCGCGCCGTCGAAGGCGCCGCGCTCATCGGTCGCGAGCGAGCCGACGCGACGCTCGGCCTGGCCGCGGGCTTGAAGCACGACGTCGACGCGGACGTTCGGACAGGCGTCGGTCTCCACCCGCACCGTCCCTCGCAGGTGGAGCGGCTTGCCTCGGAAGAGCTCCCGATCAAGGTCGTCGAGGCTCACCGTCGCGGGCGTCCGAGCGTCGCCGGGCGTCGGCGCGAGCGGCGTGGCCCCGTCCTCTTGCGGCGCGGGGCCCGACCCGTCTCGACCAGCGGGGTCCGACGACGTGGTGGCCGCGCCGGTCGAGCCGCCATCGCTCGGGCGTGCCCGCTCGGCTGCGCGCTCGGCGTCGCGGCGCTCGCGGGCCCCGAGGTCGTCGCCGCCGTCGCGACCCGTCGGCCACGCGAAGCGATCGGGCGGGGGGACGTGGCGCGGGCGGTCGAGCCGCGGTGCGCCTCGCAGATCGAGGGCCGCCCCACCGAGATCGAGGCGATGCCAGGAGCGATCATCCTTCACCTCGACCCAAGCGTGCGCCTCGTTGTGCACGAGCCGCGTCGGGATCCCCGCGTGCAAGGCGGTGACGAGGAAGGCGAACGCGCGGTGTCGGCACACGCCCTTCCGCGAGAGCGCGAGGTCGAGGTAGATGTCGGCGCTCGTCGGAGGCGGCTCCTCGGAGGGCACGAACGAGCGGAAATACTCGGTCATCCGTGTCACCACCTCGCGCGGGGACTGACCGGCGGAGAGCCCCACGGCGGCGGCGACGCGCTCGTACGAGGCGCGATGCGACGGCGGTTGCGGCGGCACGACGGGCAGGGCTCGCCAGGGCACGTCGGCGAAATCTGCCGCGAAGGCCTCGCGCGGGGCGGCCAGATCGAGCACGAGGCGCACCTCGACGTCGCGGGGCGCGCGCACGAACCAGTTGTCAGCGCCATCTCGGAGCAGCGTCAGCGCCTCGACGGGCGACGAGGTGAGCCCGAGGGCCCGCGTCCCTGGGGCGGGCGTCGGGATGCGGACCGGCTCATGAGCCGGCAGCGTCACCCGCAGATCCGCGAAGAAGCGCTCCTCGCCCTCGGCGAGCCCGGAGCCCACGGGCACCACCTCGTGGCGCGGCTCGCGCACGTAGAGTGAGTAGTCGTCGCGCACGGCGTCGAGCACGTGCAGTCGCTTGTAGGGCGTGAGCTCGGGCGTGAACGGATCGTCGTAGCGCTCGTTGTCGGGACGGCGCGTGTCGCGGTCGGGGGCGAAGCTCGCGGCATTGGCCGCGGGCTCGGGCGAGTAGCGCTCGGCGGGCGGCGGTGTCCGCGTCGGATCGGGCCGCTCGATCGGGCCGGAGGGCGTGTCGATGCGCTCGCTCGCGCTCGGCCCGCCCGAGCTTGGCCGCGTCGCGGTGAGCAGCAACGGGTCGACCTCGTCGGGCGAGAAGTATTCGTGGAGGATGCCGCCGTCGGCGCGCGCCCCGACGGCCAGCGCGAGGAGGCCCAAGAATCCGAGGAGCGACGGCGCGCGCGAGGTCACTCGACCGGTTGCGCCTCCGCCGCGGGCACCTCGTTCACGTCGCGCGCCTTCGCGCGCGGGCGCGTCCGCACCCCCTCCGACAGGCGATCGGCCTCGGCCACGTGCAGCGCGAACCCGTAGGCCTCCGTGCGCGCCCCGCGCCCCGCCTTGCCGCTCTTCAAGCGCGGCAGCGTCGCGACGATGCGGCGGATCCCGTCGGCCGAGCGACGCGTGATCGCGAGCCGCTCGACGAGCCCCTCGAGGAATTCGCCGACGGCAGCAGACCTGTCGCGGTGCCCCTCGCAGGCCTCCTTCAGCATCTCGAGGAGGAGCAGCGTCCAGAGCACGGTGTCGTCGAGGAGCTCGCCAGCCTGATGCTTCGCGTCGATGTACGCGAGCTGGCGCCAGGCGCGCGCCCCGGGCGAGTCGTCGCGGTCGTTCTCGTAGAAGAGCGCGGCGAGCTCGGGCAAGAGGACGTCGAGGACGCCCGTCTCCCAGGCGATGTACAGGCTGCGCCGGGCCTGACCGCCGCGCAGGAGGCGCAAGATCTCCTCGGCTACGCGCGGCCGGGCTGCCTCCCGGAGCGACTCGCGGCAGTGCACGATCGCCTCGTGGACATCGGGCTCGATGCCGAGATCGAGTCGCCCCGAGAACTTGATCGCGCGCAAGAGGCGAACCGGATCCTCGATGAAGCGCACCACCGGATCACCGACGGTGCGCACGATGCGGCGCTGGATGTCCTTCATCCCGCCGACCCAGTCGAGGATGTGGTTTGTCTCGAGGTCGTAGAAGAGGGCGTTGATGGTGAAGTCGCGCCGGTACGCATCCTCGGCCGCCGTGCCGTACACGTTGTCGGAGCGGATCATCGCCCCGTCCGAGTCGGGCGTGCTGCGGAAGGTCGCGACCTCGATCACCTTGCGCCCTTGGAAGAGCACGTGGACGAGGCGAAAGCGGCGCCCGATGATGCGAGAGTTGCGGAAGAGCTCGCGGACCTCCTCGGGGTGGGCGCTCGTCGCGACGTCGAAGTCCTTGGGCTGCCGGCCAAGGAGCAAGTCGCGCACGCAGCCGCCGACGAGGTACGCCTCGCGGCCGCTGCGGACGAGGCGCTTCAGCACCTTGCGCACGTCAGGGTCGACGAACGAAGGATCGACGACGACCTGGTAGCGACGCGGTTCGACGCCGGCGTCCTCGGGGAGGCCACGTCGACCGTACGGCGCGGTGCCGGTCAGCGGAGCATCGTCGGTGGGCTCGGCGCGCGGCGGCTCGGTCCGACGTGGCTCGGCCCGACGAGGCTCACCGCGAGGTCGCTCCGCGCGACGAGGCTCGGTCCGACGTGGCTCAGCGGCGACGCTGGCGGTGGAAGTGCTGCGACGGACCGGCCTGGATTCGCCGGTGCTGTCGGAGTCGGAGCGCTCGGGGTCGCTCACGCCGGTGGGGGTCACGCGACCCATGATGTCCTGAACAAGGTGTCCGGTTTCGTGGTGGGCGGGGACCGTCCGTCGGACGCGCCCCGTCGTTGGAGAGGGGATACCACGTTTCGTCGGTCGGGGGTCGAACGACGTGCGAGAACGACCGCGCGCGCGACGCCCCGACGTCAACGGCTTGACGAGGGGGCCGCCAAATCCGCGTCGAGCTTGGGTGAGCCGAAGCACAACCAACCGAAATGGTTGGGCCAACAGGGTTGGCACGGTTGGTGTTTACGAGCGTTCTGTTCCCCCCGCTCGTCCCTCGGACCGGGCGGTGAGGAGGCTCCACGATGCCCTCGGCCATTCAGACCAACAGCTCGGCGCTCGACGCCCGCCGGTACCTCGGTGAGGCGACGAAGCTCGTGGAGCGTAGCTACGAGCGGCTGTCGAGCGGCTACCGGATCAACTCGGCGGCGGACGACGCGGCCGGCTTGTCGGTCAGCGAGATTCTGACCGCGCAGATCCGCGCCTACCAGGCGGCCGAGCGCAACGCTCGCAACGCGATCGGCATGTCCCAGACGGCCGAGTCGAGCCTGAGCCAGATCGGCGACATCTTGATCCGAATGCGCGAGCTCAGCGTTCAGGCCGCGAACGGCGAGGTGAGCGGCACCGATCGCGGGATCATCGACGACGAGTTCCAGAGCCTGAAAGACGAGATCGACCGGCTCGCCAAGTCGACGAAGTTCAACGGGCGTGACCTCCTCGCGGGGACCACGACCGTCTACGACTTCCAGGTCGGCATCTCGGGCGCATCGTCTGACTTGATTTCCGTCAATTTTGGTGGAATCTCGGTCTCTTCGATCGGCCTCAGCGCGGCGAGCGTCGCGGGCACCAATCGCACGGCGGCCGTAGCAGCCCTCGGGCTCGTCGATCTCGCGCTCGCGACCATCAACTCTCAGCGCGCCGCGATCGGCGTAGCGCAGAACCGGCTCACGGTGTCGGAGTCGAACGCGCAGTCGATCCGGACGAACCTCCTCGCCGCGAGGAGCCTCGTCCGTGACGCGGACATCGCGGAGGAGACCTCGCAGCTCGCGCGCGGTCAGGTGCTCATGCAGGCAGGAACCTCGATCCTCGCCCAGGCAAACGTCCAACCCAAGATGGCGCTGTCGCTCCTCGGAGGTGCGTAGCGCCCAGAGATAGGAATTGTTCGAGGGAGTGGTGGGGTGCCCTAACGCACCCTGCCGGAGCGGCGCCCCGGGTCCCGCCAACCGGGAGGCGCCGCTTTTTTTTGTCCATCGCGCGCCGGCTCACGCGGGCCGCAGGTCGTCGCGGGTCACGACGCGGTGGTGCGCGTGGGTCGTGCCGCGCTCGAGGATGGACTTGAAGCGCACGAGATCCTCGTCGAGCGCGCGCTTCAGATCCGCACGGAACCGCGAGGCCACCGCGCGCCCGAGCGCCCCGCCAGGGACGTCGTGCGAGAGCTCGAGCCGAGTGCCTGCGCCCTCGGGAGCGAAGCGGACCACGCCGCGGTGCCAGAAGCCGGGGTTCGACAGGGTCTGCCACCCGATGAGCCGGTTGGGCTGGTCGCGCGTGACCTCGACCTCGAACCCGACGTGACGCCCGACGGGCCCGCGAACCTTCCAGCTCGAGCGCGAGTTCGACACCTCGACCTCGTCGACGTGATCCATCACCCGCGCGAGGTTCTCGAAATTGCGAAATTACGAATACATCGTGTCGACGGGCGCTTCGATGTGCAGCGACTTCGTCAGCCTGTGCGCACCGCGCGCATCGTGCGTCTAACGGACGAGGCTCACGAGCGGACGGTTGGACAGCGCCCGCAGAGCGAGGAGCGAGCCGCCGACCGCCAGCGCCGCGCCGAGCGGGCCGGGACACGCGAGGCCCGGAGAGGGTCGAGATGCCGTCCTTCACGAGCACCTCGACCGAGCGCGGGTGCGTCGACAAACGCCCCATCGTGGCGCGGACACGTTCGACGAGGATCGAGTCCGCGGCAGCCTCGTTGCGAAGCAAGGCTCGCGCGAAGTGGAGCGCACCCTGCCGGCGATGCTCGAGATCGCGCAGCGCCTTGGCGAGGAGCTCGCGCTCGACCCGCACGAGGTGCTCGAGCCTGTCCCGCGCGACCGCACGGCGACGTCGCCCGCGATCCGGATCGAACCCGTACATCAGCCCCGCTCCGGTCCCTGCTCCGACGACCAAGGTGCTCGCTCGCGCCATGATTTGTCTTCGTGCGGAAACGAGGGGCAAGCGCGGAGCCACCGCGCGGCCAAGCGAGCGACGCGCAAGAGTGCGCGCGCGACGTCACGTCGGCACGGCGCGCTCAGGGCTTGATCTCGACGAGCTGCCGCGGGCCGAGCGGCATCACCATGCGGTTCGTGCGCCCGCCGAAGAGCTCGCGGTAGCGCTCCACGTCCTTCGTCGCCACCGTGTGCGTCTTCTTCATGACGAACCAGGTGACGCCCTCGGCGCAAGGCGGCATCGTCTCGGAGCCGTCGTAGCGGTAGTACCCCTCGGAGAGCTCGACGAGCGAGCCGACGTCGAACGGCTTGCCCTTCACGAGCAGCGCCTCGGCGCTCACCTGCTTCGGCAGCTTCTTCCAGAGGTCGGCGAGCGCGGGCGCGGTCTCACCCGGTCCGAACAAGACGGCGATGATCGCGATCGACCCGTCGGCCGCGCGGTGCACGAGGTGCATCTCGAGCTCGAAGCGCTTGCCCGCGAGGGTGTGCTCGCTCGGGCTGTGGAATTGCACGCGCAAGAGCTCGAAGCGCTTCGGCCCGATCGTCAGGTAGTTGTTGGCCTGATTGACGAGCTCGACGACGTGCCCGTCGTTGTGGATCGCGAGCGGGACCGGCAAGTAGTCGACCGACAGCGGACCGAGCACCTGCGGCCCCGCCTCACGCGTGTCCGAGGCCTTCGCCTTGTCCTTGGTGTCGGCCTTCGCGCCGCCCTTGTCCTTCGCCTTGTCCTTGGGGTCAGCCTTCGCGCCGCCCTTGTCCTTGGGGTCAGCCTTCGCGCCGCCCTTGTCCTTGGGGTCAGCCTTCGCGCCGTCCTTCGCCGCGTCGCGCGCGCGCGGCCCTCCGCGAGTGCCGGCCTTCGGGGCGGCCTCGATGCGACTCGGGATGTCGATCGGCGACTGCTGCGCGCCCTCCTTGCAAGGCGCGTAGGCGGCGGCGAGATCTCCCCAAAACGACGGGCCGGTGTTGCCGCCGTAAGACCACGCAGCACCCGCCGCCGAAGGAGGCTCGGAGGGTGCCGCCGCCGGGCTCGCGCTGCCCGACCCCACCGGCACCGCAGCCTCGGCCGTCCCCGACGGAGCTGCCGCTTGCGCCGACGTCGATGGGGCCGCGGAGGGCGCAGCATCGATCGACGCGGCGGAGCTCGGAGCCGCGCTACCGCTCGGGCTCGCAGACGGGCTCGGATGCTCGGCATCCTTGCTGGCGCAGCCAAGGGCGCCGACCAGGGCGAGGCTCGCGAGGAGGGGCCGCATCGGCCTCAGAGTATGGCACAAGTGCACAGCGACAGCCGCGAATCGGGCAACGTTATTCACGGCAGCGCGCCTGCTCGACGCGGGATGTGCCGACCTCGCGCCACGCGAAGCGCGAGAGGTAGGGGCTCTCTGCTCCGAGGAGCGCGTCGGCGACGAGCTCTCCGAGCACCGGATAGAACTTGAAGGCGTGCCCGCTGTCACCGGTCGCGACGACGAGGCCCGGCTCGTCGGGGTGGCGATCGATCAAGAAATCACCGTCGAAGCTGTCGGCATAGAAGCAGAGCCGTGTCGTCGCGAGCGCCGCGCTCGAGAGCTCGGGAAGCGCGCCGCGAAGGAACGCGCGGGTGCGCTCGACCGCGACCTTCGGCACGACGCGCGGCGCCTCGGGGTCGTGCGAGAGACCGACTCCATGGTTTGCGACCTTCACGAGCCCGTCGGCGTTGGCTGCGAAGCCGTACCAGCCCGTTCGCCCGATGTCGGCGGCCCAAGGCAAGAACGCGGGAACCTCGAAGCGCTCCGAGCCTTCCGGTCGAACGACGACGACTGGGTGGCCCGAGGGCCGAATGCGCGCGGCGAGCCCGGGCGCGAGTACGGACGACCAGGCCCCCGTCGCGAGCACGACGGCGTCGCCTTCGACGAGCACACCATCGCGCGCGCGCACGCCGACCACGCGACCGCCCCGACGCTCGAGCGACGCGAGCGCGAAGGCCTCGACGACGCGCGCCCCCTCAGCGCGGAGCGCGCGAAGCTCGGCCTCGACGACGGCGCCCGACTCGACCCAACCGGCGCGGGGGTTCACGTAGCCCTCGACGAACCTATCGCGCGCGAGCACCGGGAAGCGCCGCGCGAGATCCTCGCCGCGGAGCCGCTCGAGCGGGTACCCACGGGCCTCGAGGGTCGCGAAGCTGTCGTGCTCGAAGCCCCCGCTCGCGAACGGCTCCGATGACAGCACGAGGAAGCCGGTCTCGTGACAGAGCTCGCGACCGAGCTCGCGATGCCAGCGCTCGTTGGCGGCGTGCCAGCGCGGCCAGGCTCGCTCCATCAGCTCGGTGTAGAGCACATCGACGCCGTAATCGCCGCGCACGAGCTTCGACAGGTCCGTGGAGGCCGCGTCGGGGTGGGGGGCGCGCCCGCGCTCGACGAGCACGACCTCGAGCCCGCGCGCAACGAGCTCTCGCGCGGCGGCGAGCCCAAACGCGCCCGCGCCAACGACGACGACGCGGCTCACGGCGAGGGCGCGGACCGAAAGGCCGAGAGCTTTAGATCGTGGCGCTTCAGCCAGCGGTAGACCTGCCGCTTGTCGCGCGCGAAGAAGGCCGCGAGCGAGGCGACATCGCCGCGGAAGCGCGTGAGGAGCGCCGCGAGCTCGTCGCGCGACGGCACCACCTGCAGATCGACCGCCGAGGCGCGGAGCTGATCGGTGGTCGAGAGCTCGACGCGTTCGCGGATCTTCGATGGAAGGTGGGCGCTTCGCAGCGCTTCGACGTGCCCATGCGTCGCGAGCACGCGACCGAGGAGCCCCGTCAGCTCGCGCACGTTCTCGGGCCAGTCGTGGAGCAAGAGCTTCTCGAGCGAGGTCGCCGACGCCTCGAGCAGACGCCCTCCGGTGAGGCGCGCCCAAGCCGAGAGGAGCGCGTCGCGAACATCGATCCGACGGCGCCTCAGCGGCGCGGGCTCGATGACAGAAGCCGAGAGAAATTTCGCGAGCGGCGGCGAGAACGTCCCGTCAGCGATGAGCGGCTCGAGGTCGACCTCGGACGAGGCGAGCACGCGCACGTCGAGCGGCGCGACGTCGCCGGAGGGGAGCAGCAGCGCTCTCTCGCGGAGGTAGGACGCCATGCGGCCCTGGCTCACGAGATCGAGCGCGTCGATGCCGTCGAGGTAGAGCGTGCCGTGGTTCGCCCGTACGAGCAGCGCCACGTCGGGCGGGACGATCCCGGTCCCGCCGACGCCACGGGCGAGCGTGACGTCGTCGCCCCCTGGATCGCCGAAGAGCAAGCGGCCCGCCGTCTCGGGGCGCGTCGACGAGCACGCGAGCGAGACGAACTCGCCGGGTCGTCCGGAGCGGGCGTGAAGCCGGCGCGCACACGCCTCCTTGCCGACGCCGACCTCCCCGAGGAAAAGCACCGGCGCGCTCCCAGCGGCGAGCGAATCCAAGTGCGCAACCAACTGCCGGAGCTCGCGGCTGCGCCCGACGAGCGCGTGCGTCTCATCGCCTGGGACCGAGGCGTCGAAGGCCGTCGCGACGCCGTCGACGCTCGTCGTCGAGAACTCGAAGACGTGCACCCCCAGCCGCACGATCGCGCCCTCGCCGAGGCGCGCCCGCTCGACCCGCACCCCGTCGACGAAGCTCCCGTTCTTGCTGCGGTGATCGACGAGCTCGTAGCCGTCCTCACGCAGCTTCACGGTGGCGTGCTTCCCCGACAGGAGTTTGTCGTCGATGACGAGCTCCGAGCCCGACTCCTGGCGACGGCCGATGCGCAGCCGCTCACCGACCGGGAACGCCCGTCCGATGAGGCGCTCGTCGCCCGCGGACAGGACGACGAGGCAAGGCTCGGCTGCTTGCGACATGGGAGCGAACGAAGGGTATCACCGCAGCGCGGGCGTCGAAACCACGAGCGCGCGAGAAGCCTCGACGACCTCGCGGGGGCCGCTGCTATGGTGCGCGCGTGACGCTCCGGAACATCGCATGCCTCGGCGGGGGCCCCGCCGGTCTCTACTTCGCCGCGCTCGTGAAGCGCGCGCGGCCGGACCTGGACGTCGTCGTGCACGAGCGCAATCGGGCCCGCGAGACGTTCGGCTTCGGCGTCGTGTTCTCGGACGCGACGATGGAGAACCTGCGCGCGGCCGACCCCGAGAGTCATCGCGCGATCACCGAGAGCTTCTGGCACTGGGACGAAATCCACACGTTTTTTAGGGGAGAGCGGCTCGTCTCGCGGGGGCACGGCTTCGCAGGGATGTCGCGCCTCAAGCTGCTCTCGATCCTCGCCGACCGGGCGAGCGAGCTCGGCGTACGACTGTCGTTCGAGGATGAGATCCCGGACCCGAGCGCGCTCGACGCCGATCTCATCGTCGGCGCCGACGGCGTCGCGAGCGGGCTGCGGCGCAGGTTCGCCGAGACGTTCAGGCCATCGATCGACGAGCGACCGAACCGCTTCGTGTGGCTCGGGACGACCTTCCCCTACGAGGCGTTCACATTCTACTTCAAGGAGAACGAGCACGGCCTCTTTCGCGTGCACGCCTACCGATACGAGCCGGGCATGTCGACCTTCATCGTCGAGTGCACCGCGGACACCTTCGCGCGCACCGGCCTCGACGAGCACGACGAGGCGAGGACCGCCGAGTACGTCGCGAAGCTCTTCGCCGACGAGCTCGCAGGGCACCCGGTCCTCACCAACCGCTCGATCTGGCGGCGATTCCCGACGGTGCGAAACCGCCGGTGGCATGACGGAAAGCACGTGCTCCTCGGCGACGCCGCCCACACCGCGCACTTCTCGGTCGGCTCCGGGACCAAGCTCGCGATGGAAGACTCGATCGCGCTCGCCGAGAGCCTGGTGCGCGAGCCGCAGCTCACTGCCGCCCTCGAGGCCTACGAGGCGCGCCGCAAGCCCGAGGTCGAGGCGCTGCAACGCGCGGCGCAGTCGAGCCTCGAGTGGTTCGAGAACACGGAGCGCTACCTCTCGGAGGCCCCAGTCGCGTTCGAGTTCGGGATGATGACGCGCAGCCTTCGGGTGACCCACGAGGGGCTGAAGGCGCGCGATCCAGAGTCGGTGCGGCGCCTCGACGCGTGGTTCGCTGGCGAGGCCACGAGGCAAACCGGGCGCGACGTGCCCCCGACGACGCCGCCGATGTTCACACCGTACCGCCTGCGCGATCTCGTCCTCGAGAACCGCGTCGTCGTCTCACCGATGTGCCAGTACGTCGCGGACGACGGGGAGGTGAATGACTGGCACCTCGTCCACCTCGGCAGCCGCGCGATAGGCGGCGCGGGCCTCGTGCTCACCGAGATGACCGACGTCAGCGCCGACGGCCGCATCACGCCGGGCTGCGCCGGCCTCTACCGCGACGAGCACGTCGCCGCCTGGCGCCGCATCGTCGACTTCGTGCACCGGTACTCCTCGGCAAAGATCGGGGTGCAGCTCGCGCACGCGGGGCGCAGGGGCTCGACGACGCGACCGTGGGAGGGCGGGCACGACGCGCCGCTCACCGCCGGGGCGTGGCCGCTCGTCGCCGCCTCGGCCCTGCCCTACCGCGCCGGAAGTCCGGTGCCGCGAGCGATGACGCGCGACGACATGGACCGCGTCCTCCGCGAGTTCGTCGACGCGACGCGACGGGCCGACGAAGCGGGCTTCGACGTGCTCGAGCTCCACGCGGCGCACGGCTACCTGCTCGCGACCTTCCTCTCGCCGCTCACGAACCGGCGCGACGACGGCTACGGCGGGGACGTCGATGGACGGCTGCGCTACCCGCTTGAGGTGTTCGACGCCGTGCGCGCCGCGTGGCCCAATCACAAGCCCATCCTCGTCCGCATCAGCGCGACCGACTGGGCCCCCGGCGGCAACGAGTCCGACGATGCGGTCGCCATCGCGCGCGCGTTGAAGGACCACGGCTGCGACGCGCTCGACGTCTCCACCGGGCAGACGGTGCCTGAGCAGAAGCCGAGCTACGGCCGGCTCTACCAAACGCCGTTCAGCGATCGGATTCGACACGAGGTGGGCCTCGCCACGATGACCGTGGGCGGGATCTCGAGCTACGCCGACGCAAACAGCATCCTCGCCGCAGGCCGCGCCGATCTGTGCGTCATCGCCCGCGCGCACCTCTTCGACCCGTACTGGACGCGCCACGCCGCCTACGAACAGGGGCACGCACTCCCGTGGCCCGACCCCTACGCGACGATGGACCGCTACACCTTCCGTTTCCGCTGAGCGAACGGGTTGCAGCGAGCGCGAAGTCCCGTCACTGTTCTGGAAAGGAGGCCCGCGGCTCGGCGCTCGTCCTGCGCGCCTCCTGTGGAGCACGTCATGAAGAGGATTTCGTCGACCCGCACCGCGCTCACCTCGCTCGCCCTCGCCTCGCTGGCCTCGGTCGCACTCGGCGCCGAGGGCTGCTACTTCGCGACCTTCAAGCACCACGGCTCGGGCCACGGCCCGTACGAGGACGTTGATGACGACGGCTTCGGATCGGACGGGGACTGCGACGACGCGAACCCGAAGGTCTTTCCCGGCGCGGACGAGCTCTGCGACGACGGCGTCGACAACGACTGTGACGGCAAGCTCGACGCGGCGGACCCGGAGTGCGCGGGCGGCGCGGGCGGCGCGGGCGGCGCGGGCGGCGCGGGCGGCGCGGGCGGCGCGGGCGGCGCGGGAGGCGCGGGAGGCGCGGGCGGCGCGGGAGGCGCGGGCGGCGCCGGCGGCGCGGGAGGCGCGGGCGGCGCCGGCGGAGGATTGACGTCCGTCACGTCCGGTGTGGGCGGCGCAGGCGGCGGGACCTGACGTCGCGTTGGACGCGACCTTATGGGTCGCTGGCTCAGCTGGCAGGTTCGGCGGAAGGAGCTTCCTCGCCTTCGAGCACGAGCACGCCCTCCCAGCGCGCGATGACGACGCTCGCGAGCGCGTTCCCGAGGACGTTGGTCACGGTGCGCGCCATGTCCATCACCTCGTCGACGGCGAGCAGCATCGCCACGCCCGCCTCGCCGGGGAGCCCGAAGCTCGCGCAGGTCCCCGCGATGATGACGAGCGTCGCGCGCGGGACGCCGGCCACACCCTTCGAGGTGAGCATGAACGAGAGCACCATCACCAACTGCTGCCCGAGCGTCAGCTCCACCCGCGCCGCCTGCGCAATGGTGAGCGACGCGAGCACCAGGTAGAGCGTTGAGCCGTCGAGGTTGAAGGAGTAACCCGCCGGCACGACGAAGCTCGCGACGCGACGCGGAACCCCGAACGCGACGAGCCGCTCGAGGAGCCTCGGCAGCGCGGCCTCGCTCGAGGCGGTCGTGAACGCGGTAAGCATCGGCTCGCGGATTTGGCTCAAAAACCTGACGATCGGGATCCGTGCGAGGCGCATCACGGGCACGAAGACCAGGACGACGAGGAGCCCGAGGGCGAGGTAGAGCGAGCCGACGACGCGCGCGTAGCGACCGACGAGGTAGCCGACGGCGGGCCAGCCGCGCACGAGGACGCCATCCACTTCATGGCCTGCGGCCATGTGGCTCACGTTGTAGGCCATCGCGCCGAAGACGCCGAGCGGCGTGAGCGACATGACGAGATCGGTGTACTTGAACATCGTCTGCGCGGTCGCCTCGAGCGCCTCGAGGACGGGGCGCCCGCTCGGACCGACGCGCGTGAGCGACACGCCGAACAGCACCGCGAACACGACGATCGGCAAGAGGTCGCCCTCGACCCAGTGCTTGGCGAGGTTCGAAGGGAAGAGGTGGAGGGCGAGCTCCCAGCCGGACACCGGGCGCGCCGGCGTGACGCCGGAGGCGGTCATCCCGAGATCGATCGGCAGGCCGTCGCCGGGCCGCACGACGTTCGCCACCACGAGCCCGAGCCCGAGCGCGAGCGTCGTGACGACCTCGAAGTAGGCGAGCGACTTCGCCCCCATGCGGCCGACCGCCTTGAGATCGCCGGTCTGCGCGATCCCGACGACCAGGGTCGAGACGAGCAAGGGGACGATGAGGCCCTTGATGAGCGAGATGAAGGCCTTCGACGCGAAGCGAAAGAGCTCGTAGGCGACCGGGTGGCGATCCTGCGGGAAGGAGCCGCCGAGCAACACTCCAAGGAGCAGCGCCACGATGACCAGCGTGGTGCCGGAGCGGTACCAGGGGCGCGGGGCTTCGTCGCGAACGGGCAGAGCGGCGTCGGGCGTGGCCATGCTCGATGCGCTACCACGGAGGGCGCGCGATCGCGCCTCACTCGTGCGAGGGCAAGCCTTCGACCGGTGCGTCGCCTGCGTCGGCGGCCTCGAGGCCGCGGACGGTGAGCGAGCCGCCTTCGGCAATCTCGGCCTCGGTGGGCTCGATCCCGAGGGCCTCATAAAGATCGGTGGGCGCCGCCTCGAGCGCGGTCGCGAAGAAGCGCACGAGCGCGAGCCACACGTACTGCGAGACGAGCAGGTGAGCGAGCTGCATCCACGTCGGCGCGAGCATCAGCATGTTCACGAACCCGAGCGCGACCTGGCAGACCACCGAGACGCGGAGCTGCGTCCCTGCGTACGACACCTCACGCGAATCGGCCCGCGAGTCGACCACCTGCCGCACAGCGAGCAAGACGAACGCCGTCATGACGGCGAGGAACGGGTGCACGACGCGCAGCTGCACGAGCCAATGCGAGGCCGGAGAGAAGTCCTCGCGCAACGCGGAGCCGAGGCTCTTCGCGGGGAACAGCGTGTCGCCGAGCGCCGCAATCGCCCCGGTCGCACCGGTCGCGAGAATCAGGGCCACGCACACGACGCCGAGCCCGACCGTGAGGCCCTTGCCCTCGAGGTCGAAGCGGCGCGCACCGGCCGAGCGCCACGCGACGAGCCCGAGCGAGCCGACGAGCAAGAACGTGTTCACGAGGTGCAGCGCGACCCACACGGCGCGCCCGAAGGACTGGTCCATGGCGACGTACTTGAGAATGACGATGCCCGCGCCGATGAGCACCTCGCCGAACATAAAGAGCGCGGCCCAGCGGACCGGCGAGCGGACGGGGTGGTCGACGGGGAAGAGCCGGCGCGCCCACACGAGCTGCCCGAGCACGAGCAGCGCGGAGAGCCCCGAGGTCACGCGGTGGGTGAGCTCGACGAGCGTCGCGGACGAGGGCGAGCGCGGGATGACCTCGCCGTTGCAGGTCGGCCAATGGCTGCCGCAGCCGGCCCCCGAGCCGCTCGCGCGCACGTACGCGCCCCATAGGATGACGCCGAGCGTGACGACGAGCGAGAGCGTCGAGAGCGAGCGGAAGCGCGGGTGGACGCGGCTCATGCCTTGGGGCTTACCCCAACCCCATGAGACGAGCCACAAGCTTCGCCGCGCGCGCGTGGCACAGCGGGAGGATGCGTGCGATAAGTTACGGGGTGACGATTACCGAGCAGTTCCTCCGCACGCACGACGGCTGGTCGCTCCAGCTCCGCAAGACGGTGTCGCCCGACCACCTCGACCCGAGCGCCGCACCGCTGCTCATCGTCCCCGGCTACGGGATGAACAACTTCATCTTCGGCTACCACCCGCGCGGCACGAGCCTCGAGCGCTGCCTCGCCGAAGGAGGCTTCGAGGTGTGGTCGATGAACCTGCGGCACCAGGGCGAGTCTCGCCCGGCCCGCCCTCGAGCGGGCGCGATCTCGCTCCACGCGTATGCGACGATCGACGTGCCGGCGGCGATCGAGCACGTGCTGGCCCACACGCGCTCGAGCGCGACGACGCTCACCCTGGTCGGCGCGAGCCTCGGCGGCACCATCTCGTACGGATACCTCGCGCTGCACCGAAAGACGCCCGTCCGGAGCCTCGTCACAATGGGCTCGCCGCTCCGCTGGGACGACGTGCACCCGCTCGTCCGCATCGCGCTCGGCTCGCCGACGCTCGCGGGGGCCATCCCGATCCGCGGCGCGCGCCCGCTCCTCCGCAACGCGCTCCCCACCCTGCAGAAGTTTCCCGCGCTGCTCGGCTTTTACATGAACCCCGACACCATCGATCTCGAGAGCGTCGCCGAGCTCACCCGCACGGTCGAGGACCCGCACCCCGCGATCAACCGCGACATCGCGACTTGGCTCAAGTCGCGAGATCTCGAGCTCGCGGGCGTCAATATCACGCACGCGCTCCGCGACCTCGAGCTGCCGCTCCTCATCGTGCTCTCGAACCGCGACGGCATGGTGCCCGAGGCGACGGCGATGAGCGCCGCGTCGGCGTGGGGCGGAGCCGTCGAGGTGCTGCGCGTCGGCGACGAGCGAAACTGGTTCGCGCACGCCAACCTGTTTGTCGCGAACGACGCGCGGGAGCTCGTGTTCGAGCCGATGATCGAGTGGCTGCGGCGGCAGGCCAAGTCGGCCTAGGCCGAGCGCGCGTGGCTCACGGGGTCGCGAGCTGATCGGGCCGCTCGAGGTCCGTCGAGGCGCAGCCCTCGCGCGCGGTGGTCGGGTTGCACCGCGACGGAGTGCCACCTGGGATCTCGACGAAATACTCGAAGTCCGGTCGCTTCGCGGGGTAGTCGGTGCTCACGAAGTGGGCACCGCTCGCGAGCGCGGCGTCACGCTTCGCGGTGTCGTTGGCCTCCGCCTCGACGCCGTCGCCGTCGGCGCGCGTGCGTACCAGCATGTGCGCGGCGAGCCCCTTGGCGATGCGATCGGCGCCGCCGATGGGGTCGTTCGCGACCATGATCGCGGCGAACGGATCGCCAGGGTCCGAGTCGGGGAAGAGGAGCCGCCCCTCGAGATCGCGCCGATCGTGGGTGTACGCGCGCTGCAGGTCGCCGTGGTCGTCGAGCGTGAAGAGGACCTTGCCGCGCGTCGCGCCGAGCGTCGGCCACCCCTCCGCGAGCGCGGCCGCCACCGAGGGCGCGCCCCCCTTCACGAACGCCGGCGTCACGATGCGCGACTCGGGCCACACCGAGAGGATCTCGCGGTGGAGCTCCTCGAAGGCGGGCTCGGGATCGCCGGGGCCCGTGCTCTTCAGCTCGAGCTGGACCACGATCGGGTGGTGGCCGCGGTGAGCGTCGGACCACCCCTTCAGCGCGGAGAGGCAAGCCGTGAGCGCGGCGCAGGTCGTGTGGTCGTCGATGAGCTTCAGGTGAAAGACGTTGAAGACGCCGCCCTCGAGGTAGACGTCGAGCTCCACGTGCCGCACGCCCTGCTCGTCGAGCTGCCGCTCGAGCGGTAGGTGCGAGTAGTTCCACGCCTGCAGGTCGTTGTTGGGCGGCTCGACGTGATAGCTGTTGTGCGTCGATTTCGCCTGCAGCTCGTCGACTCGGAGCTCGTCGTCCTTCGGGTAGTCGTAGGTGGGCTGTACGTCGGGCAAAGGACCTCCGGCCCCTCCTCCCCCGCACGCCGCGATACCGACGACCACCGCAAGCCGCGCGGCTCGATCCACGGATCTCCACATGTGGAAAAGGTAACAGGGCCGCGGCGACCGAGCGAGCCGCCGATCGCCCCCTCATCCGCTTGCTAGTCCTCGCGCGTGAAACTTGCCACGTAGCGGCGACGGGAGAACCCTCGCGACGATGGCGGGACGAACCTTCGTGACCGGCGACATCCACGGCGACCTCGACGCGCTCCTGACGGTGCTCGGCCAGCTGCCGCCGCTCGACTCTGGCGACACGCTGGTGTTCCTCGGCGACTACCTCGATCGCGGCCCGCGCTCGGCGCAAGTGATCGAGCACATCCGCAGCCTGGCTCGTCGCATCCCCGCCAAGGTGGTCGCGCTTCGCGGCAACCACGAGGACGCATGGCTCCGGGTGGTCGACCACGGCTGGCCCGAGTTCGTGCTTCCGTCGGGCCACGGCTGCCGCGAGGCGATGGAGTCCTACCTCGGCAAGCAGCGCGGCGATCTCGACGCGACGATGTTGGAGGTGATGCTGCGCGGCCGCTTCTTACCGCGCGACGTCGTGGCCTGGCTGCGTACGCTGCCCCACTTCTACGAGGACGAGCACGCGATCTACGTCCACGCGGGCCTCGTCGCGGCGCAGGACGGGAGCTTCCTTCACCCCTCCGAGACGGCTCAGAAGGTGGCGCTCCTCTGGGTCCGTGATCAGCGCTTCTTCCGCGATTACCGGGGCAAGCGCGTGGTGTTCGGCCACACCGTGACCGAGATGCTTCCGGAGGAGCTCTCGTCGTTCACGCCCGAGGATCCGTCCGACATGTGGGCCGGCCCGTGCACGATCGGCCTCGACACCGGCGCCGGCAAGGGCGGCTTCTTGACGACGCTCGAGCTCCCCTCGCTCACCGTCTACGAGTCGCGCTGAGGTGCGCGCGACGGCGCGGCGAGGGGGCGTTCACGCTCAAGGCTGCGGGAGGCCGTCGGTCGGCTGCTCGAAGGCCTGGATCACCTGACGGAACAGGTCGATCTCGGCGACATAGCGATCGAGCGCCGCCGCCGCGCCAGGGTTCTTCGTGTCGAGCTTCGGCTTTCCGTTCGCGTCGAGGACGAAGATCGGCTGCTTGCCGGGTCCGAGCAGGGGCTCGCCGCCCGCGTCGCGCTCCACCTCGTACGCGAAGGTGAGCAGCCGGTTCGCCCACTCGAGCATGCGCGGCCCCGCGGCCTTCTCGCGCGCCCGGCCGAGGAGCGACTCGGTGCCGGTCGAGCGGGCGCGGTAGGTGAGCCCGGACTTCGGGTTCGTAAACGCGATCACCTCGTCGGCCGGCCAGTCGGGCTTCTCGCTCGGGAGGACGGCGATCGTCGCCTCGCGCACCCAGTCGTACGACCACGTCGTCGGGAAGAACATCGCGCCCCACACCATCGCGTAGATGCGCTCGTTCCAGCCCCAGTTCGGGTCGACGAGCTGCGCGTCCTTGGGCATCGAGCCGAGCCCCGTCGCGTCGCTCCAGGTCGGGTATAGGACAGGCGTATCCGGCGGGTTGAGGTCGACCGCCTTCAGCCCAAGCGCGCGCGGCGCGAAGGTGTCGTAATCGCCCGTGAGCATCGCCGAGTAGAGGCGTCGCGTCTGCTCGGGGTAGACCGTCGCGAAGTTCACATTCTTGTAGCGACCGTCGATGAAGTCTTCCTTCGAGTTCGAGATGAAGTAGTCGAACGCCTCAGCGAGGTAGTAGGTCGCCCAGACCTTGTCGTAATAGGCGCCGACCTGCATCTGGTAGTCGCCCCACCAGTAGCCCTGGTCGTAGTCGAACTCGTTGTGGACGTAGCGCCCCTCGCCGAGCGGAACGTGGAAGCTGTAGCCGAACACGTCGGGGAGCGGCGCCGAGTCGACGCCGTAGAAGAGGCTCTCGACGCCATAGGGCTGCGGCACGAAGTAGCAGTCCGCGCTCGCGCAATAATAGCCGGGATCGGGCCGCGTCATGACGCGCGAGAGCAGGTCGAACGCGGCGCTCGAGGCGAGCGAGAGCGGACCGAGGTTCCCGTCCGCGAGGAGCGGTGCCGCGGGCTTCGTCGCGTCGCCAGAGAGGATCGCCGCGAAGGCGAAGGTCTTGGCGATCGACTCGATCGGATCGAAGTAGCGAGCCTGCACGCGCGAGACCACCGAGTCGGAGCTGAACTTGGTGCGGCTCCTTCGGAAGCTGTCCATCACGTAGCGCAGCTCGTACTGGCTCTCGAGGAAGCGCACGATCTCGTAGGCATCCGCGCCCGCGTCGTCAGTGAACGTCGTCACGTTGCCGGCGTCGGCGTACTCATCCGACTGGAACAGGTAGCCGCGACGCACGCGCCCCTCGCCGTCGACGGCGCGCGGGATGCGCCCCCACGAGAAGCTCGCGTAGTCGGGGTCGTCCGAGAACGAGCGCATGTCGCGGTAGTCGACGACGTCGAGCGGCTGCTCCTTGCAGCGCTCGCCCAGGATCGCCTGCGGGTCCTCGCTCGGCGCGCACTCCGAGAGGAGCCCGAACTCGTCCTGATAGCGCGAGTAGTGAAGGAACTCGTACGACTGCGTGGTGCTCGTCGGCGGGAAGTAATACACGCCAAAGAGCCCAGGGTTCGTCCCGAATGCGGTGAGCTTGTACGCGCGCTTCTTCCCGGCGCCGCTCCCCTTGACCGACACCTCGGGGTCGGCCCACACATCCACAACTCCTCCGTACACGAAGCGCATCGCCGCGCGGTCGTACTTGCCGAGCGAGCGCTGATCTTGAGCGGTGTCACCCGGGTAGTCCATGACGCTCGTCGTCGCGTACGAGCCGATGTCGTTCTCGAGCTCCTCGTCCGAGATCGGATCGCGCCAGCGCGGTCCGAGGCAGGTCGAGCCATCGGTGGTCCCCTCGGGGCACTCGGCCGTCGCGGCACCGTTGCGGGTGCGTAGCTGCCAGTACGCGGCGTCGTAGTTGAGCGAGTCGAACGACGCCGCGAAGTTGTGGCGGAGCCCCATCGAGTGGCCGAGCTCGTGCGCGAGCACGCCGCGGGTGTACTCGACGCGAGCCCACTCGTAGACCGACTTGCGCCACGTCTCGACCGCCTGCGCGTCGTCGGGGTCGGGCGTCCCGAAGAGGCGCTTCGCCTTGGCGGCGAGGCCGAGCAGGTTGTCGGGCTCGGTCGCGGCGCCGTCGAGCCGACAACTGCCGCGGTGCGCGCGCTCGACACGCCCGCGCTTCGCGAGCGACTTGCGGAACGCCGGGTGTTTGGGGCCGAGCGGCGAGGCGCGACGCACGGTGTCGGGTTGCAGCGGCGCCGTCGGATCGAAGCCCGCGAGCTGCGCCATGTCGGGCGACACCATGGCCGCCTCGATCGGCGAGCCCGCGAGTCGCTGCAGGCGCTCGGAGAGCGCGGCGTTGCCGGGGCCGAGTCGTCCCAGCTTGGACAGCGCGTCGAGCCGCCGCTGATGCGCGAGCCGCGGGTGCTCGCCGGGCTTGCCCGCCGGAACGTCGCCGTAGAGCGAGGTGAGAGCCGCCGGGTCGAACGCGCGCCGATGTCGGGCGAGCTCCTCCTTCGACATGCCGCGGCCAGCGCGCGCCGCGACGCCGCCCTTCTCGAGCTCCTTCACCCAGGACGAGACGTTCTCGCCGACGACGTAGGCCTCGGGCGCGAGCAACCCCTCTTGCAGCATGAGGAGGTCCGCGAGCTGGGCGGCTGCGTGGTTGGTGCGCTCGCCCCAGAGATTCACGCTGCCCGAGATCTTCTCGCCCGAGAGCGGGTCCTCGGCGTCCATCATGATCCCCCACGGCGAGTCGGTCTGCGGCTCGACGACGTTGGTGATGAAGTGGTAGCGGAGATCCCCGAGGCGCGGCGCCGTGCCGGGCTCGCCACAAGCCGGGTCGTCGTCCGCGGTGACCGGGTTGCGGCACAACACGAAGACGTGCGGGACCTCGGCGAGCGAGGCGTCGCCGACCGGCGGGACGTAGTCGTCCGACCATGGCGTGGGCCAACCCATCGTCGCTTCGCAGCCCTCTTCCTTCGTGCGGCGGCACTCGGCGAGTCGGCCCGCGAGGAGCCCGACGCGCACGGCGTCATCCCAATCGGCGAGCGTCTCGCGCGTGACCTTGACGAGCTCCTCCGGGTAGCCGGGGCTCAGGTGCCAGGGGATGAGGCGCGTCTTACGGTCGCGCACCGGCACGGTGCAGCGCTGCTTGAAGGTGTCGCAGCGCGAGCCCCCGCCGACTGACGTGCACTCGTCCTCGGTGCCGTCACCGTCGTCGTCACGATGTGAGTCGGCTCCGAAGGGCGTGGTCTCGGACGTCGCGCACGAGGTCACGACGTGGGACTCTTGAAACAGGTTCCATCGAGCAGCGAAGCGGTGCCACTTCTCGTCGACGATGCCGTAGCCGGTCTCGAAGCCGAAGCGGTCGACCGTGAAGAGGCCGACGAGGTCCATGCGCTCGCCGTCCCAGTCGATGGGCTCGTAGTCGCTGTCCTTCGCCTTCAAGAACGAGGTGCGAAGCTTCACCTCGGTCGGGTTGCAGCTGCCCTCGGGGAAGGTCCCGATGAGCCAGCAGGCGGGGAACTTCCCCCAGTACGGGTCGTCGACGACACCTGGCTTCGCGAGGGCCTTCGAGGTCACGTCGAAGTAGCCGTCCTCAAGCGAGACGACGGGAGCATCGGGGTGCGCGGGGTCGCCGACGTAGTAGCTGATGGGCTCCCAGTCGACGGCGTAGAGGATGCCGAGCTGCGAGAGCGTGTCGAGGCTGTAGGCGTCGGTGACGAGGTTCTTCGACCAGTCAACGCGGAAGTACTCGCGCTCGTACCAGGGCCGGTCGGTGTCGTTCTCGACGATGACGTTGAAGGCCTCGCCGGTCTGAGGGTTGTAGTCGGCCTGGACGTCGAAGTGCTTGTCGATGGAGTACGCGGCGACGATCTGACCGTCCGGCGTCGCGCGTAACCCCTTCTTGTCGGTGTCCTCGATGAGCTCGTAGCGGAGACGCGCGACGAGCATTTTCTCGGTGACCTCCCAGCGCACGCGGGTCGTGACCTGCGAGTCTGCGCTGGTGATGAGGCCGTCGGAGTTGGCGCCGTGCATGACGTCGACGACCGACACGCGCATGTAAAACTCGGGGTCGTCCGCGGTGTCGCGCACGTCGCCGAGAAAGAACGACTTCGCGAGCGCGTTCGCCTGGACGCGGCTGATCGGAGGTCGAGGCTCCGCGCATCCGAGCGGGACGACGAGGGAGAGGGCGGCGAGCGTGGAGCGGTAGCGCATGGGGAACGTCCTTCGAGCTCGCGTGCGCGAAGCAGGTCACGCGTGCGAGGCCTGGTAGTATCGCAGAGGTCGCGCGCGGTTCACGCGCGATCGGTCTTCGCCGTCGAGTTCCGCGCGAGGCCCGGGTGCGAGCTTCCGCTCGCGTGCTAGGGTTAGGGACAATGACGGTCTTTCGAATGTGGCGGCGAGGCCTCGCGGTCTGTGTCGCCTCGCTGGCCTGCGGCAGCGAAGTGGTCGTCAACACCGACGCGGGCGTGGGCGGGGCGTCGACCGTGACGACCGAAGCTTCCTCGAGCGACGCGAGCGCCGAGGTCTCGTCGAGCGACGCGGGAGCCACGGTGGTCGGCGCCGAAGCGTCGGCCTCGGCCGAGGCGGTCGCCGTGTCATCGAGCGCGAGCGGCCTCGCCCCGGATGCCTGCGTCCTCGCCTGCAAGAACGTGGCGGCTTGCTCGCTCGGGAGCTCGACCGCGAGCTGCGAAGCCGGCTGCGCCGCGGTCGCCCCGGCGTGCGCCCCTGCGCATCAAGCGTGGCTCCAGTGCATCATCACAAACGGCTTCCCCGACGCCGCCGGTTGCCCGGCGATCGCCGCGTGCGAGCCGCTTCTCTGGCCATACCTTCTTTGCGCAGGCGGCTGCGTCGGCGGTAGCTGCGGCTCGAGCCCCTCCGGCAGCTGCGGTTGCCAATCGAACTGCGTCGGTAGCCTCTTCGAGACCAGCTGCTTCCCAGGAGATCCCGGCCTCTTCGGTTGCAAGTGCATTCAAAATGGCGTGGTCGTCGGCACCTGCTTCGGCCCAGGGACCTCGAAGAGCTGTGACGCGATCCGGAGCTGCTGCTCGGGCGTGTTCTTCGTCGACGGCTGAACGCCCCGCGAGGCCACGGCCAGACTGATCCGCGGGTCAGTCGACGGGCCGCCGCGACTCCTCGGAGCGCACCCCGAGGTTTCCGTAGCGGTGGTAGTCGTGGCTGAGGCTCTGTTCGACGACATACCAGAGGAGCTCGATGCGCCCCTCGGCGATGACCCTCGTGCGCGCGAGGTGGACCCCCGTCTCGCCAACGGCCGCGTGCACGAGGAGCGGCACGCGCTCGGGCGCCGCGTAACGAACGCGATCGGTCCCGCGCTTTCGGACGAGCTCGGCGAGCGCCTCGTCCGACTCCTCGACGATGCCGGGCGGCTCCTTCCACGACGCCGTCAGGCTCGCGAGGAGCGCGAGCGTCGGGTGCGGCGTACCGGGCGGCCTGCTCACCGTCACCTCCGCACCGACGACGCGCGCCGCGGCGACGCGCGCGAGCACGTCGAAGGCCGAGTCGTCTGCATGAACCCGCACGCGCAGCCTCGGCACGGGACGATAACGGCGCACGTTGTCCTGACCGACGAGGCGAAAATGGTCATGCTCGACGGCGAACTCGGCCGCGCGCGCCTGCGCGAAGCTCTCGAGCGCGAGCGAGACACGATGAGCGTCGGAGGCGGGGAGCGCGGCGTCGTCCACGCGACGGAGCAGCCGGTCGACGATGGCCCGTCTCATCGATTCGAGCCCCTCGTCGCGGCACACTCCTGCCGCGAGCATCGTCCCGGTGGCGACGACCGCGCGCGCGGCGCGCGAGGAGCCCGGCGCCTTCGTGACCTCCTCGGCGGGGCGCTCGGTGACCTCAAGGAGCTGCGCGACGTAGTTGGGACCGCCGGCCTTGATGCCGGGGCCAAACGCGCTCTTGCCGACGCCGCCGAAGGGCTGCCGCAGCACGATGGCACCGGTGGTGACGCGGTTCAGGTAGAGGTTTCCCGCGCGGACGTGCTCGCGGATGTACGCGATCTCGCGCTCGTCGAGGCTCTCGATGCCGCTCGTGAGGCCGTAGCCGGTCTGGTTCGTGATAGCGACCGCGTGCGCGAGATCGTCCGCGCGGAGCACCGATAAGACCGGGCCGAAGAACTCGGTCATGTGGCTGTAGCTGCCGGGCTTCACACCCCACTTGATCGCAGGGCTGTGAAGGCACGGATTGTCGTCGACGTTCTCCGAGAGGAGCGCCCACGACTCGCCGAGATCGAGCTCCTTCAGACCACGTAGGAGGTGCCCCGAGGGCGGGCGGATCAGCGGGCCGACCTTGGTGTCGAACGACCACGCCGAGCCGACCTGCAGGCTCTTCACGGCGTCGACGAGCGTTCGGCGAAACAGCGGGTCGTCGTACACCTCGCCCTCGAGGACGAGGAGCGACGTCGCCGAGCACTTCTGCCCCGAGTGACCGAACGCCGAGTGGAGGACGTGCTTGATGGCGAGATCGCGATCGCTCATCGCGGTGACGATGGTGGCGTTCTTGCCTCCGGTCTCCGCGAGCAGGTTCATGTCGGGCTTCGCTTCGAGCATCGCGAGCGCGGTCGCGGTGCCTCCGGTGAGGACCACCACATCGACCGCGGGAGACGAGACGAGCTGCCTCCCGCCGTCCTCGACGGTGCACGGCACGAACTGCAGCGCGTCGCGCGGTACGCCGGCACGCCAGAAGCACTGACAGAGCTCGTACGCGCACAAGACCGTGAGCGGCGAAGGCTTCAAGAGAACGGTGTTGCCCGCCGCGAGCGCCGCCGCGATTCCACCGCACGGGATCGCGATCGGGAAATTCCACGGCGACACCACCGCGACGACGCCCTTCGGCGCGACGCGCACCGTCCGAAAGCTCGCGAACTCGCGCGCCGAGGCGGCGTAGTACTCGACGAAGTCGACAGCCTCGCTGACCTCGGGATCGGACTCGGCGAGGAGCTTGCCCCCCTCCGCGAGCGCCACGCCGAGCAGGTCGCCGCGCGCCCGCTTGAGCTCGCCGGCCGCGCGCGCGAGGACGGACGCGCGCTCGCCCTCGGGCAGTTTGCGCCAGCCGCTCGGGTCCGCCGCCGCCACGCGCACCGCACGCTCGACGTCGGCGGCGGTCGCGAGCCGATAGCGCGCGACCACGACGCCCGGCCGCGACGGGTCGTGCGACTCGACGACCTCGCGGTCGAACACCTCGTGTCCGCCCACGACGATCGGGACCTCGGCCGCTCGAGTCCCCTCGCGCTCGCGCCAGCGCGCCACGAGCGCCTCGGCCCAGGCGAGGTTCTGGTCGAGCGAGAAGTCGGTGTGTGGATCGTTGTCGAAGTCGCGGAGCGCTACCGGCTTCGAGTCGGCGACGTCGACCTCTTGCGTCCTGTCCTGGGTGCGACGAGGCGCCGACGACACCGTCTCCTGGAGCGCGTAGCTCTCGAGGAACATCCCCTCGAGCTCTTTCCAAACCGTCGAATCAACCTCGAGCTTGAACGCGTGACGCAGAAAATTCTCGGGTCCGGTGTTCTCGTCGAGTCGACGCACGAGGTACCCGATGGC
This sequence comes from Deltaproteobacteria bacterium, assembly GCA_016875405.1. Classification (GTDB taxonomy): domain Bacteria; phylum Myxococcota_A; class Polyangia; order Polyangiales; family Polyangiaceae; genus SYFR01. Next base: position 2,651 of record VGRJ01000057.1, on the reverse strand, counting down.
GCTCAAGAAGTCCTCCCGCTTGGTCGCAGGCGCGTAGAGCAGCATGTTCGAGACGAGCTCGCACATGGCGCGGCGCTGGTGGTTCGCCATGCCCTCGAGCATCTCGATCTGGATGCCGCTCGTCAGCTTCCGCTCGTCCGCGAGCACGAGCGCGTAAGCGACCTCGAACACGTTGTGCGACGCGACCCCGACCCGAACGGCCTGCACGTTGTCGGGCGTGAGCGCGACCTGCAGCATGCGCTTGTAGTTGGCGTCGGTGTCGAGCTTCCGCGAGTACGGAGCGAGTGCCCAGCCGGCGACCGAGGCCTCGAAGCGCTCGGCCTCCATGTTCGCGCCCTTCACGAGGCGCATCGTCACCGGAGAGCCGCCCTTTGCGACGCGCCGCTTCGCCCAGCGGAGCAGGCGCTGCTGCACGAGGTACGAGTCGGGAATGTACGCTTGCAGGGCGATGCCCGCGTCGACTGCTTCGAGGCCGGGGCGCTCGAGCGTGCGCATGAACGCCTCGGCGGTCACGCCGAGATCGCGGTACTCCTCCATGTCGAGGTAGACGAATTTCGGGACGACGCTGCCGTCGCGGCGCTCGAAGCGCGCCTTGGCCGCGGCCCGATAGAGGAGCTCGAGCCTGTCGGCGAGGACCTTCACCGCGTGCCGCCGCGCGAGGGGCGTGATTTGCGAGTAGATCGTCGACACCTTGACCGAAATCACTTCGATTTCGGGAAGCTGGAGCGCCGCGAGGTACGACTGCAAGCGCTCCTCGGCCGCCTCCTCGCCGAGCATCGCCTCGCCGAGGTAGTTGACGTTCATGCGTACGCCCTGCTCGCGCCGTTCACCGAGGTGCGCCGACAGCACCTCTTGCTCTGCCGGCAGGATCACGTTGGCGGTCTCGGCGCGCATGCGATCCCGGACCATCGGCATGCTGACGCCCGGCAGGTAGCTGCCGAAGGACTGAAAGCCCTTCAGCATCGCGCGCTCGAACGGACTGAAGAACCTCGGGACGCCCTGCACGTCGAGGATGTGGACGAGCTGCTCGGCGGCACGGCTCGGCGTCTTCGAGCGGAAAGCTTGGTCGGTGATCTGGGTGAGCGTCGCCTTGTCGCTCGGGCTCTGCATCATCCGCTCGAGCTCGGCTTGCTGGCGGTGCTCCTCCGAGGTCTGCAGCTCGGCGCCGCGTCGTTGCAGGTAGCGCGCGAGGCCGAGCGTACGCTGCAGCGTCGGCGAGAGCTCCGATCCCGGATCGACTGCGATGCCGGCGAGGATCGTGGCGAGGTTCTCTTCGGGCGCCATGGGGCAACCGTGCCCCCAATCTCGACTCGCCCGCAAGGGGTCTAAGCGCTATGATAAGGCCCTCATGCTTCAGGCTTTCGCGAAGAAATTCGCCGCAGCAGCGGTCATGTTCCTCGGGGTCGCGGCCGGGTTCGCCTCGTGCAGCCGGACCATCGAGCTCGGCCCTCCGCCGGAGCTCGTCGCCCCGCCGACTTGCGGCGACGGCGCCTGCGACCCCGACACCGAGTCGTGCGAGAGCTGTCAGCCGGACTGCGGCTTCTGCGACACGTGCGGCAACGGTACCTGCGACGAGCCGGTCGAGACCTGCGGCAACTGCGTCCCAGACTGCGGGATTTGCGAGACCTGCGGCAACACCACCTGCGACGCCGACAAGGGCGAGACCTGCGCGAGCTGCCCGGTCGACTGCGGCAAGTGCTCGAACTGCGGCAACGAGCAGTGCGAGGACGGCTTCGAGGACTGCAACAGCTGCCCACTCGACTGCGGCCTCTGTGAGACCTGCGGAGACAAGAACTGCACCGCTGCGGAGAGCTGCGCGAGCTGCCCGCAAGACTGCGGCGCCTGCGAGACCTGCGGCGATGGCTTCTGCAACGGAGCCGAGGATTGCGTGAGCTGCGCGCCGGACTGCGGCGTCTGCGAGAAGTGCGGGGACGGCACCTGCAACAACACCACCGAGAACTGCTTCACCTGCCCGAGCGACTGCGGGAAGTGCGAGGGCTGCGGCAACGGCGTCTGCTCCGGCGGCGAGAACTGCTCGTCATGCCAGAAGGACTGCGGCGTCTGCTCGGTCTGCGGCAACAACGTCTGCGAAGGCCCGTACGAGACCTGCTCGAACTGCCAGAAGGACTGCGGCTCCTGCAACACGATCGGCTGCCTCGAGATCGTCAACTGCGCGCTCGGCTGCATCGAGCTCGGTGGCGGCGGCATCCCGAAGTTCAGCTTCAGCTGCATCGCGAACTGCCAGGCGCAGGGATGCGCTGACGTGCAGTACTTCGTCGACGAGTTCATCAACTGCGCCATCGCGAACATCGGGGACTGCCTTGGCTCCGGCGGTGGCGGCGTGATCGGCTGCATCCAGAAGCAGTGCGACGCCGAGCTCGCGGCGTGCATCGGCGCGAAGTGCTGACGCGCGAGGTCGCGCCCCGCCTGGGCTGACCTCGCGGCTCGCAGCGGGCGGTCGCGCGCATCCCCGCACACGAGGGGCGCGTCACGACGCTCGCCGCGGCACCGCATCATCGGTGCAGCATCAACGACGAGAGCCGCGCCCCCCCGAGGGAGACGCGGCTCTTCGCGACCGGTCCTTTGATCGTTCGTACGGGCTCAGGTGCCGCCCGCGCCACCGCCGCCGCCCGCGCCACCGGCACCGCCCG
>VGRJ01000056.1 GCA_016875405.1 Deltaproteobacteria bacterium | reverse complement strand
TTGGGTCGTACCACGAGGGGTGTTGTCGCCGAGTCCGAGCTGGCCCGAGCCGTTCGCGCCCCAGCACTTGATCGTCTGGTCGTCGAGGATGGCGCAGGCGTGCTTACCGCCTACCGATAGGGACGTGACCTTCTTGAAGTTGACGAGCTCGACCACGAGTGGCAGGTGGCCGACGAAGAGGTCGACGAGGCTCGCGTGGGTGGGGCCGGGCATGCAGCACCGGGTCGCAGCGAGCATGCCAACCGTAAGGTGTTGGAATGGCTTACGGTGCGCGGTGCAAAAGGCGGCGGCCGCCAGGCGGAGGGGTGGCGGCCGCGAGGTGCGGGCTGCTCACGGGTCCCCGAGCGAAGATGTCCGCTAGCAAGACCGGCGTCGAGGTGCCCGCGCGGGACTCGGGTCGAGGCCGAAGAAGGCCTGTCTCGAGGGCGGACCGCTCACGTCGGGAGGCGCGCCACGTCGGTCGCGGGGGCGCCCACCGTCAGGTGTTGGGCGACCTGACGGTGTGCGGTGGACGCGTGGGCGGCGGTCGTTGAGGTCGAGGCGGGGTGCATGCTCCGACTTCGGTGTTGGTCGCTCCGTCCGTCGTGAAGGCGGGCTGGGCTCAGGACTCGCGCGCGCTCCTGGGCATCGTTTTCGGTCTAGGCGCAGTTGTATTAAACGTTTAGACGGTCTAAACGTAAACTCTGGTTGCGTTTGGTCGCAATGGCCGCTAGATCCGAAGTGCATGTCGGCTCGTGCAGTGTGGAGGGAGCGCCTCGAGGAGGCGTGGCGGCGGGCGCCCGTTTGTTGGCTGTCCGGCGTGCGCCGGGTCGGGAAGACGACGCTCGCTCGCGCCCTTCCGCGCGCGGCGTTCTTCAACTGCGACCTCCCCGAGGTCGTCCGGCGCGCCGAGGATCCCACCGCTTTGCTCGGCTCCGTGCGCGAGCGCGTCGTCGTGTTCGATGAGGTCCACCAGCTCGCCGATCCGAGCCGCTTGCTCAAGATCGCGGCGGACGAGTTCCCTCGCCTCAAGGTTCTCGCGACGGGCTCGTCGACGCTCGGGGCGACGGAGAAGTTTCGTGACGCGCTCACGGGCCGAAAGCGCGCCGTGCACCTCGTCCCCGTGCTGCCCGAGGAGCTCTCGTCTTTTGGCGTGCCGAGCCTCGAGCACCGACTCCTGCGCGGCGGCCTGCCCCCCGCGCTCCTCAACGATGAACACGATCCAGGTTTTTACGGCGAATGGCTCGACTCGTTCTTCGCGCGCGACGTACGCGAGCTCTTCCGCGTCGAGAAGCGCTCGGGTTTCCTTCTGCTCGTCGAGGCGCTCCTCCGCCAGAGCGGCGGCATGATGGAGGCGACCTCACTCGCTCGCGCCGCAGGCCTCTCGCGGCCCACCGTCCTCACCTACCTCAACGCGCTCGAGATCACGCACGCCGCCACGATCGTCCGTCCCTGGAGCGGCGGGCGCAGCGACCGCGAGCTCGTGCAGACGCCAAAGGTCTATGGTTTCGACACCGGCTTCGTCTGCCACGCTCGCGGCATTCGCGACTTGCGCCCCGACGACCGCGGCCTTCTGCTCGAACACCTCGTCCTCGAGTCGCTCCAGGCCGTCATGACCGGGCCCCGTCCCCATTATTGGCGCGACAAGAGCGGCCGCGAGCTCGACTTCGTCCTGCCCCGCGGCGAGCGCGTCGACGCCATCGAGGTCAAATGGAGCGAGTCGGCCTTCGATCCGAAGAACCTCGCCCACTTCCGCGCGCTGTACCCCGAGGGCACGAACTACCTCGTCACCGGCGCGACGACGCGGGCGGCGACGAAGCGCTATGGCGCGCTGCGGGTGCGCATCGTGCCGGTGGCGGAGCTGCGGGCGGCGATGGTGGGGTGAGTGCGGGGAGGGGCGCCCCCGGGTCACTCGGGGTCGAACAGGTCCGGCTGCGCAGCGCTGCGGCTCGCCGGCACGGGCTTGCCGAGGAGCTGGTAGGCCTTGCGCGTCGCGACGCGGCCGCGCGGGGTGCGGCCGAGGAAGCCTTGCTGCAAGAGGTAAGGCTCGTAGACATCCTCGATCGTGTCGCGCGCCTCGCTCATGGCCGCCGCGAGCGTGTCGAGGCCGACCGGCCCGCCGTCGTAGTCGTCGACGATCACCGAGAGCAGGCGCCGATCCATCGTGTCGAGGCCTGAGCCGTCGATCTCGAGCCGCTCGGCCGCGGTCCGCGCGATCGCCTCGTCGATGCGGCCGGTGCCGAGCACCTCGGCGAAATCCCGCACCCGGCGGAGCAGTCGGTTCGCGATGCGCGGCGTGCCTCGCGAGCGCCGCGCCATCTCGAGCGCGCCGCTCCCATCGAGAGGTACGCCGAAGAGCCCCGCGCTCCGCTCGACGATCGCGACGAGCTCCTCGACCGGGTAGTAATCGAGCCGCATCACGTAGCCGAAGCGCGACAGGAGCGGGGCCGAGAGCAGGCCGGTGCGGGTGGTCGCGCCGACGAGGCAGAACGGCTTCAGCGCGAGCTTGAGGCTCGAGGCGAAGGCGCCGTCGCCGGTGACGATGTCGATCTCGAAGTCCTCGATCGCGGGGTAGAGGCTCTCCTCGACCGCCATGTTCAGGCGGTGGATTTCGTCGATGAAGAGCACGTCGCCCGGCTCGAGCTTGGTGAGCAGGCCCGCGAGCGCGCCCTTGTGCTCGAGCGCGGGGCCGCTCGTCGAGTGCACCTGCACGCCCATCTCTTTCGCGAGGATGTAGGCGAGCGTCGTCTTGCCGAGGCCGGGCGGCCCGCAGAGGAGCGTGTGATCGAGGGGCTCGCCGCGCCGCCGCGCCGCCTCGACGAAGATCTTCAGGTTGTCGACGTGCTTGCGCTGCCCGACGTAGTCGTCAAAGCGACTGGGCCGAAATAGCCGATCGAAGCGATCGTCATCGCCTGACACCGAAGAGGAGACGAGCCGCTCGGACATGCGCGTCATCGTGCGTGAAACCGTTCGACCCGGCAAGGCTCGTCGGGTCGCGCTAAGCTCTCTCTCGTGTCCAGCGGTGAGGGTGCTCCGCGCGGCTCGGGTCGCGCACCGAAGCTCGTCCAAGGGGTCGACTATTACCTCGAGAACGGCAACTTCGTCTTCACCGCGCACTACCACCTGAAGCGCGGTTACTGCTGCAACTCGGGCTGCCGGCACTGCCCATACAAAGAGGGCGGGATGCCGAAGGTCGACGTCACCGTGGTGGGCGCGGACGCGCTCTCCCCCGGCGGACGCGACGACGCCTGACGGCGGTCGAGTGCGCGTCGCCGTGCTCGCCCACCAAGACGAGCGTGCGCGTCGCGAAGTGCTCGCCCCTCCGCGTCACTTCCCGGCGAAGGTCGCCTTCTGCTTCGCGAGGAACGCGGCCATGCCGGTGCGCTGATCCTCGGTGCCGAAGAGCCCGGCGAAGGCCTGCCGCTCGAGCTCGCACGCCGGGCCGAGGGCGATCTCGCTGCCGTGGAGCATGGCGCGCTTCGCCGCCGCGACCGCGAGCGGACCGACTGCTCCGATCTGCTCGGCCACCTTCGTCGCGCGGGCGAGGAGCTCGGCCCCCGGCACCACCTCGTTCACGAGCCCGAGCCGCAGCGCCTCCTCGGCGGTCACCATGCGCCCGGTGTAGACGAGCTCACGCGCTCGCCCGAGGCCGATCCGCCGCGCGAGGCGCTGCGTGCCGCCGAAGCCGGGGATCACGCCGAGGGTGACCTCGGGCAAGCCGACCTTCGCAGTGTCCGCCGCGAGGATGAAGTCGCACGCGAGCGCGAGCTCGAGCCCGCCGCCGAGCGCGAACCCGTTGACGGCGGCGAGGACGGGGAAGGGCGCCGCCTCGAGCGCCGCACAGAGCGCGTGCCCGACCTCCGAGAAGCGCGCCGCTTCGGTCGTCGTCATCGCGGCCATGGCGGCGATGTCGGCGCCGGCGACGAAGGCCTTGCCCGCGCCGGTCAGCACGACCGCGCGCGTCGCGCAGCCTGGGTCGCCGGTCGTGCTCTCGGTGACGAGGCCCGCGAGGGTCGCCCGGAGCTCGGCGAGGACCTCCGCGTTCAGGGCGTTCAGTTTGTCGGGTCGGTTGATCGTCAGCGTCGCGACGTGACCGCTCTGGGTTCGCTCGATGGTCGCCATGGTCAGGCCTTCTTTCCGCTCGCGTCGTAGGTGTAAAAGCCGCGCCCGCTCTTCTTGCCGTGCCAGCCCGCGGCGACCAGGTTCCGCAGCAGCGTCGGCGCACGGTACTTCGGATCGCCGATCTCGCGGTGGAGGACCTCGGCGATCGCGAGCACGGTGTCGAGGCCGATCAAATCCGACAGCTCGAGCGGTCCCATCGGGTGGTTGAGGCCGAGCTTCGCCCCTTGATCGATGTCATGCGCGGCGGCGACCCCCTCCTGCAGCGCGAGGCACGCCTCGTTGAGGAGCGGGATCAGCATGCGGTTCACGATGAAGCCTGGGTAATCGTTCGAGACGACGACGGTCTTGCCCATGCGCTCGGCGGCGGCGCGCACGGTCGCATAGGTCTCCTCCGAGGTCTGGAGGCCGCGTACGAGCTCGCAGAGCTTCATCAGCGGCACCGGGTTCATGAAGTGCATGCCCATCACGCGCGTCGGTCGCTTGGTGGCCGCGGCGAGCTTCGTGACCGAGATCGACGAGGTGTTCGTCGCGAGGATCGCGCGCTCGGGGAGCGCGGCGTCGTAGGCGGCGAGGAGCTTCACCTTCAGCTCGAAGTTCTCGGTCGCGGCCTCGACGGCGAGGTCCACGCTCGCGAAATCCGCCGGCCCAGCGGCGGGCGTGATGCGCGCGGCGACGGCGTCGCGCTCGGCTGCCGGCAGCTTGCCCTTCTCGACGAGCTTGTCGAGCAGCCCGACGATCGTGGCCTTGCCTTTTTCGGCGAGCTCGAGGCTCGCGTCGGCGAGCATCACCGGATAACCCGTCTGGGCCGCGACCTGCGCGATGCCGCGGCCCATCTGTCCCGCTCCGATGACCCCGAAGGTCACGAGTGCTTCGTTCGACATCCGCGCGGTCTAGCAGAGCTGCGCGCCGCTGCCCACGGGCGCAACCCGCGATGAGGCGTCAGCCGAAGAGCCAGCAGACGACGCGGCCCAAGAACGCTAGCTCGGCAGCGCCTCGAGGCCCTCGGGCGGGGGCTCGGCGAGCATGGGCTCGAGCTTGCCCTGCTTCTCCAGCGTGGCGATGTCGTCGTAGCCGCCCACGGACCGCCCGTTGATGAAGATCTGCGGCACGGTGTGGCGTCCGGTCGCGTCGATGAGCCAGTTGCGTAGGTCGGCGCGATCGTCGGCGGACACCTCGACGTACTGGGCGCCCTTCTTGTCCAGGAGCCGCTTCGCCGCGACGCAGTAGCCGCAGTAACGCGTCGTGTAGACGCTGACTTTCGCGAGAGCCTGAGCCGACACGTCCTCTAATATAGTCGTGGTAAGGTCGCGCGCCATGGCAGACCAGGGGGTCATCCGACTCGAGAAGTTCGCCGCCGACGCAAAGCAGCTCGTCGCGAGCGCGCAGGAGCTCGCCGATCAGCGCGGTCACGCCGAGGTGCTGCCGCTCCACCTGCTCGCGCGCGGCCTCGAGCGGCACCCCGGGATCGCCGCGGTGTTGCGGAGCGCTGGCGCCGATCCCCAAACCGCGGCCGAGCAGTGCGAGCGCGCCCTCGCCAAGCTCGCCAAGGCCGGCGGCGGCGTGGCCTACGTCAGCCCACGCTTGTTGGATCTGCTCGCGCGCGCGGAGCGCGAGGCCACCCGCGACGGCGCCGCCGAGGTCGGCGTCGCGCACCTTCTGCACGCGATGGCCCAGGAAATTCGCGGCGCGGTGGGGGACATCCTCACCGGCTTCGGCATCGGGCCGGGCGGCTTCCGCGAGCACGTCGCCGAGCTCGACCGTGCGCCGAAGGCCACCGTAGCCGTCGCCGCGAGGCCCGCCGCCGCCGGAGAGCTCGCGCTCGACCTCGTCGCCGCCGCGCGCGTCGAGTCCTTCGGCCCCGCGATCGGGCGCGACGCCGAGGTCCGCCGCCTCTTGCAGATCCTCGAGCGTCGCGCGAAGCACCACCCGCTCGTCGTGGGCGAGCCCGGCGTCGGCAAGACCACGCTCGTGCGCGCGCTCGCTCGTCGGCTCGCGGCTGGCGATGTCCCCTCCAACCTCGCGGGCGCGCGGTTGTGGGAGCTCGACACCGGTGCGCTCGTCGCGGGCGCCAAGCTCCGCGGTGAGCTCGAGGCGCGCCTCAAGGCCGTCGTCGACAAGCTCGTCTCGAGCTCGGCCAGCGAGGCGATCCTCGTCGTCGAAGAGCTGCACAGCCTGTTCGCGGGCGGCGTCACCGGCTCGGGGGTAGGTGAGCTCTTGCGGCCGCTCCTCGCGCGCGGCGACCTGCGCATCCTCGCGACCGCCACGCCCGACGGCGTCCAGAGGATCGAGGAGCGTGACGGCTCGATCGTGCGGCGCTTCACGAGCTTCGTGCTCGAGCCGGCGACCCCAGAGCTCGCGTTTCAGATCCTGCGCGGCGTCGCTCCTCGCTTCGAGCGGCACCAGCACCTCCAAATCGCCGAGGGCGCCATCCGCTCCGCGGTGACGCTCGCGAAGCGCTACCTCGGCGACCGCGCGCTCCCCGACTCGGCGGTCGACCTCCTCGACGAGACCGCGGCGCGCAAGCGCGTCGAGGTCGACGGCGTCCCGGTCGAGGCGGATCAGGCGATGCGTCGGCTCGAGGCCCTCGAGGCGCAGCTCGCGGGCGTCGCCGACGATCCCACCGAGCTCGGCGGGAAGATCCGCGCCGCGCTCGAGGCCGAGGCCGTGACCCTACGCCCGAAGGTGGCCGAGCTTCGCTCGTCGCTCGAGGCGCGTCGGGGCGTCGTCGCGGCGCTCCAGCTGCTGCGCAAGGAGCACGAGCAGGCGACCGCCGAGCTCGCCGTGGCCAAGTCCGCGAAGAACTTCGCGCGCGTCGGTGAGCTCGAGCACGTCGTCTTGCCGGGGCTCGCCCCGCGCCTCGCGGCGGCCGAGGAGTCGGCGCAGAAGGGCGGCGCGCGTCCGGGGCCGGTCGTCGTCGACGAGAACGACGTCGCGGTCACCTTGAACGAGTGGACTGGGATCCCGGTCGCGAAGATGCTCGAGGGCGAGGCCGAGAAGCTCCTCAAGATGGAGGAGCGCCTCGCCGAGCAGGTGATCGGTCAGGACGAGGCGTGCGCGGCCGTGTCGCGCGCGGTGCGTCGCGGTCGCGTCGGCCTGCGGGATCAGGGCAAGCCCATCGGCTCGTTCCTGTTCCTCGGCCCGAGCGGTGTCGGCAAGACCTACTTCGCGAAGAAGCTCGCCGAGTTCTTGTTCGACGACGAGCAGGCCCTGACGCGCCTCGACATGAGCGAGTTCATGGAGAAGCACATGGCGCAGCGCCTCATCGGTTCGCCGCCCGGCTACGCCGACAGCGAGCAGGGCGGCTTCCTCACCGAGGCGGTGCGTCGCAGGCCGTACAGCGTGCTCCTCTTCGACGAGGTCGAGAAGGCCCACGCCGACGTCTTCAACCTGCTCTTGCAGCTGCTCGACGACGGGCGCCTCACCGACGGCCGCGGCCGCACCGCGGACTTCTCGAACACCGTCGTCGTGATGACCTCCAACATCGGGTCGAAGCGCATCCTCGAGTGCGACCCCAAGCTCTTCGAGACGCCCGACGGCCGCGAGGCGGTGCGCGACGTGGTCCACACCGAGCTCCACGCGTTCTTCCGCCCCGAGCTCTTGAACCGCATCGACGACATCGTCGTCTTCAAGGGCTTGCAGAAGAAGGATCTGCGGGGGATCGTCGAAGGCGAGCTTCGCAAGCTCGGCAGGATGCTCGCCGAGCGCGACATGGCCCTCACCGTCAGCGATGCCGCCAAGGAGCGCCTCGTCGACCTCGGCTACGAGCCCGCCCTCGGCGCCCGCCCGCTGAAGCGCGCGATCATGAGGGAGCTCCAAAACCCGCTCGCCCAGGCGATCCTCGAGGGCGGAGCGCTCGCCTCGGGCACCGTCGCGGTCGACGTCGGCCCCGAGGGCCTCGTCTTCCGCCAGGCGACCTGAGCATCCGAAGCGTGGTGCGCCCGGCAAAGGACTGAACGGATATTCCTGAGGCGCGAAACCTCCGCTCGGACACGCGCGGAGCGCTTGCCATCGAGGCAAAAATCCGTATGCTCCCCCTCCCCCGGGTGGTCTCACCCGGGGCTCAGCTCAAAGGCAGGATCATGTACGCGGTCATCAAGACGGGCGGAAAGCAGTACCGAGTCTCCCAGGGCGACACGCTCCACGTGGAGAAGCTGAATGGCAACCCTGGCGACGCGGTGAGCTTCGACGAGGTTCTCCTCGTCGGCGGCGGCGAGTCGGTGAAGGTCGGCAAGCCGACCGTGGCAGGCGCCAGCGTCAAGGCGCAGATCCTGTCGCAGGACCGGGACAAGAAGATCATCATCTTCAAGTTCCGCCGTCGTAAGAACTACCGCCGCAAGCAGGGTCATCGTCAGCCCTACACCGCGGTCAAGATCACCGGCATCGCCGGCTGAAGCAGCGGATCACAGGAGAAAGCCATGGCTCATAAAAAAGGCGGCGGCTCATCGCGCAACGGTCGTGACTCGAAGGCCCAATACCGCGGCGTCAAGGCGCACGACGGTGAGGTGGTGACCGCGGGTTCGATCCTCGTTCGTCAGGTCGGCGGCTCGGTGGCCGCGGGTCACAACGTCGGCACCGGCAAGGACTTCACGCTGTTCGCGCTCGCGAACGGCACGGTGAAGTTCCACTGGCGCGATCGCGCCAAGCGCCAGGTCTCGATCGTCACGGCCTGATCCCGACCGGACGCTCGAGGCTCGAAGGGTCGCGGCTCACGCTGCGGCCCTTCGGCGTTTGTGGTGCTCGCGGACGGGCTCGAGGGCGCTAGAACCCTGGGCCGACGACGCCGCCGTGCGGATCGTCACCGCCAGGCTTTGCGGTCGTCGTGGAGGTCGCCGGGCGAGGTCCGGTCCCTGGGGCGCCGAGCACGTCGCGCTGCTTCTCCGCTTCGGTCGCGCGCCGATCGGCCTCACGGGCGGCTTCTTCGGCGGCGCGGGCCTTCTCGTGCGCGACAGCCTCGGTCACCTGCGTGCGTGCGCGCACCATCGCGGCGCTGACGTCGGCGCCGAAGCGGCTCGAGGCCACGAGGCCAGGCTTCGGTCGAAGGAGCGTCGCGCCCGCGAAGGCGAGGCCCGCGACCCCGACGGCGAGGCCGGCGATCGCCGCTCGGCTGCGATGGGGGCCGCGCACGAGCGTGCGTGCCTGCCACCCGAGGTCGGAGGTGTGGTCGCTGTGAGGGGGGATCGTCGTCTGGCGCTCGGGCGCGAAGAGCGGCGTGTCGGTGAGCCGGACGTAGATGCGCTCGAGCTTGTCGGCGAGCTCGCCCGCAGAGGCGACGCGGCGGGCCCGATCTTTCTCGAGCAGCCGATCGACGACCTGCACGAGCTCGACCGGCACGGTCGTGCTGCGCTGCGCCACAGGGACGTGAGGCTCCCGGATGATCTTCACCATCAGCGCGTTGTAGTTGCTGGCGTCGAAGGGCAAGTGCCCGGTCAGCGCCTCGTACATGATGACGCCGAGCGCCCAGAGATCGGCTCGCGCGTCGAGGTCGAGATCGCCGCGCGCCTGCTCGGGGCTCATGTACGCGGGCGAGCCGAGCACCGCGCCGGTCGAGGTGGCGACGATGTCGAGCTCGGTCATCTCCTTTGAGATGCCGAAGTCGAGGACCTTCGGGTGAACCTCGCCGCCCTTGTCGACCGCGAAGAAGATGTTGCCGGGCTTGAGGTCGCGGTGGAGCAGCCCGCGCGCGTGCGCCTCCTCGAGGCCCCGCGCGACGAAGGCCAGGTAGCGGCAGACGTCGACCGGCCTCATCTGCCCGGCGCGCTTCAGCCGCGCGTCGAAGCCCTCGCCCTCGAGCAACTCCATCACGAGGTATGGGGCCCCGTTGTCGGCGCGGCCCATGTCGTAGACATCGACGATCGCCGGGTGGCGGACCTGCCCGCAGGCGCGGGCCTCGTGGAAGAAGCGCTGCAGCGCGTCCTCCTTCGAGGCGAGCTCCGGGAGCAGGAACTTCACCGCGAAGTCGCGATCGGTGAGCTCGTTGCGCGCGGCCCACACCGATCCCATGCTGCCCGCGCCGAGCTGGCGCTGCAGGCGGTACTTCCCCGAGATCAGGTCGCCGGCTTGCACGCGTGCCTCACCCGACGAGGCAGACGCGCCGTCAGGACCGATAATGCTACACCCGAAAACGGCCTCGTCACCCGCATTTTCGCAGGTTCGTCGCGCGTGCGGTCCCGGCTTCAGGGCGGCGCCGCGTCACCCGCGGGTGGGCGCTCGTCGTCCCGCGCGGGCTTCTTCTCGCCTTCGGGGGCCGGAGGCGGGGGCGTCTCGATTGGAGGCGCCGCGTCGCCGCCGCCCGCTCCGTCGGCCCTACCGCCGCCCGCTCCGTCGTCCTCGGGAGCCGGCGCGACCTCGGTCGGCTCGGTCCCCGCGAGGAACAGCTCCTCGACGGTGTCGTCGGCTCCCTCGCGCGCGAGCAGGCCCGTGCGCCGGTCGAGGCGCTTGCGCACGAGCCCAGCCGGCTCTTTCCACGGCGCCGGCTTGCGGCCGCGATGGGCCGCGCGCATCGCGTCGATGAAGGCGGGCAGCGCGGCGGTCGCGCCCTGCTCGTTCGCGCCGAGCGGCAGCGCGTCATCGTAGCCTGTCCACACGACGCACACGGTCGTCGGCGAGTAGCCCGCGAACCAGGCGTCCTTCGCGTCGTTGCTCGTGCCGGTCTTGCCCGCGAGCGGGAGTCCGAGGGCCTTCGCGGCGCGCCCCGTGCCACGCTCGACCACCGAGGTGAGCAGGCTCGTGATGACGTAGGATTCGGCCTCGGTGAGCACCCGTCGCGGCTCGGGTGGGTTCGAGAGCGGCACCTCCGCGCCGTCGCGACCGACGATCTTCCGCACGAGTCGAGGCTTCGCGGCGACGCCCCCCGAGGCTAGCGTGAGGTACGCCGCGGCGAGGTCCCGCGGAGTGGTCTCGTAGGCACCGAGCGCGAGCGACTCGGTCGGCTGCAGCTCCGCCTCGAGGCCGAGGCTCGCCGCGAACGACACCACCTTGGGCGCGCCCACCTCGCGGAGGGCCCAGATCGCCGCGTCATTGATGCTGCGCGCCAGCGCGTCGCGCAGGAACACCGGGGGCTTCACGAGCGAGGCTGGATCCTTCGGATCCTTGCCGGGGAGGGGGAGCGGTCGGTTCGGGTTCAGCGCCTCCGGGAGCGGCACCACCGTCGCCGGCGTGAGCTTGCGGGTCCGGATCCCCTCGGCGTAGACGATCGGCTTGAACGTCGAGCCCGGCTGACGGCGCGCGAACGTCGCGCGATCGAAGGCGCCGCGGACGCCCTCGTAGCTCCCGACGAGCGCGAGGATCTCGCGGCTCGTGACGTCGACCATCACGAGCCCCGACTCGGGGCCGAGCTCGAGCCGGTATTCGCGCGGCGCGCCGTCGTCGTCCACGCCGCGATCGGTGTACGGGCTCACGCGAAGCACCGCGCCGACCGGAGCAAATTTGCTCGCAGGTTGGCCCTTCGGGTCGTAGCGAGACGGGATGCGCGCGGTCCCCTTGGCCGTGCCGACCCGCAGGTTGAGCGTGCCCTTCGAGTCCTCCGCGCCCGTCACCTCCGCGGCGTAGACGTGGTGACCGCTCGCCTTCGGTGTCCCCTTGAAGGGGGCGAGCGGCTTCTTCGCCGGCTTCTGCGGCGCGAGGAGCCCGTGCCGTGCGGCGTAGGCGTCGAGGTTCTTGCGCACCGCCGCGCGCGCCGCCGACTGGAGCTCCGGGTCGATGGTCGTGGTGACCGTGAAGCCGCCCCGCTGAGCGACGGGGCCCAGCGTCGCGCGCAAGGTCCGCTGCACCTCGTCGACCACCTCGGGCGCGAGCTCCGCGAGCTGCTCCACCGCTGGAGCGAGGAGGATGGGCTCGACCTTCGCCCGCTCGACCAGCTCGCGCTCGGCGAAGCCCTTTAGCGCCATCTGCTCGAGCACGGTGTCGCGCCGCTTGCGCGCCCGCTCGAGGTCGACGCGCGGGGAGTAGATCGACGGACCCTTCGGGAGTCCTGCGATGAGCGCGGACTCGGCGAGCGATAGCTGGCCGACGCTCTTTCCGAAGTAGTACCTCGCGGCCTCCTCGACTCCGTAGCGGCCGTGACCGAAGTAGATGTGGTTCAAGTAGAGTTCGAGGATCGCGTCCTTGCCGAGCTCTTGCTCGATGCGCCGCGCGAGGAGCAGCTCGCGTGCCTTACGCTCGAACGTGCGCTCCGACGTGAGGAGCGCGTTCTTCACCACCTGTTGCGTGATCGTGCTGCCGCCCTGTCGCGTCTCGCCGTGCCGCAGGTTGACGAGCAGCGCGCGCAGCATGCCGAGGTAGTCGAGCCCCTCATGGCGGTAGAAATCGGCGTCCTCCGCCGCCAGCGCGGCGAGCTTCAGCGGCTTCGGGATCGCGTCGATGCTCACGACGGTGCGGCGCTCGACGAAGACCTCGGCGAGCAGCGAGCCGTCGCGCGCGAGGATCCGCGTCACCTGCGGCGGGTCGTAGTGCTGCAGGTCGGCCGTCGAGGGTAAGCGCGACTCGTAGCGTCGCAGCACGCCCGCGAGCACCACGAAGCCGAGGCCCGTCAGGCAAAAGAGGGCCGTCGCGATTCGGCGAGCCCAGCGCACGAAGCCGTGCTCCGGTGCGCGCCCCGGCTCCGAGGAGACCACGGCGTCGTTTGCCTGAGGCTCGTCCATGTGCAGACCACCGCTAGAACGCTCGGGTGACCCCGCCGTCTTTCATCTGCCGATGCCGAGGATGAAATCGTCCCCGGCTGCATGACACGGCACGCAGAGCCCGAGGCCCTCTCCGGCCTCGAGCACCTTGACCTCGCCGTTCGACTCGATCGCCTCGAGCCAGAGCCAGTTGAGGCCGAGATCGCTGAAATCGCCGAGCTTCACGCTCGCGGCCCAGCCGAAGCGCGTCACCCCGTCGGCCTTGAAGAGCTCGAGGACCGCGCCTGCGCCCGCGGGGTGCTCGAGGTTCCCCGCCTCGAGCGAGGCGGCCAGCGTGGGGTGGTAGTAGCCACGCACCGCGGCGACGCCGTGCGGACCGGTCGGCACCAGGGCCGTCGGGGTGGTCGGGTAGGCGGCGTAGCCGCGCGAGCCGAGGAACTCGACGAAATCCGCGATCTTCGTCGGGACGGGCGCGTTCGGATCCTTCGCAGGCTCGTCGCTCGAGCCCCCGGTGTCGTCGACCGGCGCGCCCTGCTTGGTCCCGAAGCCGATCGGCTGAAGGCAGCCCGAGAGGCCGACGAGGAGGAGGCTGAGCCTGCGCGCGCGCATGCACGGGTTCTGTCACGACGACGCGGCTCGCCGCAAAAAAACCGCAGGATCCGCTAGCCGAGGAGCCCGAGCTTGACCGCTGCCACGGTCGCGACGACCCCGAGGACGAGCGACGCAATGGCGACCATGACGAGGGTTTGCGAGCTGACGCTCGAGCCCGTCGGGAGCTCGATCGGCTCGTCGACGGTGTCGGGGTGGTCCATGGTGTGCTCGAGGGCGCGCTGCGGCTCGGTCGGTCCCTCCGAGTCGTGACGAGCCTGGGCCGCGCGGCGCGACGACGGCGGTGGATCCGAGGCTTGCCTCGCTGGCGTCGGGATGTCGACCACGAAGCCCCGCGGCGCGAAGGGACGCAGCGACTCGGCGAACGACGCCGCGGACGCGTGCCGGTGCGCCGGGTTCTTCGACATCGCCTTCGCGAGCGCGCTGCCGAGCCCCGAAGGGAAGGTCTTGCCGGGGATTCGCTCGTCGAGCGGGATCGGCGGCTTCGCGACGTGGAGCTGGATGTACTCCATCGACGAGCGGGCATCGAACGGCAGCTTCCCCGTCAGTGCCTCGTAGAGGATCACCGCGAGCGAGTAGATGTCGCTTCGCCGATCGAGCGTCTGTCCCTGGGCCTGCTCGGGCGACATGAACTCCGGAGTCCCGAAGACCATGCCCTCTTGCGTCAGCATCACCGACCCGGGGCGGAGCTCGCGCTCGGTCACCTTCGCGAGTCCGAAGTCGAGCACCTTGGCGAAGTCGGTGAGGCCGCCGGAGTTCGTGAGGAAGATGTTCTCGGGCTTGAGGTCGCGGTGCACGATGCCGAGCTGGTGCGCCTCTTCGAGCGCGCCGCACACCTGCATGAGGATCGGCACGGCGCGCTCCGGCGCGAGCGGCCCCTCGCGGCGAACGACCTGGTTCAGGTTCTTGCCCTCGAGGTACTCCATCACGATGTAGAGCTCGCCGTCGTCGAGCTCGCCGTACATCATCACCTTCACCGTGTTCGGGTGCGTGAGGTGGCTCATCGCGCGCGCCTCGCGGCGGAACCGCGACACGAGGTCTTTGCGGTTCTTCAGCTTCGCGTGGAGGATCTTCACGGCCACCGGCCGGTTCATCTCCGGCTGGTGCGCCCGATAGACCGCGCCCATACCTCCGGTGCCGATCTTCTTCTCGAGCTTGAACTGCCCGTTCAAGATTTCGCGGCCGATGTATGGGTCGGTCGACGCCATGACGGAGCCGTCACGCTAGCACGCGCCTCCGCGAAAATGACACAGTACGGCGATGACGGGCGTGGCCCTCGTGAGCGAGTCCCTCGAGCGTGCCGGTTTTCGACACGGCTTCTTCTTGCGCGAGGTCGTGCCGGACTGGGACGAGGCCTGCCGCTCGCTCGACGTCGCGCGAGCGCGGCTCTTCCTCGCGTCGCAGGTCCACGGGCGCGCCGTCGTTTCCGTGTCGGCAAGCGACGACCCCACCGAAGTCCGCCGCCGTGAGGCCGACGCCGTGCTCGCCTCCGAGGCGGGAGTTGCTTGCGCCACGCGCGTCGCGGACTGCGCGCCGGTGCTCCTCGCCGACCCCGAGAGCGGCGCGGTCGCGGCGGTTCACAGCGGCTGGCGCGGCACGGTGCAGGGCGTCGTCGCTGCCGCTGTCGAGGCGCTCGGAGGCGCGGCGGTCGCACCTCGCCTCGTCGCGGCCGTAGGCCCGCTCATCGAGGTGTGCTGCTTCGAGGTCGGCCCGGAGGTCGCGGCCGAGCTCGCGGCGAGCTCACCCCTCGGCGACGTCGTGGTCGACAGGTCGCGGTCGCGACCGCACATCGATTTGCGCCGCGTGGTCGGGGCGCAACTCCGCGCGCTCGGCGTCGAGATGGTCGAGGAGGTGCGGGGCTGCACCCGCTGCGACGCGGCGCGCTTCCATTCATTTCGACGCGACGGTGCGGCCTCCGGTCGTTTGCTCGCGGCCATCGTCGCGCGCGGGCCGGGCGGCGCTCGCTTTTCCGGAGTGACCGGGGGTCCCGTCGTCGGCTAGCCTCTTGGGCGAGTCTATGCGTCCGCTTGTCGACATCTCGTACGCCGCCGCCACCGACGTCGGCCGGAAGCGCGCCCACAACGAGGACAACTACCTCGTCGATCGCGAGCTCGGCCTGTACCTCGTCGCCGATGGCATGGGCGGTCACGCAGCGGGCGAGGTCGCGAGCGCGCTCGCGGTCGAGACCATTCGTGACGTGCTCGCCGAGCGCCTCGCCGCAGCCGCCGAGCGCCTAGCCGATACGAGCGCGAGCAGCGAGCGCCGCATGCAGCAGGTGATGGGCTTGCTCGAGGTCGCGATCAACGCGGCGTCGTCGCGCATTCATGCCGAGGGCGAGAAGGACAACCGTCTGCGCGGCATGGGCACGACGGTCTCGCTCCTCTTCTTCCGGGAGGGGCACGCCTTCGTCGCGCACGTCGGCGACAGCCGCATCTACATGCAGCGCGACGGCGAGGTGAAGCAGGTGACCGACGACCACACCGTCGCCCGCGAGCTCCTCCGACTGGGCATGGTGACGCCCGACAAACTCCACACCGTGCCGAAGAAGAACGCGATCACGCGCGCGGTCGGCGTCTACCCGCACGTGCAGGTCGACACGCTGTCGTTCGAGGTGCTGCCCGAAGATCGCTTCCTCCTCTGCTCGGACGGGCTGTCGGGGTACCTCGACGACCACGACGAGCCACTCGCGCCCCGGCTGTCGCAGGATGACGGCGAGGTGCTGGTGCGCGAGCTCATCGCGTTCGCCAATCGGCACGGCGGCAAGGACAACATCACCGCCGTCTTCGTCAGGCTCGGCGGCGGCGATCGAGAGGACCAGCGACGCGCGCGCCTCATCGCTCAAAAGCGCGATGTCCTCGCCAAGCTGCCGCTCTTCCAGCGCTTGAACGAGCGGCAGCTCCTCGGCATCACCGCGGTCGCCGAGGTGCGGTCGTTCCCCGCGGGGTACGAGGTCGTGCGCGAGGGCGACGAGGGCGACGCGATGTACGTCGTGCTTGACGGAAAGCTCGCGATTTCGAAGGGCGGCGCGCCGCTCGGTGCGCTCGTCTCCGGCGATCAGTTCGGCGAGATGGCGCTCATCCGCTCGAACCCGCGCTCCGCGACGGTGACCACGACCGAGGACGCCGAGCTCGTCTGCTTGCGCCGCGAGGATTTCTTCGACTTCCTTCGCGGTGACCCGCTCGGCGCGGTCAAGCTGTTGTGGCAATTCATCAACGTACTCGCCGATCGTCTCGATCGGACGTCGCTCGAGCTCTCGGAGGCGAGGCTCGAGCTCGCCGGCGACGAAGAGCGCACCCTCCTCTTCGCCGCGCCTCCCGCACCCGGCTCCCCCGTCGAGGATCCGTTCGCCCATCCTCGGACTGGCCCGCCGGACGCGCTCGGCTCGTTTGGGCTCGGCGCATTGGGGCCCGGCGTCGAAGGCGAGGCGCCTCGAGGCGCTGCCGCTCCGGGGGCGTTGACCCGTCGCGTCCCCGAGGCGGAGAACTTGCCGCCGCCGCCGCGTCGTCCCATCGAGGCCTCGTCCTTTGGGCCGCCGATCGCCGAGCGCGTCTCGGCGCTCCCTCCGCCGCCTCCCCTCGCCGAGCGCATCACGCCCGCGCCCGCAGCCCCCGCGCAAGACAATCTCCGCTCGACCTTGCCTGCCCACCCGACCCCCGCGATCCCGCCGGACTCGAGGCCCGACGACGAAGCCGAGGCGATGCCTGCGCACCGGCCGACCAACCCGGGCTCGCCCGATGCCCGTCGCCGTGCGGCCGAGCGCCCGGAGCCGGACGGATGGGCCGACGGAGCGTCCCCCGAGCCGTTCGAGTCGCACGCCGAGCCGACCACCCTCGAGCGTGATCCCGAGCCCGCCGTCCCGACTCGGCCGAAGGGCCCGCTCGGCCAGACGCTGCGCTCGAGCGGCGTGCCCGGGCCCGACGTCGAGGACGGCCCCTTCCGCCCCACGAAGCAGACCGTTCGCCTCTCCGAGGCGCCCGAGGCGCTCGAGGAGCTGCGTCGTCAGTTTCGCGAGAAGCTTGCGGCCGAGCGCGCGGCCGAGGCGGCCCAAGCGGCAGCACCTGCTCCGACGGCCGAGGCGGCGGAGCAGGGCGAAGACTGACGGCGTCGCCCGTCAAGGCGCCCATCCCCCTGTTCACTCGGCTGCCCCTGTACTAGCGTCTGCCGAAGCACCATGTCTGAGCGGAAGCTGAGGTTCAGCCGCCTTCGGGCGTGGGTGGCGCTCGCCATCGTCGCCAGCCCGTCGCTCGCCCGCGCAGAGGGGTCGCCTCCGGCGCGCGTGATGCGCGAACCGGGCGAGGTCGTCGATGTCATCGACGCCTTTGATGACGACGATCCATTCGATTTCGCGGTCTCGGTCGGCTACCAGTTTGCTTCGAAGAGCGCCCGCATCCTCCGCGAGTCGCCGGTGTTCGAGCCCGGCCTCACGACCGGTGGCTTCACCGCGCGGACGATGAAGGTCGGCCAGTTCATCGGCATCGCATCGGTGCTGACGCCCCGCATCGACGTCGGCCTCTACAAGGACCTCGCGCTCTACGCGACGCTGCCGATCACGCTGAGCGACGAGCGCCGCATCGACGACCTCGATGGCTCGGCCGCGAAAGCCGCGGTCGTCGCCGCTGGCGCACCCGGCGAGCAGCTCTTCAGCATCCCGTTCCGCTCGCCAAACCGCAGCGGCATCCAGTACGTCGGGCTCGGCATCGACTACTCGCTCCTGAACCAGGCGCGCGACGTCACCAAGCCGACCTGGGTCTTCGGCCTCGAGACCCGGATCGCGGCCGGTACCCCGATGCACGCCTGCGACGCGGCTCAGGCCGTCCAGTGCACGCACCCCGGCGACATCAACCGCAACGGGCAGTTCGACACCTCAGGACCCAACCTGACGACCCCCGGCGGCGCAGCCCTCGAGGCGCAGGGCCTCACGACGCGCACGCCCGGCGTCACGCGCGGCACGATCGGCCTCGAGTTCCACTCCGCGATCTCGAAGCGCGTGAAGTACATCGAGCCTTACGGCGCGTTCTCCGCGCTGTTCGAGTTTCAGCAGGGGGGCGAGAGCGATTTCGGGCAGACGGATCTCCAAGGCGCGCTCGTCAATCACCCGCCCATCGTGGGTACCGTTAGCCTCGGGCTGATGATCCACCCGTGGGAGAACCGTGAGTCCTTCAGCCGGCTCACCTTCGACTTCCGCTTCGACGGGACCTACCGCTCGGAGGGCCGTGATTACAGTGAGCTCTTCGACGCCCTCGGCTCGAGCGCGGCGCTCTCTCTTCGTCGGCCGAGGTGGTCGCGCTATCGCGGCTGCACGCAGGCCGAAATCGACGCGAAGACCTGCTCGGGCGAGACGATCAGCGTTGTCGACGAGAGCTCCCAGAAAACGTATTTCTCCGGGCTCACGGTCGTCGAACCTTACGGTAGCTACCGCGCGTCGAGCTCGGTGACCTGGCGCATCGCAGAGTTCGTGAAGCTGAACCTGGGCATGGCGATGCGCTTCGACCAGGCGCACGGCATCACTCACGACCAGCCGTGCAACCCGAATTTCAAGGACAACCCTTACGAGAGCGGTCCTTGCCACTTCACCGCCGGCTCGAGCCAGGCTCCGGAGATCGGCGCGACCGGCATCCCGAACCCGGCGTATCGCCCCACCATCAACGGCGTCGGGCGGCGCTTCTACGTGGACGAGAGCGTCACCTACGAGATCTTCGCCCGCGGCGTCGTCCTCTTCTGATGGAGCTCCGCACCGAGGACGTCGACGTCGGCGAGCGTCTCGACAAGGTGGTCGCGCGCCACACGACCCTCGGTCGCGCGCGCGTCGCCGAGCTCTTCGCTGCAGGTGCGGTGCGCGCCGTCGACGCGAACGGCCGTCGCCGCAAGGCCCGCAAGGGGGATCGGGTCGAGGCCGGCGACGTCATCCACCTCGACGTCGACGCGACCGCGCTCGACCGCGGCGCCCAGCCCGACGCGGCGCTCGACCTCACGATCGCCCTCGAGCGCCCGGACCTCGTCATGGTCGACAAGGCTGCCGGGATCCCGAGCGCGCCGATCGTCGCGGGCGAGCTCGGCACCGTGGCGAACGGTCTGCTCGCCCGCTACCCCGAGATGGCCGACATCGGATTCTCGCCGCGCGAGCCCGGGCTTTGTCATCGGCTCGACACCGATACGTCCGGCCTGCTCGTCGCGGCCCGCACGCAGGCGGCGTTCGATTCCCTCGTCGCGGGCATGAAGTCCGGCGCGCTCGACAAGCGCTACCTGCTCGTGTGCGAGCTCGCGGCAGGCGCGGTCCTCGACGAGCGCGGCGCGATCGAGCTTCCCCTCGCGGGCCACGCCACCGATGCGACGCGGGTCGTCGCGTGTCGAGACGCCGTGGAGACCGAGCGTCTGCGCGCGCGGCCGGCCGAGACGCGCTACCGAGTCCTTCGTCGGCGTGGGGCACGCGCCCTCGTCGAGGCCACCGTGTCTCGCGCGTTTCGACACCAGATCCGGTCGCATTTTGCGGCCATCGGCGCGCCGCTCGTCGGCGATGCGATCTACGGGGAGGCCTCGTCGCTCGGTCGACATGCGCTCCACGCGAGCGTCCTCGTGTGGCCCGGAGACGATCACGTCGCGGCGTTCGAGGTGGCGTCGCCGCTTCCGCCCGCGCTCGAGCGCCTCATCGATGAGTGAGCTCGGTGAGCCGAACGCTGCGCCGCATCATGCGGTCGACCTCGCGTAGCCACGCACGCCAGCGCGGATAGTCTCGCGGCTCGATGCGCGAGGCGTCGAACCGCAGCGAGCGCGTGACCCGAAGCGTGCTGGGCTTCTTGCCGCGCGCAAAGCTCTGACGCGCCGATCCGAAGCCACCGGCGTCGAGCGCATCGTCCGGGGGCAGCCCCGTCGCCGACCAGCCCTTCGGCAGCAGAACCTCGATCGTGACGTCGTGGTGCGCGGGCGCGACCTGGGGTGGGAGGATCACCGGGAGCGTTCGCTCGGCAAGCGGCGCGAGCTGCATCGCGAGCTGGGTCGCCGGGGCGAGCCTCAGCACGAGCTCGGCGCCCTCGCGTCGCGCGAGCTGCGTGACCGACGCGCGGTACTCGAGCTTCGCCGCACCGCTCGGAAGCGCTCCGTCGAACCCGACCTCGCCCTCGAGCCTCGCGCCCGGCAGGTTGCGGGTGAGGAGGTTCGCCTCGACCCACTGCGCGCGCGCGTCGGCTTGCCCGAGGTTGGTCCGCAGCAAGAAGGCGGCGTCTCCGACGTGCCGCTCGACCGCGCGGACATGCGCGCCTCCGTCGGCGGTGAGCTCGACGCTCCAGCTCGCCTCGACGCCGTGGTCGTCCGGCCCCGAGACGGGTGTCGCGATGGCGCGTGGGGCGCCAGTCCCGACGAGCACCACCGCCGAGCGGGCGTCCATCGAAGGCAGCGTGCCGAGTCGCGACTGCGGGCTCGTCGCGTCGAGGTAGCGACCGCCCTGCGCCTCGGGCAGGTACACGATGCCGTGGTCGAACATCGGGACCGCGATCTTCGACTCGA
Source organism: Deltaproteobacteria bacterium (assembly GCA_016875405.1). GTDB lineage: Bacteria > Myxococcota_A > Polyangia > Polyangiales > Polyangiaceae > SYFR01. The sequence continues at coordinate 9,292 of VGRJ01000056.1, read as the reverse complement.
ACAAGATCCGCGGTTGCCCGGTGAAGCGCGTCTGGATGAGGACCTCGGTCGCTTCGATGCCGACGGCCGCGAGCAGGCTGATGAGCAGGTTGGCCTTGTCGTCGCAGTCGCCTTGCCGCCGCGCGAGCAGGTGCTGGGGGCGGTTCGGCAGCCACCACTCACCGGACTGGTAATTCACGTATCGGATGTCGTCCGCGACGTAATTGAAGAGCGCCTCGAGCTTCTCGTCGCGCGTCGTCTTGCCCACGGTGAGCTCACGCGCGACCTGCCGGATCTGCTCGTCGGGGACGGTGAAGCCTGCGACCGCGCCCTGGTACCAGTCGAGGAACTCGCGCCACGTCGGGTAGATCGAGCCCACGACGAGCGGCAGCGACTCGCTCGCCGGCGGGGCGAGCGGCTCGTCGGCGATCGTCGGCGGCGCGTCCCACACGAGCTCGGTTACCGTGCGATCCCCGAGGCGGCGCTCGACGCGCCTGTCGGGCTTGCCGCCGACCACGTCGAACGCGAGCGGCGAGCCGGCGGGCGCGTCGATCACCACCTCGTTGTAGAGGACCGGGCGGGTCGTCACCGAGCCGACGTAGTCGACGAAGTAGAAGGGGGCGTCGCCCCTTCGTCCGACCGGGCCCGGCGTGTAGCTGCGGACGGCGATCTCGACGACGTCTCCGCGGCGCAGCTTCGGCCAGCGCACCAGCGAGCCGCTCGGGTCTTGCTGCTCGGGCTCGAGCACCGCGCCGTCGACGCGATGGACGCGCGCGACGAGCAGCTCGCTCGTCGGTCCGGCCTCCGGGACGCTCTCGTAGAGCTCCTCTTCGTTGCGAGGCTCGACGCCGATCTCGCGCGCGTAGTGGATCGTCTGCGATACGCGCTGATCGGCGAGCATCCGGACCACGCGTCGCCAGTGGAGCTGTCGATCGAACACGCCCTCGACGGGCATCGGTTGCGCCTTCGCGCGCGCGAGGAACACGCTTGGCTCGACGAGGTAGGTAGCGTCCTCGCCGAGCTCGAGCGCCGCGCCGACGCGCCCGCCACGGTAGGCGCGCTCGCCGCTCACGGCCGCGCTCGCAGGCTCGAGCTCGAGGGTGCGGGCGAGGGACGCGTCGAGCGCCGCGCGATCAGCCGAGCGGAGCGCCTCGAGTGCCCGCGCGACGCCAAGGTGCGCGAGCGGGCGATTCGGCGAGGCCGCCGCCGTCTCCGAGAAGAGTCGCCGCGCGGCCTCCGCCTCTCCGGCGTCGAGCAGCCAGCCCGCGATCCCCTCGGCGTCACGGGCATCGTCGAGCGCGTCGTGGTCGTCGTGCGCCGCGCGAAGGAGCGCCGCGCGGCCGAGGTGCCGGTGCGCGTGGACGTGCTGCGCGCCGCGATACCCAGGGGCGAGGCCGACGAGCGCCGTCATCGCCACGAGGTGGAGCTCGGGCCGCTCGCCCTGCGTGAACTGCGCGAGCGAGCGCCACACCGCCTCGGGCGTGCTCGCCCCGCGCGAGCGCGCGAGCCGCTCGAGGCGCGCGACCGCCCCGTGGCGTAGCCCGCCGTTGCCCATGCGCGCGGCCAGCTCCGCGCGGATGAGCTCGGCCTGCGGATCGCTCGCCGACGCGAGCGGCTCCTCTTCGGACGTCGCACGCGCGAGGTCCGTTTGCAGCGCGCCGAGCTGTGCGAGCACGAGCGCCCGCTGCGCGAAGGCCAGCGCGTCGGGGTTGCCCTCGGCGCTCGCCTCTTCGCGAGCGCGCCGGAGCCAGCCCGAGCGGTTTGCCCCCGAGGGCGCGAGAAACCCGGCGATGGCGAGGGTCTCGGCGTCGACGCCTCGCGTCGCGGCGAGGAGCCCCAGCATGCCGGGCGCGCGCGGGCTCTGAAGGTCGTCGGCCCCCGCGAGGATCCGGACCATCGCGGCGCGCAGGGACTCGCCCATCGTAGGCTTGTCGCCAAGCGTCGTGGCCTCATCGAACGGCGTGCGGAGCGCGCGGTGGGTCGACGCCGCGCGCGCACGTGCCGCCTCGAGAGCCTCGTCGAGGCGCGCCGGAGCCGAGCTCGAGGTCGCGGTGACCGGGCGGCCATCCTCCGTCGTGAGCCGCACGCGCACGCGCCCCTCGTCGTGCTGAGCCTCGGAACAGGTCTTGACCGTGATCAAGTGCAGGCCCGCGGTCGCGTCGAGCGCGGTGGCGCTGCGATCGACGAGGGCCCGACGGTGCGCCTCGGCGTGTCCGCCCGCGTCGTGGCCATCCCAGGACACGCGGTACGTCCCGGTCGACGCCACGCGCAGCACGACGCGACCAGGGTTCGCTAGCGTGACGGCGCTCGAGAGGTAGGTGCACGACTCGCGGCGCGGGTGCACGTACCGGTCGAGGGGCACGCCGGTCGGCGTGACGGAGCCGACGAGGGTGCGGACCGGCCGCACCCGGATCGCGCCACGCGAGGCGTCCCCGCTCGAGAAGCGAAACCCCGCCAGCTCGACGCCCTCGCGCCGAGCAAGCCCACCGCCGACATCGGCGAACGGGCCGAGGATCGAGAAGGTTCGCAGCATGCCCTCGTCGAGCGGGCCGTCGTCGCTCGAGGCGCTCGCGGCGGCCGGCGTCGGCGCGAGCGTCCGCGCGAGCCAATGGGCCGAGTCTCCGAGCGGCCCCGGGGCTCGGCCGAGGAGCTCGAGCGCCTCGTAACCTCGGTGGGCGGACGCCTCGGGCGCCAGCGACGCAAGGAAGACCTGACGGGCGAGGGCCTCGGTCGGGTCGCTCGCCGCGATGCGCGCCGAGCGCTCGAGGATCGCGTCGGGCGTAGCGGCGGTCCAGCGACGCTCGGCCGGGGTCGCGGCCTCGGAGCGCGCCGCGAGGGTCGAGAGTCCGGCGAGGAGCGCGAGCGCGACTCCTCCCTGCGTGCGGAGCCGAGCCAGCATGGTCAAGGCATAGCAGGTCGCCGACCGGGCGGTGTACCCTCGCGTCGCCGCGAGACGAGGTCGTCTGCGGCGCTCGGCCTCATGGGTCTCTTCGACGTCCACGCTCACCTCACGCACCCGCGCCTCGTCGCCGACGTGGACGCCGTCGTCGAGCGCGCGCGCGCGGCCGGCGTGACGACCATCGTGTCGAACGGGCTCCACCCGGCCGACAACCAGGCCGTGCTCGCGCTCGCGCGGAGGCACCCGATCGTCAAACCGGCGATCGGCCTCTACCCGGTCGACGCGGTGATGCGCGAGATGCTCGCCGCGGGCGTGTCGTACCCACGCGAGGACGAGGGCGAGCCTCCGACGGTCGACGAGGCGATCGCGTTCGTGCGCGACCACGTCGAGGAGGCGTTCGCCGTCGGCGAGGTCGGGCTCGACGGCTACTGGGTCCCCGAGTCGCTCTGGCCCGCGCAGGAGGCTGCGTTCGTCGCGCTCGTGCGCGTCGCCCTCGACGCCAACAAGCCGCTCATCCTCCACACGCGCAAGCGCGAGCGGCGCACCCTCGAGCTGCTGGTGGAGCACGGCGCGAAGCGCGTCGACTTTCACTGCTTCGGCGGCAAGGTCTCGCTCGCGCGGCAGGTCGCGGACGCGGGCTTTTATCTCAGCATTCCCGCCAACGCGCGAAGGAGCGAGAGCTTCACGCGCATGCTCGAGACCGTCCCGCGCGATCGCCTGCTCCTCGAGACCGACTGCCCCTACCTCACGCCCGAGAAGGAGCGCGGCTCCGAGCCCTCCGACGTCGCGCGCACGCTCTCGTACGCGGCCGAGCTCTGGAAGACGACCGAGGCTGCGGCCCTCGCGCAGCTGGAGGAAAACTTCGAGGCGCTCTTCGGCGTGAGGCCGTGAGCGCGTCGGCGCGCGGGCCCGCTCAGGTGAGGAGGGCCGGGAGCGCGCTCGCCGCCGTGCCGAACTCGGCGGTCTTATTCGTGTCGCCCCCCGCGACCGCGTAGACGGCCGCCGTGGTAGAGAACTTCGTCACGAGGATCGTATCCTGCGTCGTGTCCTTCCCGGTGAGCGGATCGTAGGCGAGGCCGCGCCGACCTTGGACGGGCGTGGTGACGCACTGTCCGAACCAGCCGTTCTGGACGAGGCCCTTCGGGTTCATTAGGTAGAGCCAGTTGCTCGAGTTGGGCGTCGGGTCTGGCCACCCTCGACCAAGGAACGGGGTGTGTGGCGTGTCTCCGAAGGCGATGAAGCTCGTCGTCTGATCGAGCTTCTGGTTCGGGTCCTCCGGATCGTTGAACTGCGCGAGGTGCTCGTAAAATGCATCGAGTATTTTGCCGAGGTGCCGCGTCGTGTTGCGGCCCATGATGAGAGTCGCGGGCGAGCTGAACACGGCGTGCGGATCGGTGAAGTCCTGGTCGCTCGTCGGGCCGGGAGACAGCGACACCACCGCCGTCTTCGACAGGCCGAGCGCGAAGGCCTTCGCGACGACGATGAGGACGCGCCCAAACTCTTCGAGCCGCTCGCGCTGCTTCGGCTGCAGGTAGGTCGAGCTCGCCAGCGACGAGTCCACGAGCTCTTGGATGCCGTAGGCGACGAGGTCCTGCGCGGTCGGCGTGAGCTGCGCCGCGAAGTTGAGGCCGATGATGCGCGCAGCGTTCTTCGTCACCGCGAGCTGCGGCGCCCAGCTCGTGCGCGAGGCGCTCTTGCGGAGCGCGATCACGGCCTTGAAGTAGTCCTCGAAGATCTCCTGGTCGGCCTTGGACGCGAGCGTCAGCTGGCTCGCGGCGCTGTTGAAGAGATCGATCATGCCGTTCGCGCTCGGCACCGTGGCGATGTCGGGGGCGCCGGGCGCGCGGCCGTACTTCACCGGATCGATGCCGATCGCCGGGACCGCCGCGGCCGAGCTCGACGCCCCGAGCGACGCGAGCGACGCGAGCAGGGTCGAGGTGCCCGACACCGTGGTCGCCGAGCTCGGGAACACGGTGTGCGTCTCGTCAGAGCCCGCCATGAGCGCGGTCACGGGCCGCTTCGGGACGCCCGCCTGGTGATCGAACCAGGGCGCGTCGGGGCCGTAGAAGAAGGGCCGGTAGCCGCCGGCCCAGCCCTTTACGCCGCTCGGCAGCGGCGGCATCGCGACGCCCTTGCCCGGCGTGTAGGTGCCGCGGTAGCCGTTCGCGGGCGTGTAGCCGTACTGGGTCGTGTAGAGGTACGATGAGGCAAAGCCGAAGCTCGGATTCAACGTCGGGTTGACTAGGTTGGGAGCATCATTGCTAATATTCACGAACGCGGGGATCACTACGTTCTCGCAGGCCCGCATCGCCACGTCGACGTGCGGCCACAGCTCCTGAAACCACGCGAACACGCCGTTGGGACAGGGCACGACGAGCGAGCGCCCGTACGTCGCGCCGGCCGCCTCCGCGAGCCCGTAGCCGCCCTCGTCTGCGAGGAAGTCGAGCAGGCGCGTCCGCGACACGCCGACCGCCGCGGCGGCGACCGTGCACATCTTCAAGAAGCTCCGGCGTCGACCGTCGCGGAGCTCTCTCAATTTCCAGTTGGTCATCGCTCGTCGCCTCCCGTCACTGGCACGCGTGAGTTCCGCTCATGAGGACCGCGACCGCGATCGCGCGCTTCCTCGCGAGATCGGCGGCGTCGCCCTGAGTTGCCTTGGCAACGATCAAGTTGCACAGCAAGAGGTGATCGTCGCTCGCCGGCATGCCGAGCACGCAGCTCAGCGACTCGGGGACGCACGAGCCGTCGAGCGTGTCGAACATCGGGCGGTTCTTGCCGCCGAGGGTGCAGGCCGGGGCCTTCACCGGATCGCCGATGTTCGCGATGATGTGCGGCGCCGCCTGGATGAAGATGTCCATCAGCTTGCTCGCGCTCGCGGTCGAGTGCTCCTCGGTCTCGGCGCGGCGAGAGTTGAGCTTCGGCACGCCGAACGCGTCGCGACCGGTAAAGTAGAGAAACGCGGCGGTCGAGGGCTTGGCGACGCAGTAGCCGTCGGCGGCTTCGTTGCTGCCCGAGTCGAGGCAGGTCGGGTTCGCGACGTTCGCCTTGTCGCTCTGGTTGCAGAAGCACGCTTGGCCCGCGGGACACGTCGGATCGGTCGCGCTGCTGCCGAGGCCGGCGGTTTGCTGCATCTCGCACGCCGCACCCCCGCCGCCGAAGAGCGCGCCGAGGGTCTGGTTCGATCCGAGCACGCTCACGGTCGTCGTCTTCAGATCGCCGACTCCCGTCGGCGGTATCGGCGCGCCGCGACTTCTCAAGAAGGTCCCCACCTGCGCGTAGCTCAGCTTGTGGCACGCGTGCAGGCGCGAGGCGATTTCGTCGGCGTTCGGGGTCTCGAACATCGGCCCCTCGCTGCCGCCGCCGACGCCGCTCGAGGCCACGCTGCCGCCGCCGACGCCGCTCGAGGCCACGCTGCTGGACGCGACCTGGCTCGACGCCTGCGACGGCCCGGTCGATGCGGTCGTCGTCGCGCCGCCCGCGCCTGTGTCTTGCGGGCAATCCTCGTCGAGGTTCGCGGGCTCTGCTCCACACGCCGCGCTCGCGCCGAAGAGCGCCGCGAGCCCGAGCTGCCATAACGATCGCGTGCCGTCGCGCAAGATTGCCTCCCTTCGCCGAAGGCTCACCATACGCGCAGATCGTTTCGTCGAACAACCCCGACGTTCGCGGATCCGCTGCGCGACCTGCGGCACGAGGGCTCAGGAGCCTCGCGCTGCCGCCCGAGCGCGTGCTGCGGCGGGTTGCGTTGGCTCTCGTTCGATGGTAGCCGTGTCTACCATGGTGGACACGCTGGTGAGCCCGGCGAACGCCCTGTCGCAGGACGGGTCGCTCCGAGCCGTGGGGCGCGAGACGGTGACACGCGTCTTGCGCTCGCCTGCCGAGGGCGCTCTTTTCGATATTGCCGCGTGTTTCGCGAGTATCAATGCCGACACCGAGCGCCCCCTCGTCACCCTCGAGCCGGCGCGCGGCTCGTCGCAGAGCCCGGCGTGCGGCGCACCCGCACGACTTCCCCTGGAGCTGCCGACGGGCCTACGTGTTGTCCACTCGAACGACGATTGGTTGCCAACTGGCCACCTGCGCGGGAGGCGCCCACAACTCCTCGCGTCTGGTGAGGTGCGGCCGTGAGCCCTGGGCGTTCGACCGAGCATGGCAAGGTGTGGCTCGTCGGGGCGGGACCAGGTGCCGCCGATCTCCTCACGCTGCGAGCGTCGCGTGCGCTCGCTGCGGCCGACCTCGTGCTTTACGATGCGCTCGTCGACGAAGCGGCGCTCGGGCTCGCCCCGCGTGCCGCGAAATTCTCGGTCGGGAAGCGCGCCGGGCGGGCCAGCGTCGCGCAGGACACGATCCATGCCCTCCTGGTGCGAGCGGCGCGCGCCGGAAAACGCGTCGTTCGCCTGAAATGCGGTGACCCCTTCGTGCTTGGCCGTGGGGGTGAGGAGGCGCTTGCCCTCGCCGAGGCGGGCGTCGCGGTCGAGGTCGTCCCCGGCGTCTCGAGCGCCATCGCCGGCCCCGGCGCTGCCGGGATCCCGGTCACGCTGCGCGGCGTCTCGAGCGGTGTGCTGGTGCTCACGGCGGTCCCCGAGGACGCGTGCCTCAAAGTGCTCACCGCGCAAGATCCAAGCGTCGTCACGTGCGTCCTGCTGATGGCGCTTGGAGGGCGCGCACGAATTGCCGCGCACCTGCTCGAGCGAGGCTTTCGCACCGATGTTCCAGCTGCGGTCGTCCTCGGAGCGACGACGGCGCGCGCCTGGTCCTGGATCGGGACGCTCGGCGAGCTTGGCGGCGTGACGCTGCCGCCCGATCGCGACGATCTGCCGGGCCTTGTCGTGCTCGGTGACGTGGTCGCCGCGGCGGCCCCGATCCGCGCCGCGCTCGGCGTCGAGCCGGCGTTCACCCTCGGCTATCACGACCTCGCGGAGGTGCACCTTGGCAGCGCTTGAAGATGGTAACGGAGGGGCGGAGTCCACCGCCGGTGACACGACGTTCGGGCCGGCTCGCTTCGACTTCGCCGAAGAGCGCGACGTCGACACCTTCATCGATACGCTCGCCCGCTTCGAGCGCGGCGAGCTCACGAGTGACCAATGGCGCGCCTTCCGCCTCGTCAACGGCACCTATGGCCAGCGCCAAGAGGGGACGCTCTCGATGGTGCGCGTCAAGCTACCGCAAGGGATTGCGTCGGCGGAGCAGGTCGAGGCGCTCGCGGACGTCGCCTCGCGCCACGGGCGTGGCTTCGTGCACGTCACCACGCGTCAGAACGTGCAGCTCCACTTCGTGCCGCTCGACGAGGTCGGCGCGATTCTGTCCCGGCTCGCCGAATCGGGCCTGACGACGCGCGAGGCGTGCGGCAACGCGATCCGTAACGTCACGACGAGCCCGAGCGCGGGCGTCGCGCCCGACGAGGTCTTCGATCCCGTGCCCTACGCCGAGGCGGTCACCCGGTACTTCCTGCGTCACCCGCTCGCCGCGAAGCTACCGCGCAAGTTCAAGATCGCGTTCAACGGAGGCGGCGAGGATCATGCGTTCGCGCCGGTGAACGATCTCGGCTACCACGCTCGGCTCGACGCCGAGGGCAAGCGCGGCTTCCGTCTCACCGTCGCGGGGGGGACGGCGATCCTCTGCCGCTCGGGGCATGAGCTCGCGTCGTTCGTGCCTGCGAACGACATCCTCGCGTACGCGGAGGCCGTGCTCCGTGTCTTCGACCGCGAGGGCGACAGGGTCCATCGCCAGAAAAACCGGCTCAAATTCCTCGTCCGCCAGCTTGGTTGGGAGGTGTTTCGCTCGCGAGTCGAGGTCGAGCTTGCGGCGGTCCGCGCAGCCGGGGCCCCGACGTTGCCTTTCGACCCCGAGGCACCTCCGGTTCGAAGCGCGCCCCGGGTGGCTCGCGCGCCGGCGCCCACCCGTGAAGCGTTGCTCGCGCTCCTCGCCGGCGACGCGCCGCGCGGGCCAGGATTCCTGCCGCGCGCGCTCCCCGTCCTCGGCGATGACCGCGGCGAGCGCTTTCGGCGCACGAACGTCCGTCCGCAGCGTCAGGCCGGCTATTCGCTGGTGTCGATCGTGCTGCCGCTCGGCGACGTGAGCGCCGGTCGACTGCGCGCCCTCGCGGCGCTCTCCTCTGCCTACGCGGACGGTGCCGTGCGCTTCACGCCCTCGCAGAACGTCGCTCTCCACTGGGTGCGTGACGAGGACGTCGCGCCACTCTACGAGCATCTCCGGGCCATCTCGCTCGCGGAGCCCGACGTCGGCAGCGTCGCGGACGTTGGCAGTTGCCCTGGCGCCGAGTCTTGCAAGCTCGCCGTGACTCAGTCGCGCGGCGCCGCCCAGCTCCTCGGCGACGCGTTTCGCGCCGATCGCGCCTTCATCGATCGCGCCGCCGGGCTCGGCATCCGCATCAGCGGTTGCCCCAACGGCTGTGGTCTC
>VGRJ01000055.1 GCA_016875405.1 Deltaproteobacteria bacterium | reverse complement strand
CGTAGCCGGTCGTACCGATCGGGGTGAAGTTCGACACCGGCGCGTTGTCGAGCATCACTGAGGCCTTGGTCGGCGCGACGACGTTGACGAAGTTCGACTCGTAGTTGGTCGGCGCGTGGAACAGATAGCTCGTGCGGTACTGCGCCGTCGCGACGGCGAGCGTCATCGCGGGGTCGCCGGCCCCGCCTCCTTGCTGCTGGCCCGTGAAGTACTCGGCCACCATCACCGGCTTCGACGCCTGGATCGCGAAGTCGGCCGCCGTCAGCGGGATCTCGACGTAGCTGCCCGCGACGTTGAGCTGGGTAGGCGCGCCGGGCTGTGCCGGATCGTAGGAGAGGGTCGTCGCGTCGGCGGTCGCGACGACGCGGACCATCCGGACCTTGGTGCTCGCCGGGTTGATGAGCGGCGCGGTGACGATGTACTCCTTCGCGAGCGTCTCGAGCGGAGGCATCGACTCCTCGAGGTGATCGCAGGCGGTCACGCTGTAGGGCACGTTGGTGCAGAGGTGACCGCCGATCACCTGCACGGGCTTGCTCGCGGAGATCAGCGTGCCGGTGAGATCGGACACGTCGGGGTTTCCGCCGCCGGTGTTGGTGAACACCTGGAGCACGTCGCCCTCGTCGAGCGTCACGGTGCCCGCGCCGTTCGACCCGATGCCTGCGCCCGGCAGGACCTTCCCGCCGGTGGGGGACGGCGTCACCGTCACCATGGTCCCGTTCTGCGACGCCGTCACCGCGTAGAGCCCGCCGTAGTTGATGAAGCCGGCGAACACCCAGTGGTTGCGTGAGACGACGCGGTAGTTGCCGGTCCATGCGTTGACGGGGAGCAAGAGCGAGGCGTCGTTCGTGTAGGTGAACTGCCCGTTCTTTACGTACTGAAGCGGGTTGTACTGGTAGACCGTGACCGGTCGCGTCGTGCGCAGGCGATAGGCCCCATCGACGACGAGCTGGGTCGTCTGCTGGTCGAGCGCCGACACCCACGGCAGCGTGATGACCTGCACGCTGCTCGGCGCGAGCGTCGCGGTCTTCACCGTCGTCGGGCCCTGCGTGATCGTCGCCGTGACGGAGAACGTCGTGGTGTTCGAGACGGCGACGGCGAAGTCGGACGACTTGGAGACGAGTTGGTTGTTCGTGACGGTCGGGAAGTAGTCGCAACCGTAATAGCTCTGCCCGAGGTTCTCGGTCGTGCACGCCCCCGCGCAGAGGCCGGTCATCGGATCGCAGCTGAGTCCCTGCAGCGGATCGCAGTACGTGTCCTTGAAGGTCTTCCCGTCGTTCGAGCACACGAGCGACGAGCCGTCGACGCACTGCGCCTTGCCGGGCTGGCATGTCGAGCAGCCGAGATTCGGCGAGCAGACGGCGCCGCCGCAGTTGGTCGACGCGAGGAAACCGCCCTTGCCGTCGCACACCTTCGAGACGTTGCCCTCGCAGACGATGGCGCCTTGCGGGCACACCAGCATGCCGCTGCCGGTGCTCGCCGCCGAGCTCGCCACCGACGCCTCTGCGCTCGAGGCAGAGCTCGCGCCGCCGCTGCCTCCGACGCTCGAGGTCGTGACGTCTCCGCCCGCGCCGCCGAGGCCGCCCGTGCCGGAAGCGGCGTTGCTCACGGAGACGCTGACGGTCGCTGCAACGCCTGTGTCGTCGCGCCCGGCGCTTGCCTTGCAAGCTGCGAGGCCGAGGGCGACGAGTCCAAGCCAAGTGTGCGCGCGCATACGCTCAAGTAAAACACAGCTCGCCGCACGCGATCCAGCGGCGATGAGCGCGCGTGCCGACGACGCTCGCGCCCGCCGCCGAGCGTGATACTCTGCCTGCAATGCGTCGACATGCCGCCCTCGTTCGATTGGCCCTGGCTGCGATCGCCCTCCTTGGCTACGCCGCGTGCGGCGCGAAGGGGACGACTACGAGCGGGGCAGTCGGCTCGACGTCGAGCGTGAGCGGCAGCGGCGGCAGCGGGGCCTCGACGGCGAACGGCACCGGGGGCGACCTCCTCAGCGTCGGTGCCGGCCCGAGCTGCGAAGAGGCTTGCTCGGGCGATCTGAAGAAGGTTACCTGCGACGGGGTCGTCACGAAGGAGTGTGGCCCGGACGAAGCCTGCCTCGGCGGGATGTGCACGACCGACGTCTGCGGCGCGGCGAACGTCGCCAAGAGCTCCTACGGTTGCGATTACTGGGCGCTCAAGCCCGACATCATCAGCGCGGTGCGCGGCGCCTGCTTCGCGGCGTTCATCGCCAACACCTGGTCGAGCCCGGTCCACGTCTCGGTCGAGTACAAGGGGCAGCCGCTGCAGGGGGAGTTCATTCGCATCCCGCAGGGGCAGGGCGCGAGCTTGACGTACCAGCCTTACGATCCCGTCGCCGGGCTCGCCGTCGGTGAGGTCGCCGCGCTCTTTCTCGCGCACGATTCCCAGGGCCAAGGGTTGAAGTGTCCCTTCCAGCCCGCGGTCGATGCGCCCGCCGGTGTCGTCGGCACAGGCTTCGGAAGCGCATTCCACATCACGACCGACCGGCCGGTGGTCGCGTACTCGATCATGCCTTTCGGCGGCGCGTCGGCGCAGGCGACCTCGGCGAGTCTCCTGCTCCCGACGAGCGCGTGGGACACGAACTACGTCGCGGTGAGCGCCTTCCCGAAGGCGCAGACCTTCGGGCCCGCGGTGCCTTCGATCGACATCCTCGCGCGCGAGAACGACACCACGGTCACGCTCTTGCCGGGCGTCTCGGTCCAGGGAGGCGGCGGCGTCGCGAGCACGCCCGCCAATCAGCCGCTCGTCTACAAACTCGCGGCGGGGCAATACCTGCAGATCGCACAGACCGAGGAGCTGACGGGCGCGCCGATCCAGTCCGACAAACCGGTCGGCGTGTGGGGCGCGGCGAGCTGCCTCAGCGTCCCGGTCGACGTGCCCTTCTGCGACTCCGCGCATCAGCAGATCCCGCCGGTGCGTGCACTCGGCAGCCGATACGCGCTCGTCCGGTATCGCAACCGCGCGGCGGCGATGGGTCAGGAGGAGACTCCGCCCTGGAGGCTCGTGGGGGCGGTCGATGGTACGGCGCTCACTTGGAAGCCGGTGGTTCCGCCCGGCGCACCGACCTTTTTGCAGAGCGGCGAGGTCGTGGTGTTCGAGGCCGCGGGCCCGTTCGTCGTCTCGAGTCAGGACGCCGATCACCCGTTCTACCTCGGACAGTACATGACCGGCTCCGAGCGCTACGGCGGGCACGAGGGCGATCCGGAGTGGGTCAACGTCGTGCCGGTCGACCAGTACCTCGACTCGTACGTGTTCTTCACCGACCCGACCTACTCGGAGACGAGCCTCGTGGTCGTGCGTCAGAAGAACCTCGAGACCAACGCGTTCGAGCCCGTCACGCTCGATTGCCTCGGCCCCCTCCAGGGGTGGCAGCCGATCGTCGACGACCTCGAGTACACGCGCGTCGACCTCGTGACGGGCGCCTTCCAGGACGTCGGCGGTTGCTCGAACGGTCGCCGCGAGATGAAGAGCGTGGTCCCCTTCGGCGTCACGGTGTGGGGCTGGGGGACGCTCGGGGTCACCCCGTCCACGCACGACGTCTCTTACGCCTATCCCGCCGGGGCCAGCGTGAAGGCCGTGAACCAGGTCGTCGTACCGCCCACGCCGAAGTGAAGGCGCGAGGCCGGTCCGGCGGTACTTGGCCAGGCGCCCTCGGACCGTGCGAGGATCTCCCCGGTTCCCCATGACTCGCGCGGCCCGTCTCGTCTCCATCGCGTTCGCCGCGGCGTTCGTGCTCGCCTTCTTCTCTCCCGGTTGCTCGAACCCTTGCGACGACTTGCAAGACCTCTGCGCTCGCTGCGGCGACGGGGACTATCGCGCGTCATGCGAGGCGATCGCCGGCAAGCGCAACGGCGCGGTCTGCTCGGGAGAGGTCGCGACGTTTCGAGCGTTCTGCACCGAGGCCGGGCAGGGCGGCGGGGGCGGCGACGCGCCGACGCCGTCGGGCTGCGTCCCGGGTGAGACCCGGTGCGTCAACCAGTGCGTGAATCTTCGGGCGAACGCGACCTTCTGCGGGTCGTGCAACGTCCAGTGCAAGACGGGCGAGCTATGCGTCGGGGGCACTTGTTTTGCTGCCGACGCCTGTCCGCCGACACACCCCGACAAGAACACCCAAGGCGGCTGCACCGACCGCACGAGCGACCCGACGTGCTGCGGCAGCGATTGTTCGCGCTGCTCTGCCGCGCTCGCGTGCGTCGACGGGACTTGTACCGAACCGTCTGCTTGCAAGGGTGATCTGTGTATCGGGGCGTGCACGAGCCTCTTCGATGATCCGCTGAACTGCGGCAAGTGCGGCATCGCATGCAAGCCCGGTCAGGTGTGCTCGGCCGGGATCTGCGGCGCCGAGTGCGGCGGCGGCCTCTTGCAGTGCTGCGGCAAGTGCATCGATCCGACCTCGGATCCCGTGCACTGCGGCGGCTGCGATCCGAGCTGCCCCGAGGCGACCGCGGGCGGAGGCGGAGTCGGTGGCTCGCAGCCCGGCGGCTCACCCGACACGCTCGCCTGTGCCAAGGGTCACGTCGCGTGTGCCGGAAACACGCCGCTCTGCTCCCAGTGCTCCTGCGTGAGCGAGACGCAGTGCACATCGACCGAGCTGAAGAGCGTCTGCGGCGGATCGTGCGTCGACCTACAGACCGATCCCAAGCACTGCGGAAAATGCGATCAGAGCTGCGGCCCGAGCCAGAAGTGCTCGGCGGGGCTCTGCATCAGCGGCGATTGCCAGGCCGGGAAGACCGAGTGCAGCGGCTCGTGCGTCGACCTGCAGAGCGACGCGGCGAACTGCGGCAGCTGCGGAAACGGCTGCGACCTCGCGAACACCGGGAAGGTGTGCGACCTCGGGGTCTGCGTGCCCGGGTGTTCTCCGCCGCGCGAGAAGTGCGGTACGGCGTGCGTCGAGACCTCGAAGGATCCTCAGCACTGCGGAAAATGCGGCAACGCCTGCGCCAAGGGTCAGGTCTGCGGCGACGACGGCAACGGCAGCGCGGCCTGCCTCACATCGTGCCCGAGCGGGCTCGTCGACTGCGGCGGGGCGTGCGTCGATCTGCGCAACGACTTCAATCACTGCGGCTCGTGCGGCAACACCTGCAACGACGACAACGTCTGCACCGCGGACAGCTGCGCCTTCGGCGCGAACGGCGGCACGTGCCAGAACGAATCCGGCGCGAAGCTCTGCTTGGGCTCGGACAACCCCTGCCTCGAGACGAAGTGCGACCCGAAGCTCGGCTGTGTCCAGAAGCCCCTCAGCCCGTCGGCGATCGTCGCCGGTTGCACGAGCAAGCCCTCGTCGGTGCCGGCCGGGTGGTCTTCGGACGACATCAAGAATCCGCTCGTCCCGACGTGCCTCTGGTGCAACGCGATGATGTCCGACTCGCCGTGCGTCTTCGAAGCGCGCAGCGATACGTTCGGTTGCACGGTCGACTCTTGCGACCCAAATCGGGCAAGCGCGCCTTCGCACGCGGTGGATGACCCCTTCTGCCAAAAGGCCGATTCCAAGACGCCGAAGTGCTGCCCTCAGAAGGCCGTGCCGAACACGAGCGGCTGCTTCGCGACCTGCCCCTAGCCGAGTTGACGTGGCGAAGGCCTACATCACCCCCGAGGGCGCCGCGAAGCTCACCGCGGAGCTGAAGCACCTCGTCGAGATCGAGCGTCCGAAGACCGTCGACGAGGTCGCGACCGCGGCCGCTCACGGCGACCGAAGCGAGAACGCCGAGTACAAGTACGGCAAGCTCCGGCTGCGCGACATCGATCGCCGCATCCGTTTCCTCGACAAGCGCCTCGATATACTCGAGGTCGTCGACCCGGCGACGGCGCGCGGGGATGCGGTGTTTTTCGGTGCGACGGTCGAGGTCGAGGACGAGGATGGGCGCCGTCGTCGCTACCAGATCGTCGGCGAGGACGAGTCCGACCCCGAGCGAGGGCGCGTGAGCTACGTGTCTCCGCTCGGCCGGGCGCTCCTCAAGCGCAAGGTCGGCGAGCTCGTGACGGTGAGGCGGCCCGCTGGCGACCTCGAGGTCGAGATCACCGCGATCGGGTACGGCTCGGTCGCCGATCCGCGGACCTAGGCCCGCTCTTCGTATCCAGTCGCGCCCTTTGGCGGTATCGTGTCGCAAGTGTCGGACGTCGCTCTCACGTCGAAGCCGATCGTCGGGACGTACCTACGCGTCTCGGTTGGGGCGCTCGCCGATCTCGAGTCCTCGCCGAGCTTGCTCGTCGCGCTCGATCTCGACACCGCGCTCGCAGAGGGACGGGCGCTCGATCTCGGCCGCGGTTGGGAGCCGCTCGCGGTGTGGATCGACGGCGGATTTCGCCTCCCCGAAGCGGGGCCGACGCTGGGGGAGGTCGCGCTCCCCGACGTCGATCCGACGGCGGCCTGGAGCTACGTCGGCGTGAGTCGCGTGCCTTACGTCGCCGAGCAGCTCGTCGCGATGTGTCGAGGCTTCGCGGTGCTCTACGCGCGCGACGGCGAGGACACCGACCCGTACATGTCGGACGGTCGGACGGGCGGCTACCGGGGCAACCGCGACTACCTCGTGAGGAAGCTCGAAGGACTCGCGCGTCACTACGAAGAGGCCGCGCGCCATGGCGAGGCGATGTTGGTGCGCATCGGGGAGCGCCGCTGAGCGGAGGGGACCATGCCGAACGTGCTCTTGATTCACTGGGATCCGAACGGTCTCGACGAGCGCGCGGAGCGCCTTGAGCGGGCCGGGTTCGACGTCGGCGTGTGCACCAAGGACGGGAGCGCTGCCTTTCGCGCGGTCGGCGCATCGGCGCCCCACGCCGTCGTCATCGATCTGAGTCGCCAACCTTCGCACGGGAAGCGGCTCGCCCTCGCGCTGCGAGACAAGCGAACGACCCGGCACATCCCCGTCGTCTTCGTCGATGGTGATGTGGGCGCGGTCGCGTCGATTCGCGAGGCGCTTCCGGAGGCGCCGGTCGCGACCTGGCGGGGGATCGGCGGCGCGGTGAAGAAGGCTATCACCGAGGCGCAGCGTCGGGCCGAGGCCGCGATCCCGGCAGCGCGGGCGTCGGCTCGCGGCGCCGCACCTCCGCCGCGACCGTCGGAGCGCAGCGTCCCAGCGGCAGCGCGTCCCTCGAGCCGAGATGTGGCTCCCGCCCCGCGCCCGTCGACGCCTGGGACGACCGCGCCTCGCCGCGCGCGTTGACGGCGTACGATGTCGGGTCACGCGCTCCTCGACCCGGAGTTCGTCCGCGAGCTCGAGGTGCTCCGGCGACGACTCGAGCCCAAGGCGCGCTCGGCCGGGCCTGGCGAGCACCTCGCGCGGCGTCGTGGCGGCTCGGCCGAGTTCCACGATCATCGGCCCTACGCGGAGGGGGACGACCTGCGGAGGCTTGACTGGGCGGCCTATGCGCGCTCCGGAGAGCCCGTTCTCAAGGTGTTTCGCTCCGAAGAAGACGTGGTCGTGCGCGTGCTCTGCGACGCATCCGCATCGCTTGACTTTGGTCAGCCAACAAAGCTCGATACCGCGAAGCGCCTCGCGGCGGCGGTGGGCTACATGGCCCTCGCTACGTCGGAGCGCGCTCAGCTCGTCGTCGGCTCGGGGAGCGGTGCGGTCGTGCACCCGATCGAGCGAGGGCGCGGCGGACTGCCCGGGTTCTTGCGGCGCCTGGAGGGCCTCGAGGCGTCGGGGGCGCTCGAGCTCGCGGGGGCGCTCGACGCCCTCGCGGCGCGCGCGTCACGCGCCGGTCTGCTGGTGGTCATCAGCGATTTTCTGGACCCCGGACCTTGGCGCGCAGCTCTGTCACGTGCCGTCGCAGCCGGACACGAGCTCGTCCTCGTCCAGGTCCTCGCGAAGGAGGAGCTCGCGCCGCCGCATGACGGCGACTGCGCCTTCGAGGACGCCGAGACGGGAGCGATCGTCGAGCTCGTCCTCGACGCCGCCAGCCTCGAGGCGTACGAAGCGCGCCTCTTCGGCCTCTTGCACGAGCTCGCAGGGTTCGCGAAGCGGCACGGTGCGACCTACGTTCGCATGACGAGCGACGAGCCGCTCGAGCCCGTCTTACGCAGGCTCGTGGCGAGGACGGTGGACCGATGACGTGTCAGCGGGGGGGCGCGTGAGCTTCCTGTCGCTCTCGGGGCTTGGCCTCGCGGCGCTCGTCGCGCCCCTCGTCTTGCTCTACGTCCTCAAGGTGGAGCGGACGCGAATCCGCGTCCCCTCCACCTGGCTGTGGGCCGCGGCGGCCCGCGATCTCACTGCGCGCTCGCCGTGGAAGCGGCTCTTTGTGCAGCTCCCGCTCATCGTCCAGGCGCTCGCGCTCGTCGCGATGGCCATTGCGGCCGCGCGCCCGGCGAGCACGGGCACGACGATCATCGGCGACCACGTGGCGATCGTCGTCGACACCAGCGCCTCGATGGCTGCGTCCGAGGGGGACGTGACGCGCCTCGACCTCGCGCGGCGCGCTGCGCATGGGCTCGTCGATGCGCTGCCTCCCGGTAGCGACGCGATGATCCTCGACGCGGGGCGCGAGCCACGCATCGCGATGCCCGCCGATCGCGACGTGCGGCGCATGCACGCGGCCCTCGATGCGCTCGCCGTCCGCGAGGTCGAGGGGGATCTCGCGGCGTCGGTCGCGCTCGCTTCCGCGAGGCTCGGGGCGCTGACCGGCAATCGCCGCCTCTACGTGATCACCGACGGTGCGCTTGCTCGCCCGGCAGCGCTGCGCGGCGCCGTGCCCCTCGAGGTGATCCGCGTCGGCAAGCCGAAGAGCAACGCCGCCATCGTTCGCGTCGACGTGCGCGCCGGTCACGATGCCGCGCTCGATCGCGCGGAGGTCCAGGCGTTCCTCATGATCGCAAACGCCGGGACCGAGCGGCGCGAGCTCTACGTCACGATGAAGCAGCGAGGGGCCTCGGATACGCTCGCGTCCCGGAAGCTCGCGCTCGAACCAGGCGAGCGCGCGCCGGTCGTCCTCACGTTCGCGCCCGCGCCTGGGGATCGTGGGTCCGGTCTCGTCTTTGAGCTGTCTCCGAGCGACGCGCTGCCGTCCGACGACGTCGCGTACGCGCGCGTCCCTCCAGGGCGCGAGATCCCGGTCGTCATCGCCTCATCGCGCACGGCGTCGCCTTGGCTCGAGCGGGTGTTTGCATCCGACGCCGACGCCGAGGTGACGCGCGGCCCGGTAGTTGAGGCCCTTCGTGACGTCCCCGAAGATGCGCTCGTCGTCGTCGACGGGGCGTGCCCGTCGACGGTGCCGGGCGGAGACGTGTGGATCGTCGACCCTCCCGCCGGACGGTGCTTCGACGTCGAGGTCGGCGAGCCGGTGGAGCGACCGCAGGTGACCTCGTGGGACGAGGCCGATCCGCGCATGCGCTTCCTCGTGCTCGACGACGTGTTCATCGAGCGGGCGCGCGCGCTCGTTCCCACGAGTCGCAGGCAAGCCATCGTGCGAGGCCCCAAGGGGCCGCTCGTCGTCGACGCGTCGACCTCGTCGCGCTCGATTACGCTCTCGGCCTTTGATGTCGCGGACTCGGATTGGCCCTACAAGCCGTCTTTCGTCGTCTTCGCGCGCAACATGCTCGAGGAGGCGAGGCTCCACCGCGCAGCCGCAGCGGCCGGCATGGCGGTCACCGGAGACGCCGTTCGCGTGCGCGTGCCGCTCGGCGTGAGGGAGGTCGAGGTCGCGGGCCCTAAGAGCGATACCGTTCTGCACCTCGAGGCGAACGCCGGCGTCGTCGTGCTTCCGGAGGCGGACCGTGTAGGTTTTTACCGCGTTTCCTGGTCCTCCCCGACGAGCGGTGCGCGGCTCGTTCCGGTGAATCTCGCGTCCGCCGTCGAGAGCGATCTTACGCGCGAGCTCGGTAGCGAGAGCGGCGCGGACACCGTCGTGGACGCGAGCGCGGTGGCGGTGGCTCCACGCGAGCATGCGCACGTCTTTGGGCTCGCGGCGCTCGCGCTGCTCGCCTTCGATGTCTGGTATCTGACGAAGAGGACGCGCCGCGGGGCAACGCCACGCGTGAGGGGGGCGCGCGCATGACGCTCGCGAACCTCGTGATGCCGCTCGTGCTCGGTGGAGCCGGGCTCGCGGGTTTGGCTTCGGCTGTGTGGCTCGCCCGAGCGTTCCCGCGTCGTCGCGTCTGGGTCGGCGCGGTGGCTTGCGCCGCGCTGCCTCCGCTCGTGGCCGGGGCGGTCGCTTCGCGGCTCGTCCCCGAGAGCTACCTGCGCTTCGGGCATCCTTGGCTCACGCCAGTAGGGCTCGTCACCGCCCTGTTCGTTGCGCTGCGTCTCTCCCTCGCGGACATGCGCGCGACGACGCGACGGGTCTTGCTCGGCGACGCGCTCACCGCCCTCGCGGTCCTCGCGCTGGGCTTCGCAGTCGCCACGCCGGAGATCGGCCTTCCGCTTGACCGAATGACCGTGGTGGTGGTCGTCGATCGCAGCCGCTCGATCGAGCTCGTCCCAAGCGCGGAGGAGCGCGTCCGGCGCGAGCTCTCGGTCGCGGAGGGGCGGATGCGCGAGGGCGATCGCATCGGGCGGGTGGTCTTTGCGGCGACGGCCGCATCCGAGGAGCTGCCTCGTCCGCGAGACACGGCGTCGACCTCGCAGCGGATCGAGCTCGGGCGCGAAGCCACGGACGTGGGCGCCGGGATCCGGCGGGCGCTCGCCGAGCTCCCCGCCGACTCGAGCGCCCGTATCGTCGTGCTCTCGGATGGTGTCGCGACCCGCGGTGACGCGATGGCCGCCGCTGCCGCTGCGCTCGCCGCGGAGGTCCCGATCGACGTCGTCACGCTCGAGCAACGAAGCCTCTCCGACGTTCGCCTCGTCGCGGTGCGGACTGCTTCGTCCGCCGCCGAGTCCGAGCCTGTCGCCTTGCGCGTCGTCGTCGGTGCGCCCAAAGCGATGGCGGTCGAGCTCCGGGTGAAGCGCGACGGGGTCGTCGTGCGTCGCCTTCGGGCCGAGGTGGATGCGGGCGAGACCGCGCTGCGCATCGTCGAGCCCTCACCGGGGCCGGGGCTCCACCGCTTCGACGTCGAGGTGTCGGCCGAGGACCCGCGCCTCGACGAGAGCGCTGAGGACAACGCGCGCTCGACGTTCGTTCGCGTCCGAGGCCCCGCGCGCGCGCTCGTGCTCGACGGCGACCCGGGGCAGACGGCGTTTGTTGCGGGCGCGCTTCGGGGGGCGGCGATGCTGGTCGACGAGGGGAGTTTGTCGTCGTTCCCCGACGACGTCGCAGGCATGGCGGCGTACGACCTCCTCGTGGTCGGGGACATCCCGGCGAGCGCGATCGCGCCCGAGCGGCTCGAGGCGCTCGGGGCTTACGTGAGCGAGCTCGGCGGCGGCCTCTGGCTCCTCGGGGGCGACCGGAGCTTCGGGCCGGGCGGGTACGCCCGAACGCCCATCGAGGAGGTCTCGCCGGTCTCGTTCGATCGCAAGCAGGACCACCGCCGCGCGAGCCTCGCGGAGGTGATTGCGATCGACATCTCGGGCTCGATGGGGGCGACGGTCGGTGGTCGCACCAAGCTCGACCTCGCCAACGAGGCGGCGGCGCGCTCGGCGGCGCTCCTCGGTGCGGGTGATTGGCTCGGGGTCGATCACGTCGACACGGTGAGCCACTGGACGGTCCCGCTCGCGCCCGTGCGCGATGCGAAGGCGCTCGAGTCGACGATTCGGCTTGCGGGTCCTGGCGGCGGCGGGATCTTCGTCGATGTCGCGCTCGAGGATGCCTACTCGGCGCTCGCCAAGGCGAAGGTGAACCTAAAGCACGTGCTCCTCTTCGCCGACGGCAGCGACGCAGAGAACATCAGCCCGGCGGTGAACGCGCGCGTCTCGAGCGCGCTCTCGAGTGGCATCACGACCAGCGTCGTCGCGTTGGGCCAGGGCCCGGACGTGCCTGCGTGCGAGGAGCTGTCCCGCCGCGGAAAAGGCCGCTTCTACATCGTCGAGGACGCCTCTCGGCTGCCCGCGGTCTTCACGCAGGAGACCATCCTCGCCTCGCGCTCGGCGATCTTCGAGGAGCCGTTCCGCGTGGTGGCGTCGAGTCCTCACGCGGTCTTGCGGGGCGTTGATGTCGGTCAAGCGCCGTCGCTCGACGGATACGTCGTCACCATCCCGAAGCCTCGCGCCGACGTCGTTTTATCCGGGCCCGAGGGGGACCCAGTCCTCGCGCTGTGGCAGGCGGGCCTCGGTCACGCGGGGGCCTTCACGAGCGACCTGAAGGCGCGATGGGGGCACGCCTGGACGTCTTGGCCCGGAGCCGCGCAGCTCACGGCGCAGGTCGCGCGGCAGCTCGCACGCCGCGAGGACGATCAGCGCGTCCGGCTCGAGGCAGACATCGCGTCCGGTGAGCTCGAGCTCCGCGCGACGGTGGTGGACGACGACGGCAGGCTCGCGTCGTTCCGTCGGCTCGTCGCGCAGGTGCGCGGGCCTCAGGGGTTTCACAGGAGCCTCCCGCTCGAGGCTGCGGGCGCAGGCAGCTACCGCGCGCGACTTCCCGTCGACTCCCCGGGAGCGTACGTCGCGACGCTCGAGGACGAGGTGAGCGGAGCGACCGTCGCCACCGCGGGAGCGGCGCTGGGGCTCGGTGACGAGCTGCGTCCGACCGGGAGCGACGCGGCGTTCCTCGCGCGCCTCGCCGAGATCACGGGCGGGAAGCGGCGTGACACGCTCGCTGGGATCTTCGACGAGCGCGGCAAGCGGCGCTTCGCCTACGAGGACGTCTCGTCGAGGCTGCTCGTCCTCGCGGCCTTCGCGTGGCTCCTCGCGGTCGCGGCGCGCAGGCTGGCCTGGCTCCACGAGCCGCGCTTCCAGCGCAGCGTCGGCGCGGCAGGTTCGCGCGTGGCTGACGGTCGTCCGTCGAGCGAGCTCCGAGCGTCCAACGACGCGGCCCCCGCGGCGCTCGCCATCGCGCGCGATCGTCGCGAGCGACGGAGCGAGCGGCACTCCCCACCCGTCGTCACCCCGCCAGACGTACGCCAAGAGAGCGACTTGACGGATATCAGTCGCGACGGGCCTCTGTCGGCGCGTACGCCGGCGGGCGGCTCGCGCGGCGCCTCGAGCGCGGTGTCGTCCCCTGGGGCGCCGACGACCCCGTCCCGACAGGTGCGCGAGGTGCCGTCGCCGAGCGCCTCGGAGAGGCCTCCTGGGGCGCCTCAGGTGCTCGCCGACGTCCCGCGCGCGGAGCCCGGACGTCCGCTCACGGCGGCCGAGATCCTGCTCGCGCGGCGCAAGAACCGTCGTTGAGGGCGAGGCTCAGCGCCATTCGGTGCGCTGGACGACGGGGAGCTGCAGCGCGCGCTCGCGGTCGAGGTCGAGCGAGCCGACGTGGATGGCGAGCGGCGCCTGAACCCACTTGAAGATCGAGCGGGTGAACAGGGTCGCGAACTTTCGCGTCCACGCGGCGAGCGCCTCGCGCGGCAGGTCGGGGAACAGCGCGGGCAGGGCCTCGGCGACCTCGTCCTCCGAGAGCTTCTCGCCGGCGTAGAGGTAGAGGCACGCATCGAGGACGCTGAACGGCATGAGCTCGGCCTCGCCGGATTGGGCCGAGGCGAGCTCGGGGCCGGCCATCGTCGCGAGCACCGCGGCGATCCCCTCGAAGCCATAGCGGCGGTGGAGGCGCTCGAGCATCGCGACGACGACGGTCTTCGGGAGGTTCGCGATCACGCTGAAGCAGCCCTCGAGATCACCCCCGACGGTGGTGTACCCGACCGACTTCTCGCTCATGTTGCCGGTTTGCAAAAAGAGCGCGCGGCTCGTGTTCGCCCAGTTCCACATCCGTGCGCCGCGGAGGCGCGCCTGGATGTTCTGCTCCGTGATCGGCGTCAAGGGCTCGTCCCTCAGCATCGCCGCGGTGACCGCACGCTCGCTCTCGAAGGCCTCTTCGATCGGCACGATCGCGAAGGTTGCGCCGACGTCGTCGGCCAGGCGCTCGCTCGCCTTTCGGGTGCCGTCGCTCGAGTAGCGCGATGGCATGAAGAAGGTGTGCAGCATCTCCCGGACACGCGCACGGAGCGCGTCGCCTTCGAGGTCGGGGTGAAGGACCTGAATGGCCCGATAGGCGACGAGCATGCAGAGGCAGCTGTCGCGCCCGCCGGAGAGTGCGATTCCGAGCTTGTCGAACGCGCCGGTCTTTCGGAAGTAATCGGCAACGCCCAGCGCGAGCGCCTCGAAGAAGTCGTCGAGCAGGGCGTCTCGGGGCGACAGCGTCGTCTCGCCGCGCGGCGGGAGGAAGAAGCTCGGGTAATCGCCCGTGTCCACGGCTCCGCCGACGCCCTTCGGGGCGCTGTAGCCAAGCGGCAAGGGGTAGCGGAGCCCCGTCCGGTTCGCGGTCGCGCCGGTCGCGGAGAGGGTCGGCACCACCTCCTCGTGCGCGCGGAAGCGTTCGGCGTCGGTGCGCCAGGTGCTGGCTTCGCGGCGACACCGCTGCGTGCGATCGAGGTCGACCACGGCTGCGGCCCAGCCTTCGCGGAAGCGCGCCGCCTCGAGGACGGGGCGACCGTTCTGGTTGATGAACCCGCCGCCGTCGAACACGAGGCCGTCGTTGCCGCCGACGAGATTTGCGTACGCGATGGTGCACTGGTTGTCCGCGGCGCGCGTCGCGATCATCTCGCGCCTCGTCGAGACGACCCCCGCGCGAAACGGCGACGCCGACAGGTTCAGCACGATCTCTGCGCCCGAGTAGCAGCGCCTGCGCATCGGCCCGTCCGGCGACCAGATGTCCTCGCAGATCTCGAGCGCGACGGTGCCGAAGTCGAAGGCCACGACCGCGTCGGCGAGCGGCACGCCTCCAGCGTCGAGGGCGAGGTGCGGCACGCCTGCCGAGAACGTGCGGGCCTCGTAGAAGATGTTGTAGGTGGGGAGCTTCTCCTTCGCGGTGAAGAGCAGGAGCTCTCCGCGATGCACGAGCGCCGCGGCGTTGTAGAGGTCGCCTCCGTGGCCCACCGTGAGGCCCAGCGCGAACGCGGTCGCGAGGTCCGCCGTCTCGGAGGCGAAGCGCTCGAGCTCTACGCGCTGGCTCGCGACGAAGCCGCGCCATTGAACGAGATCCTCCGTCGCGTAGCCGCTGATGACCTGCTCGGGGAAGACCGCGAGCGTCACGTCCTCGGCCGCCATGTCTCGCGCGATGGCGAGCGCGCGGTCGACGTTGGACCTGACGGCGCCCACGGTCGAGTTGATGGACGCCACCGCGAGCTTCACGAGCCTCATGGCGTCGAAGTATAGCCGCGAGGCGCTCTCGTGTAAGCTCACGTGCCCGCCTGGCGTTGTTGCTCGGACAGGCTTCGCGGTCATCTTCTCAGCCATGCACGCTCAAGGTCTTCTCCTCCGCTTCCGCACGCGCTCGACGCTCGTCGGGGTGCTCACCGTCGCCGCGTGGGCGCTTGGGGCCTGTCAGTCGGAGGAGCGCACGTCGACGGGCACGAGCGCCCCGGGCGCCGCCACCTCGGTCGAGGGCAAGGTGCCGGAGCGTGTCGAGGCGCCCTCGGCGCCGCGCGGGCAGGCGTCGCCCGAAGCCGCTGCACCGGCCACTGCCGAGCAGGACAGGCCGACGGCCGACGCGGTGAAGGGACGGGACGCGGCTACGGTCGCCCCGACGCCAGCGGCCTCGCCACCGAAGGCCGCGGCAGCGACGGGAGGTCCGCCGAAGGAACGCGCGACGGCGCTGCCTGTCGAGCCTGCCCCGTCGAGCGTCGCGTCGAGCGCGGCGTCGAGCGCCCCGGCCGCTGCCCCCGAGCTCCCGCCTGCGGCCCCGAACAGCGCGGACGCCGTCGCCGAGAAGGTCGACGCGATCTACGGCCCGATCCAGCGCTTTTCCGCGCGGTTCGAGCAGAAGTACACGGCGAAGATCGCGGGCACGACGAAGAACAGCGAAGGTTCGTGCCTCATCAAGCGGCCGGGCAAGGTGTCGTTCTCGTACCAGAAGCCGAACAAGAACCGTGTGGTGTCGGACGGCGTCACGTTGAAGATCTACGAGGCCGAGAATCAGCAGATGTTCACGCGGTCGGTCGCGTCGACCGAGTACCCCGGCGCGCTCGCCTTCATCCTCGGTAAGGGCCTCCGTCACTCGTTCGAGTTCTCCTTCAACGAGTCGGCAAAGTGGGAGGGGGGCCCGGTGCTGGTCGGGACGCCGCGAGTCCCGAACCCTGGCTATGAGAAGGTGCTCTTCTACATCGACGAGGAGCTGCTCCGTAAGGGCGACCCCGCGTGCGTGCGGCGCGTGCTCGTGATGGACGCCCAGGGCAACCGCAACCGCTTCGATTTCATCCAAGTCTCGCAGCCAGCGGACATCGCCGACTTGGAGTTCGTCTTCACCCCGCCCGAGGGGACCACCGTCGTCCAGTGAAGGACGCCGGCCTGTTCGCCTGTTCGCCCTGGCGCAGCGAGTGGGTCGTCCACCACGACGACGACGTCCTCGCCATCGACAAGCCCGCGGGCGTCGCATCCCACCCGGTCGAGGCGCTCGAGCTCTCGGACGTCGGCGCGCGGCTCGAGGCGTGGCTCGGCCATCGGCCCTCGGTGCTCCACGCCCTCGACCGTGAGGCCTCAGGGGTGATGGTCCTCGCCCGTTCGCGTGACGCCTCGCGCGAGCTCGCGCGGCAGCTCGAAGGCGGCGCGGTCCTCGCGACGCACCTCGTCGGCACCACCTCACGCCCGCGCGGCGTGCCGCACGAGGTGGTGGCGAGGGCGGGGGAGCGCTTGCTGCTGAGGGTGACGGGCGTCAAATCCTTGCGGCGCGCCCTCGCGACGGCGGGAGCTCCCATCGCGGGCGATCGCGAGAACGGTGGTGCGGCGGCCCCGCGCCTCCTCTGGCACGTCGAGTCGTTGGCCCTCCGGCATCCTCGGACCGGCGTCGCGATGCTCGTGCAGGCGCCCGCGCCTTCGTCGTTCGAGCGCTGGGTCAAGGGCCGCGTAGGCCTCGACGCGCTCGAGGAGCGCCTCCGCGACGCCGTCGACCGGCGCTACGCGCTCGTGATGCGGGACGACACCGATGCGTACCGGTTGGTCCACGGCGCGGGCGACGAGCTCGACGGCGTCGAGGTCGATGTGTACGGGCGGCACGCCGTGGTGTCGCTCGCGAGCGACGAGGCGCTCGGCATGCGCGAGGCGATCTACGACGCGCTCCACTCGCTCGGGTTCGCGGGCATCTACGCGAAGCTCCGTCCTCGCAAGGCCAGCACGCTCGTCGACACGCGCCGCGACGACGTCGCTCCGGCCGAGCCGGTGCGAGGCGTGGCTGCGCCGTCTCCGCTATGGGTGAGAGAGCTCGGCGTCGACTACGCCGTGCGCCTTGGCGACGGGCTCTCGACCGGGCTCTTCCTCGATCAGCGCGCGGGCCGGCGATGGGTCCGAGAGGCGAGCCGAGGGAGGAGCGTACTGAACCTCTTCGCGTACCACGGTGGCTTCACGGTCGCGGCGATCGTTGGCGGCGCGAGTCGCACCGTCACGGTCGACGCGTCCGGGACCGCGCTCGAGCGCGCACGAGAGAACCTTGCCCGACACGGAGCCGAGACATCCTCGGCCCATCGCCTCGTCAAGGGCGACGCCGCCGCTTGGCTCGCGTCGACGCCGGAGCGCTTCGACGTCGTGATCCTCGATCCGCCGAGCTACTCGACCACCAAGCAGGGGACGTTTCGCGCCGAGCGTGACTACCGACGTTTGGCGGCGCTCACGCTCGGGCGGGTGGCCAAGGGAGGGACGCTCGTCGCGAGCACGAACCTCCGCCGCATGAGCGAGGCCTCGTTCCGCAGCGTCCTGGTCGGTGCCGCGCGTGACGCAAAGCGTGAGGCTCGGGCGCTGCGTTCGATGCCCATGCCGCTCGACCACCCAGCGGCCCCAGGAGAGCCCTGGCACTTGAAGAGCCTCCGCGTCGAGCTCGCCGATTGAGCTGCGGCCTCAGCTTCGCTCGATCGCTCTCGCCAAGAGCGGTGCAACCGAGGCGACGACGCCACGCCCTGCGATCTTTGCGGAGCCAGGGTGCGAGTTCGTGCCGCTCACCGAATCGATGACCCCGGATGCGAGGATCCGCTCGAGCGCGTCCCCCGGCAGCACCAGGTGCGACGCGACGGCGTGGACGCGCGCGGCGCCCGAGTCACGGTACGCTCCGGCGGCCTGAAGCAGCGAGGACCCGGTGCGGATCATGTCGTCGTAAATGACGACGACCTTCCCGTGGACATCTGCGTTGACGCCCGTCACGGTGACGCCGCCGTCGTTCGGAGCGCGGCGCTTGTATACGAAGGCCGGCGGACAGCTGAGCCGGAGAGCGAGACTCTCGACCCACTTCGCGCGCCCGGCGTCGGTCGCACCGAGGACGAACGCGTCGCCCGCGCCGTCGCCGTCGACGATCCTTCGGACCAGCTCGGTCACGAGCGTCGAGCCGTAGAGGTGGTGCGTGACGTGCGTGTCGCTGAAGTAGAACTCGATCCCGTCCGTGTGCAGATCAAAGAGGAAGGTCCGCGTCCCCCCCTCGCAGGCCGGGATGGCCGAGATGAGGCGCGCGCGAGTCTTCGCCGTCACCACCTCGCCCGACTTCACGGCGCGCTCCATCGTCGAGTAGCCGAAGTACGGCATCACGATCGACAGCGAACGGGCGCCGGCTCGTGCGATGGCGCAGCCGAGGTCGTACACCTCGAGCCAGTCCGAGTCGTTCGGCGTCCCGCCGAGGAGCACGACGTGGCGGCCCCATGGATCGGCGACGACTCGGCGGTAGGTCTCCCCGTCGGGGAACACCCTCCGCTCGAGCGAGCCGCGCTCGAACCCGCCGGCCGCGCACAGCTCGTCGGCGAGGTACTCGTAGGTCGGCGTAGCGAAGAGAAGCTTCGAGTGCACGTGGGGTCCTCCGTCGATGGCGCGAAGCTACTACCTCGGCGCGCGAAGCAGAAGGGTGCGGGTCTCTTCCTCGACGCGTGCGGACCCGCTATCGTCCTCGCGATGAGCGCCCTCACCGTGTGTCCGTCCTGTCGGCGTCACGTCTTCGTTCGTGATGAGGCGTGTCCGCACTGCGCGCAGCCGCGGGTCGCGCCGCTCGCCGCGCTCGTGGTCTCGGCTGGCCTCGGCCTCACGGCGTGTGCGGCGTCCGAGGCCCCGGTCGTTCGCGAGACCGCTCCGGCCACGACCGCGAACGCGACGGTGAACATCGAGCCGGCGCCGCAGCACGAGGCCGATGCGCCGCCCGTGGCCGTCTACGGACCTCCCCCGATCGAGGCCAAGGTGCGTCGGCAAGACGCGCCCGAGTCGAGCGCCCTCCCGTCGGCGTCGGCCTCCGCGAACGCCTCGCCGAAGACTCCGCTCCCGACGCCGGAGCCGCTCCCGGACGTAGGGTCTGGCACCTGGCACGTGAAGAAGGGGGGCGTCCCGGTCCCCGTGTACGGCCCTCCTCCGCGCGATCCGCCGAAGCGCTTGCCGTGAGCGAGGCGGGGGCTTCGTGAGCACGAGCCTGCGACACGTCGTGTGGGAGCTCACGCTCGCCTGCGACCTCGCGTGCCTTCACTGCGGCTCCCGCGCAGGCAAGGCGCGCGAGGACGAGCTCGGCACCGACGAGGCGCTCGATGTCGTGCGCCAGCTCGCCGCGCTCGGTGCGCGCGAGGTCTCGTTGATCGGAGGCGAGGCGTACCTGCGCGCCGACTTCACGACCGTAGTCCGTGCGATCGCCGACGCCGGGATGGTCTGCAGCATGGTCACCGGTGGGCGCGGGATCACCGCCGCGCTCGCCCGACGCATGAAGGATGCGGGCATCGCGAGCGTCAGCGTGTCGATCGATGGAATCGGCGCGACTCACGACGTTCAGCGCGGCGTCGCCGGAAGCTTCGATGCGGCCGTTGCAGCGATGACGCAGCTTCGCGAGGAGGGCGTCGCGGTGTCCGCCAACTCGCAGCTCAACCGGCTCTCGTTCCCCGAGCTCGATGCGATGCTCGACCTGTTCCTCGAGCGGGGCTGCCACGCCTGGCAGGTCGCGATGACCGTACCGATGGGGCGCGCGGCGGAGCGCACCGACTGGCTCTTTCAGCCTTACGATTTGCATCGCGTCTTCCCGAAGCTCGCAGAGCTCGCCGAGCGCGGGCGGCACGGCGGCCTCACGCTCTACCCCGGCAACAACGTCGGCTACTTCGGGCCGCATGAAGACGCGCTGCGCGGCGCGCTGACGAAGACGGGCGAGGGCGGTCACTACCAGGGGTGCAACGCCGGGCACTCGACGCTCGGGCTCGAGGCGGACGGCGCGGTGAAGGGATGCCCCTCGCTCCCGACCGCGGGGTACGTGGGCGGCAACGTTCGAGAGCGCTCGCTCTCCGAGATTTGGCACGAGGCGGCCGAGCTGGCCTTCGCGCGCAGTGACGCTCCCTCGGAGCTGTGGGGCGAGTGCGCGCGCTGCTACTACGCCTCGATCTGCAAGGGCGGCTGCACCTGGACCGCGCACGTGTTCTTCGGTCGTCGTGGCAACAACCCTTACTGTCATCATCGCGCCCTCGAGCTCCGACGGCGTGGGCTTCGCGAGCGGCTCGTCCGCGAGTCGCTCGGCAGCGGCCGACCGTTCGATCACGGGCTGTGGCGGAGCGTGGTCGAGCCCGACGACGGTTTGGACGAGTGGACTCCCGAGGCGAGCCCGCCGCGGCGTCGCCTCAAGCTCGTGACGACCGCGGAGTGAGAAGCCCGCCTCACTTGCACTCGAGCGTGGCGACGCGCGACGACACGACGGGCTCGCCGCGGCAGTCCGCGCTGGCCTCGAGCGTGAGCGCCGTGTCGGTCGCGATCGGGGAAGCCGCCGTCGCCGCGACCTCACTCGGGCTCGTCTCGACGCCGCAACGCGCGACGGCCGTCAGCGTGCACTCGACGGGCTCTGCGCACTCGTTGTGAAGCTCTACCGAACACAGCGTGAGGTCGCAGCGCGCGCGGGCGTGGACGCACTTTGGGCCTGCGTCGACGATTGTGGGCGGCTCCTGAGACGAACCTCGCCCCAGGTCTGTCGGCGTCGCCGGCGGGCTCGGCGGTGGGCGGTTCGGGCCGCAGGCCGCGAGCAGCCACGCGAGCGCGAGTCGGCACGCCGCCGTCGAGGTGCGCGTCGTCACGAATCTGCTGGCTCGGCTCGCTCGTCGTGGCATGCGCTGGCTCGGCGGCGACGCTGCGTCGTCAGTGGTTCGCCTCGGCGGGGGCGAGGCCGTCGCGCTTCGCGACCGCGAGGTACACCGCGCCCGAGAGCAAGAACCCGGTGAACCACGCGTAGATGTAGAGCCCATCGAACACCGGGGGGATCGACTCGATCACGTGAATGCCCTTCAAAAATCCGGGCATGTTCGGCGCGACGCCGATCGCGAGCGCGACGAGGGCGGCCGGGTTCCAGCGCGGGTAACGACCGTTCTCGCGGTAGAGGTCGGGAACATCGAGGACCGCCTTTCGCACGAGGAAGTAGTCCGCGATCATGATGCCTGCGATCGGTCCGAGCAGCGCCGAGACGCCGGTGAGCCAGCCGTCGATGTACGTCGACGCATCGGCCAGCAGCTTCCACGGCATGCACAGGATGCCGAGCACGCAGGTGATGACGCCGCCCGTCTGAAAGCTCACATATTTCGGCGCGAGGTTCGCGAAGTCGTTCGCGGGGCTCACGAGGTTCGCGGCGACGTTGACAGACAGCGTCGCGATGATGATCCCGAACACCGCGACGACGGCGACGATAGCGCGCGTCCCTGCCGAGGCGATCAGGGGCTCGGTCGCGCCCGGCGGCGGGGTCGACGAGGTCATCTGGCCGAGGACGAACTCGGGGTTCCAAAGCTCGCTCAGCGGCACGCCCTTCAGGACGGCCGCCGACGCGCTGGTGATGACGAGCGCCATCGCGGAGAAGGCGATCATCGTCGTCGGCAAGCCGAGCGCCTGACCGAGCATCTGCTCCTTCTGCCCGCGCCCGTAGCGGGTGAAATCGGGGATGTTGAGCGAGAGCGTCGCCCAGAAGCCGACCATCGCGGTCACGCTCGGGACGAACACCGGCCAGAACTCGCCGAGGCTCTTGAACTGCGACGGCTTGTCGAGGAGCGGGCCGGCGCCGCCCGCGCGACCTACCACCCAGAAGAGCAAGAGCGCCGCGAGCACGAGGACGATCGGCGCCGCCCAGTTCTCGAACACGCGCACCGCGTTCATGCCTCGGTAGAGGATGAGGATGTGGAGCGCCCAGAAGAGGAGGAACGTGACGAGGTGCGAGACGGCGAGCCCGGCGATCTTCGCCCCGCCGCCGAGGCTCCCGAAGCCGGGCGCGAAGGTCGTGATGAAGGTGTGGATCGCTTCGCCGCCGATGTACGCGTTGATGCCGAACCAACCGCACGCGACGAGGCCGCGGAGTACGGCCGGAGCGTTCGCCCCCGCGGTGCCGAACGACGCGCGCGCGAGCACCGGGAACGGGATTCCGTACTTCGTGCCGGGGTGCGCGTTGAGCAAGATGGGCACGAGCACGATCAAGTTGCCGAGACCGATGGTGAGCAGCGCTTGCCACCAGTTCATGCCCTTCGCGATGAGGCCGCCCGCGAGCGTGTAGGTCGGGATGCAGTGGGCCATCGAGATCCACAGCGCCGCGAAGTTGTAGGTCGTCCAGTTGCGACGCTTCTCGGGCACCGGCGCGAGATCGCCGTTGAAGAGGGGACTGTCCGCGATGTCGGGCGGGAGCGCGGCGAGGGCCTCTTGTGTGAGCTCGGGGTCGTGCATCGCCTTAGCCCACCACGAAGTTCAAGATGCGGCCAGGAACGTAAATGAACTTCTTGATGGTCTTGCCTTCGAGGAAGCGCGCGACGTCGGGGTTCGCCTCCGCCGCCTCCCGGGCCGCGGCCTCGTCGGCGTCCTTCGCGAGGCGCACCGTGCCGCGAGTCTTGCCGCCGACCTGCACGCCGATCTCGACGGTGTCGTCGGTCGCGAGCGCCGGATCGAACGCGGGCCAGGGGTGGTAAGCGAGGGTCGCTGCGTGTCCGAGGTTCTGCCAGAGCTCCTCGCCGAGGTGTGGCGCGAAGGGCGAGACGAGCAGGGCGAGCGCCTCGGCGGCCTCGCGCGGGACGGGGTCCTGAGCCTGCAGGTGGTTCACGAGCACCATGAGGGCGCTGATGGCGGTGTTGAAGGCCATGCGCTCGATGTCCTCGCCGACCTTCTTGATCGTCTTGTGGACGAGCCTTCGCGTCGCCTCGTCGATGGCCTCGGTCGTCCTGCGCATGCCGACCGTGTAGGCGCGATCGCGGAAGCGGACGACGCCCTGGATCTGCGTCGACTGCCACGGCTTCACCGCCTCGAGCGGCCCCATGAACATCTCGTAGAGGCGCACCACGTCGGCGCCGTGGGCCTGCACGATGTCGTCGGGGTTGATCACGTTGCCTCGTGATTTGCTCATCTTCTCGCCGTCCTCGCCGAGGATGAGCCCCTGGTGCACGAGGCGCGCGTAGGGCTCGGCGTCCTTCACGAAGCCGAGGTCGAAGAGCACTTTGTGCCAGAAGCGCGAGTAGAGCAGGTGCAGGACCGCGTGCTCGGCGCCGCCGACGTAGAGGTCGACGGGCATCCAGTCGCGCTCGGCCGCAGGCGACCAGGCCTCGGTTGCGTTCCGCGGGTCGATGAAGCGGAGGTAGTACCAGCACGAGCCTGCCCACTGCGGCATGGTGTTCGTCTCGCGGGCGTACCAGCGGCCGTCCTTCCGGAAGAAGCGCCAGTCCACGGCACGCGCGAGCGGGCCCGCCGGATCGTCGCCTGGCTTGAAGTCCTCGAGCTCGGGTAGACGCAGCGGCAGCTCGGCCTCTTCGACGGCGAGCGGCTGGTCATAGTGGATCTTGTGCGGGCTCGTCCGCGGATCGCCCTCACAGCTCACGGGGAAGTAGATCGGGATCGGCTCGCCCCAATAGCGCTGTCGGGAGAAGACCCAGTCGCGAAGCTTGTACTGCACGCGCTTCGTGCCGAGGCCCTGCTCCTCGAGGAAGGCGGTGATGCGCTTCTTTGCCTCGGGGGGCCGCAGGCCATCGAGCATCCCGCTCTCGACGAGCTCGCCGTCCTCGCAGTCGGTGAAGGCGGCCTGGGTCACGTCGCCGCCCTTGACGACCTCGACGATCGGCAGGCCGAACGCCTTCGCGAACTCCCAGTCGCGCTCGTCGTGGCCCGGCACCGCCATGATCGCGCCGGTGCCGTAGGTCATGAGGACGTAGTCGGCGACCCAGATCGGGACGGGCTGCCCGTTCACGGGGTTCTCGGCGAAAGCGCCGGTGAAGACGCCGGTCTTGTCTTTCGTGGCGGCGCGGTCGCGCTCGGCGCGGTTCTTCGACTTCGCGACGTAGTCGTCCACGGCGGTGCGCTGGGCGTCGGTGGTGATCGTGGCGACGAGCGGGTGCTCGGGCGCGAGCACGCAGTAGGTCGCGCCGAACAGCGTGTCGGGGCGCGTCGTGAAGATGCGGAACGACCCGTCGTGCTCCTTCACGCGGAACGTCACCTCGGCGCCCTCGCTGCGGCCGATCCACTCCTTCTGCATCACCAGCGTGCCGCGCGGCCAGTCGAGCCCCTCGAGCTCGGACTCGAGGCGGTCGGCGTAGGCGGTGATGCGCAGCATCCACTGGCGCAGCGGGCGGCGCTCGACCGGATGATTGCCGCGCTCGGACTTGCCGTCGATCACCTCTTCGTTCGCGAGCACCGTGCCGAGGGTGGGGCACCAGTTCACGGTGACCTCGTCCTGGAATGCGAGCCCCTTCTTGAAGAGCTGGAGGAAGATCCACTGCGTCCAGCGCACGTAGTCGGGGTCGGTCGTGTCGACCTCGCGGCTCCAGTCGTAGCTGAAGCCCAAGCTCTTCAGCTGTCGCTTGAAGGTCGCGATGTTCTGCTGCGTGGTGACGGCCGGGTGCGTGCCGGTCTGGATCGCGTACTGCTCGGCCGGCAGCCCGAACGCGTCCCAGCCCATCGGGTGCAGGACGTCGATGTCCTTCATGCGCGAGTAGCGCGCGACGATGTCGGTCGCCGTGTAGCCCTCCGGGTGTCCGACGTGCAGGCCCGCGCCCGACGGGTAGGGGAACATGTCGAGGATGTAGAGCTTCGGGCGGCCCTCGCGGCGCCGCGCGCGGAAGGTGTCGTGCTCGTCCCAGTAGCGCTGCCAGCGGGTCTCGATGGTGCGGTGATCGTAAGACATGGCGCGCTGGGTCTACCTTCGCCCCGGGCGAGCGTCGATGGCGCAATTGCGCCCTGGGCTCCTCTCGGCTGCTAGGATGTCGGACGTGCGCGGGACCTCTTCTTTCTCGGCGGCCCGAGCGAGCGTCCTCGCCTCGGTCCTCGCCCTCGTCGTGGCGCTCGTCAGCCACGCCGCCCGCGCCGCGTCGCCCGAGCCCGGCGTCAAGCCCGTGTCGCTCGACCTCTTCGTGATGTCGCAGTGCCCCTTCGCGCTCGGGGCCGACGCGAGCGTGCGCGAGCTCGCCTTGAAGTTCGGCTCGAACGTGGACGTTCGGCTCGACTACATCGGACAGGCGAAGGCCGACGGGATGCTCGCGTCGATGCACGGGCAGGCCGAGGTGCAGGGCGACATCGCGCAGCTCTGTGCGCAGAAGCACCTCGCTCGTTGGCACGACTTCATCGCCTGTCAAAACGAGGACCCCGCCGAGGTCGCGCTCAGCCACGGGGCATGCACCGAGCGCGTCGGCGGCTCGGTGCAGCGGATGCGCACCTGCATCGAGGGGCCCGAGGGGAAGGCGCTCCTCACCGAGTCGTTCAAGCGCGCGGCGCTTCGAGGCGCGAGCGGCTCGCCCACGTTCTTCGTCGCGGGAGAGCGCTACGAAGGTGGACGCCGCACGGCCGATCTCGGTCGAGCCGTGTGTGCCGCGTACGTCGGCCCGAAGCCTCGTGCCTGCGCCGAGTTTCCCGAGGGGCCGCGGGTCGACGTGGCGATCGTGACCGACGCCCGCTGCCCCGACTGCTCCCCCGGTCGCCTCGAGCGTGCGCTGCGACGCCTGCTCGTGAACCCTCGCTTTCGACGCCTCGATTACGGCACCCCCGAAGGCAAGAAGCTGCACGACGCCGCGAAGCTCGCGCGCCTCCCCGCGGCGGTGTTCGGCTCCGGCCTCGACGCGGACAAGCTCGCCGCCGAGACCCTGACGCCTTTCCTCCGAGCCGAGGGGCCATGGCGCTCGCTCGACGAGGGTGCGACCTGGGATCCGCGCTGCGTCGACCCCGGCGGCTGCAAGCTCGCGGGCTGCGACAAGCTCCTCGCGTGTCGCCCCGAGGCTCCGCTGCGTGTCGAGCTCTTCGTGATGTCGCAGTGCCCCTACGCGGTGCGGGCGCTGGACTCGCTTCACGAGGTCATGACGGAGCTCCGTCACAAGGACGTGACCCTCGACGTGCGCGTGCACTATATCGGCGACGGCGACGAGACGAAGGGCTTCGGCTCGCTCCACGGCAAGCCCGAGGTCGACGAGGACCTCCGCTGGATCTGCGCCGCCGCGCACTACCCGAAGAAGGCTCGCTACCTCGACTACGTCTGGTGCCGCGCCGACGCGATCGACGAGGCCGCGCGCGCCGCTTGCGCGTCGCCAACGACCGGCTTCGATGCGGCCGTGATCGAGGCTTGCGCGACGGGCGACGAGGGCAAGAGGCTGCTCTCGCGCTCGTTCGCCTACTCGGACGAGCTCGGCATCGGGGGCAGCCCCTCGTGGATCGTCAACGGCCGGTATCCCTTCACCGGCATCGATCGCGACACCATCCGCCGCGAGCTCTGCCGACGAAACAAGCTCCCTGGCTGCCCGGCGCCGACTCCGGCTCCGACGGCACGCTGACGAGGCGACGAGGGTCGGGATGACGCGCAAGGTGATGCTCGTCTCGTCGCCCGGCGGACACCTCGCCGATCTCATGCTGCTTGCCGACGCGATGCCTACTGAGTGGGAGCGCGTCTGGGTGCTGAACGACGACTCTCCGTTGCTCCCATCCTCCGAGGCGCGCCACGTCATCACGCACGCAGAGCGTGATTTGCGTCAAGTGTTGAACCTCGTCGAGCTGACGCGCCTCGTGCGACGCCACCGACCGGACGCCATCCTTACGTGCGGAGCGAGCCCCGCCGTGCCGGCCGCGCTCGTCGGCAAGGTCTTCGGCGTCCCCACGGTGTACGTCGAGCCGCTCTCCTCGGTGACCCGGCTCTCGCTCACGGGGCGGCTGATGGGTCGCCTCGCCGACGCGTTCTTCGTGCAGTGGGACGGGCTCGTCTCGCGCGTACCCGGTGCGCGCTGCGAGGGGCCGCTCTTGTGAAGCTCGTCGCGACCGTCGGAACGACCGGGACCTTCTCGAGGTTCTCGCGCCTCCTTACCGAGGTCGCCGATGCGCGCCCGGACCTCGAGATCGTTTTTCAGGCGGGACGAGGCACGCTGCCCAAGGTGCGCGGCGCGGTCGCGTTTCTCCCGCGCGAGGTCCTCGTCCAACACATGGCCTCGGCCACGCTCGTCGTCTGTCACGGCGGCAGCGGCAGCGTTCGCGACGCGTTACGGGCTTGCGGCAACGTGGCGGTGATGCCGCGCCGCGCGGGTGCGGGCGAGGGGGTCGTGGACGATCACCAGCTCGATCTCGCTCGAGCGCTCGACGCTCGTGGGCTCGTTCGGGTGGTCTCGGAGTCGGCCGAGGTGCTGAGGTTGCTCGATGGGACGCAGAACCGCCTCGCGCGTCGTGAGAGCGCGCTGCCCGCGGCGGTCGTCCGCACGCTCGAGGAGCTGATGCGTCGCTGAGGCGACCTCCTTCTACGCCCGCGTTCTCGGCCCGCCGTGTGCCGGAGTGCTAGAAGCCTCGCGTCATGCACGTGCACTTCGTCGCGGTCGCCGGGACCGGCATGGGTTCCGTCGCGGGGCTGTTTCGGGCGCTCGGTCACCGAGTCACGGGCTCGGACGTAGCGTTCCACGCGCCGATGGGCCCCGCACTCGAGCGTTGGGGCGTCGAGACACGCCTGGGCTACGACCCGGCGAACCTCACGCCGCGCCCGGATCTCGTCGTCATCGGCAACGTGTGCCGACGCGACAACCCTGAAGCGCGCGCCGCGATTGACGGCGGGCTGCCGTACCTCTCGATGTGCCACGCGCTCGGCGAGTACGTCCTCGAAGGGACGGCGCCGCTCGTGGTCGCGGGGACTCACGGCAAGACGACCACGACCTCGCTCGCCGCGTACCTGCTCTCGGCGACCGGCAAGGAGCCGGGCTTCCTCGTCGGCGGCCTGCCGAAGAACTTCACCACGAGCTTTCAGCTGCCCGCCGGTGGCCGCACGGCGCGGAGGCTCCCGATCACGGGGGCGAGCGTCGAGCTCGGCGGTCGCTTGCCCGCGTTCGTTCTCGAGGGTGACGAGTACGACACGGCGTTCTTCGAGAAGACCCCGAAATTCTGGCACTACCGACCCGAGGTCGCGATCGTCACCTCGATCGAGCACGACCACGTCGACATCTACCCTGATGAGGAGGCCTACCTCGCGGCCTTCCGAGGCTTCGTCGAGCGGGTGCCTGCGGACGGGCTCGTGGTGGCCTACGCCGGCTGTCCGCGCGTGGTGAAGGTCGTCTCGGAGTGCGCGCGCGCGCCGATCGCCTGGTACGCCGTCGAGGGTGACGAGCTTCACGGCATGCCGCCGCACTGGCTCCTCGCGCCCGCGACGTCCGACGCGAGCGGTCAGTCGTTCGACCTCTACGTCGGGGGCGCGCTCGCGACGAGGAGCGCGCTGCGTTTGTCGGGGCGTCACAACCTGGCCAACGCGGCGGCCGCGATCGCGGCGGTATGTCAGGGCTACGGCGTCCCCGTCTCCTCGGCGCTGTCCGCGCTCACCGGGTTCGAGGGCGTCTCGCGGCGCCAGGATTTGCGGGGTGAGCCGCGAGGCATCCGGCTCTACGACGATTTCGCCCATCACCCCACGGCCGTTCGCGAGACGCTGGCCGGCCTGCGCGCCAAGCACCCCGACGGGCGACTCTTCGCGGTCTACGAACCACGGAGCGCAACCGCCTGCCGCGCGCTCCACCAGCAGGCGTACGTCGAGGCGTTCGACGCCGCGTCATCGGTTTGGCTCGCTCCGCTCGGGCGCGCGATCGCGTCGGACGAGGCCCTGGACCTCGAGCGGCTCGCCACGGACCTCCGCGTGCGGGGGAAGTCCGCGGTCGCCGCGCCGTCGCTCGACGCGATCGTCGAGGCGCTCCGCGCCGAGGCGCAGCGCGGTGACTCGGTCGTGCTGCTCTCGAACGGCTCGTTCGGCGGGCTCGTCGAGCGGCTGCTCGTCGCGCTCGCGTGAACGCGGCCCGCGCGGGTCACATCGTGCCGGTGACCTGAGAGTAGGCGTAGAGACTCGGCGCGCTCTCGCCGCCTGGGGCCTCGCGGGCGAACTCCCCGCGTACGAACACCGCGCCGCCCACGTCGAGCACCAAGTTCTTCGGGAAGATGTGCCACCGCACGCGCCCCTCGAGTTGGTGTCCGACGAAGGTCCCCGCCGCGCCGCTCGTGTCGCGGAGTCCAGCGCTCGTCCAGGCGTCGCGCGCGGCCGCGAGCCACACTGGTCGGTAGGCGATGAAGGTGTCGACCTTGCGGTGCGGCTCGACCTCGACGCGGAGCCCCGGCGTCGTGACGTTGCTTCGCGGGATCGCCCCGTACAGGCCGGTGGGGCCGAACTCCCAGCGCCGCGCCCCGAAGAGCGGGTCGAAGCGCCCGTTGATACCGTCGTTCGGCGAGCGATCGCCGCTCGCGTGATCAAACTGCAGCACGAGCCGCGGCGACCAGCGCGTCGCGAAGCGATGACCCACCGACGCGTGCACGGAGAAGGCGAGGTGTTCGAGGTCGGTCGTGTCCTTCGCGGCGGTCGTGGCGCGCGAACGTCCGAGCTGACCCATGAGCTCGACCTGGACGTCGAACGCCCCTCGCGCCGGGGGCAGGAGCAGCCGCGCGCCCGGCGTGATGAGCTCCCGGTTCGCCGAGGGCGCAAGGCTCCCGTCGCGCTCGTGCAGGCCGAGCGCGTATGCCTCGAGCGTGAGCCCGCGAGCGAGCGGGCGGCTCTGGTAGAACGCTCCCCACAGGAGCGCGTCGACGTTCTCGGGGTCGAGCTCGATACGGTCCTCCGCTAGGCCGGCTGGGTCCGAGGGCAAGCGAATCACGGGACGAACGACGAAGGCGCGGACGACGTCGTTCGCAGGGCTACGCCACTCGGCGTGAAACCCTGTGAACGCGTTGATGGTGTTGCGGAACTCGTTCCGCGCGACGAGGCGACGGCTCCCGAGGTCGAGCGTCATCCGGCCGGCACTGAACGCCACGCGGTCCCCGTGCCCGA
>VGRJ01000054.1 GCA_016875405.1 Deltaproteobacteria bacterium | reverse complement strand
GCGGCTCCGCGGCGTGGCGACGACGGTGTTCCTCCGCGCGACGGCCGAGGACCACTGGAACCGCGTCGTGGCGCAGGGCGACGCGCGCCCGATGGCGAACCGTGAGGGCGCGATGCAGGAGCTCGAGGCCATTCTCCGTGCCCGCCGCGCGCTCTACGAGCTCGCGGACCACACCGTCGACACGAGCGCGCTCGGCCTCGAGCGCAGCGTCGACGCGGTGATTCGGGTCGCGGCGGCGGGGTGAGGGCGCAAGACGAGCGCTCCGCGGTGGCTTCTGTCGCATGGTAACGTCTCCCGCCGGAGTGCCGCTCCCGTGACCGACTCGCCCCGAGACCTCGAACTCCTCCGCGCCAGCGAGCGCCGCTATCGAAGCCTCGTCGAGCGCTCGCCGGTCGCGATGCTCGCTCATCGCGAAGGGGCGATCACGCTCGCGAACGCGGCCGCGGCAGAGCTCTTTCGCGCGTCGTCGGCCTACGAGCTCCTCGGGCGTGATCTCTACGAGCACCTCGCGGTCGCCGTCGACGACGCCGAGGACGACGCGACTCGCACGGCGACGGGGCGCCTCACGCGGCTCGACGGCAGCGTGATCCACGTCGAGTTGACCGAGTCGCCGAGCGCGAGCGACGGCGAGATCCACTCGGTGCTCCGCGACGTCCACGAGCGCCGCGAGTTCGAGGGCCGGGTGCACATGATTGATCGCATGGTGTCGATTGGCACGCTCGCGGCGGGGGTCGCGCACGAGGTCAACACGCCGCTCGCCTACGTGTTGTCGAACCTCGAGTTCGGCCTCGACGAGCTGATGAACAAGACCCGCATGTCGGTCGACGAGCTGCGCGAGCTCCGCGAGGCGCTGCTCGAGGCGTACGATGGGGCGTCGCGCATGCGAGACATCGTGCGCGATCTGCGAACCTTCTCGCGCGCGGACGACGTGACCAACGGGCCGGTCGACGTGCTGCGGGTCCTCGAGTCGTCGATCAACATGACGGGCCAGGAGATCCGCCAGCGAGCCAAGCTCTACAAGCACCTCGAGAGCGTCCCCTCGGTGGTGTCGAGCGAGTCGCGGCTCGGGCAAGTGTTCATGAACCTGCTCTTGAACGCGGCGCAAGCGGTGCCGAGCGGCGCCCCCGAGGCGCACAGCGTCACCGTGACCACGCGCCGCAGCCCCGAGAACGAGGCGGTCGTCGAGGTCAGCGACACCGGCTACGGCATCGCCCCCGAGGTGATGGAGCGCATCTTCGAACCGTTCTTCACGACGAAGCCGTCCGGGACGGGGACCGGCCTCGGGCTCTCGATCTGTCGCAGCATCGTCGAGGGGGCGGGCGGCCGGATCTCGGTCGACTCCACGCCCGGCGCGGGGACCACCTTCCGCGTCGTCCTCCCCGGCGTGGCCCGGGCCGCTCGCCAGTCGCGACGCCCGAGCTTCACGCCCCCGGTCGAGCGCGCACGGGTGCTCGCGGTGGACGACGACGCGTTCGTTGGGCGCGCGATCGCTCGGGTGCTGCGCGGCCATGACGTCGTCACGGTCGAGTCCGGCGCCGACGCGCTCGAGCGGCTCCTGGCTCCAGGCGAGCATTTTGACCTCATCTTGTGCGATCTCATGATGCCGGGCATGACGGGGCGCGAGCTCTACGAGGTGCTCGAGGAGCGCGAACCCGATTGCCTCGAGGGGCTTGTCTTCATGAGCGGCGGCACCTTCACGCCCGAGGTCCGCGAGTTCGCCGAGCGAAAGGACGTGCGCGTCATCGACAAGCCGTTCGACGGCGGCGCGCTGCGGGCGCTCGTGCAGCACGCGCTCCGACACTGAGCTGCGCGCGAGTGGCGCGTCGGTGCGGTCGCGCTAAGATCCGCCCCTCGGGACGGACGTGACGACGCTTCAATTTGCCCTCTTTTTTCTGGCCCTCTTGATGATCGTCGGCGGCCTGAACGTGTTCGTGCATCGCCGCCTGTCGAGCGCGTTCACGCTGAGTCAGAGGTCCCGCGCCATCCTCGCGAGCGTGCTCGCAGCCGGGCTCGTCGCGATGGTCGGGGGGCGGCTGTTCGGGGCGGGGGCGTCGCGTGTGATCGGGGGCGTCGCGGCGGTCGCCGAGCTCGGGATCCTCGTCAGCGCCGCGCTCCTCCTCCTCGAGGCGCTGGTCATCGCCGCGGCGCGCCTGGTGCTTCGTCGCCGCGCGCTCGCGACGCCCACCTCGGTCGAGCCTGCGCAGGCAGCGACCGAGGGTGCGAAGCCTCTCGACGCTTCGACGACGGTCTCCGACCGAGTCGTTGCCGCTGAAGGTGAGGCCCTGTCCCGCCGCGCGCTCCTCTCGCGCGCATCCGCCAGCGCGATCGTGCTCGTCGGCGGCGCGAGCGCGACCTACGGCGGCCTCTTCGGCCGTCACGATTACGCCCTCGAAGAGGTCCCGATCCGCCTCGAGAGGCTGCCGCGTACGCTCGACGGCTTCACGATCGTTCAGCTCTCGGACCTTCACCTCGGCGCGTTCGTCGGTGACTACGAGGTCGCGCGTGCGCTCGAACTCGTCCGCCGGGCACGCCCTCAGGTCATCGTCTTGACCGGCGATCTCGTCGACCACGACCCTGCCTTCGCCGACGATCTCGGGCGACTCACTCGCCGCCTCGGCGAGCTCGCCCCGGTGCTCGCCGTCCCTGGGAATCACGATCATTACGCCGGCGTCGCGCGCGTCCTCGAGGCCGTGCGAGGCGGCGGCGGAACGGTCCTCGACAACCGCAGCGCGCGCATCGCCGAGGGCCAGCTCCTCGTGGCCGGAGTTGACGATCTCTGGGCGCGGCGCTTCCGCCTCGGGCGCGGACCCGATCTCGACGCCGCGCTCGCGGGCGTCAACGACGAGGCGCCTCGCATCCTGCTCGCGCACCAGCCGGTCTTCTTCGAGGAGTCGTCGTCGCGCATCGATCTCCAGCTCTCGGGACACACCCACGGGGGCCAGTTCAACCTCGGCCTGCGCCCCGCCGACCTCGTGCTCCCGAACGGGTGGGTCGCGGGACGCTACGTGCGCGGCGCGGCTCAGCTCTACGTCAACCGTGGCTTCGGGACCGCAGGTCCGCCCGCGCGACTCGGCGCGGCCCCCGAGGTCACGCGGCTCGTGCTGACGGTCTAGCTCGCTCGGCGGATCGCGTCGGCGGGCGCGAGCGGCTCCGTCTCGTCGAGGCGCGAGAGGTCCACGAACGCCTCACGGTTCTCGCGCCGGAGGACGTCGACGAACCGGCGTCCTTCGAGCAGGTCCTCGGGGAGGTAGACGTGGCTCGCGTGGATCTGCTGCGCGAGGATGTCGTCGAGCCCGGTGAACGAGATCACGACGCGCACGTCACCCCTCCTCAGCGCCTCGAGGTCCAAGCCGTGGAGGGGGCTCGACTCATCGATCGGGTGCATCACCGTCCAGGTGAGCGAGAAGAGCGGGGTGTTG
This sequence comes from Deltaproteobacteria bacterium, assembly GCA_016875405.1. Classification (GTDB taxonomy): domain Bacteria; phylum Myxococcota_A; class Polyangia; order Polyangiales; family Polyangiaceae; genus SYFR01. Next base: position 26,921 of record VGRJ01000054.1, on the reverse strand, counting down.
TCGCGGCGGAGCTTGAGGTCGTGCATGCCGCGAAGCTTCTCACCCTCACGGCTCACCTCGTCCTTCAGCGCGACGCACTTCACCGAGGCCTCGAGCACCTGGTTGCCGCGCGTGTTTGCGAGACGAAACATCAACGTCCGGACGCCGTCGTGCTCGCGAAGCAGAGCATATTTGCTGAACAGGATTCGCGCCGTGGGGCGCGAGAACTTGGCGAACACGAGACCGGTCGCGAGGGCGACCATCAAGACGCCCACGGCCGACTCGAGCGTGACGAGCACGTGCCCGAGCCCACGCGGCGCCATCTGACCGTAGCCGACGGTCGAGAACGTCTGCACGCTGAAGTGGAAGGCGTCGGTGAACGAGCCCGGGTGCGCGCCGGCGATCACGTCTCCGGCGAGCAAGTAGAGCAGCGCGAACGCGAGGTTTATCGTCACGTAGGCCGTGATGAAGATCGCGAGGACCATCGGCCACGAGGTCTTAAGGGCCCAGACGTAGAAGTCTCGAAGCCGGCCATCCTTCCCGCCCACCACGCGGGGCAAGACCTGCGGGCGCCGGGCGCGGCGTTCGAAGGGCTCTCGGTCGCTCACGGCGGCATGATGCAGGAGGCGGTCCCCGCCGTACAATCGGATCGTCGTCGGCCTTCGCGAGCGCGGCGTTGCCAAGCGGCGTCGTCGGCGTAGTCTCGGAAGCTCACGCCGCTCGTCGGCGCGTGCCACATGCCGAAGAACCCCTCATCTGTTGCGCCTCTTGATCCGTTCGCCTCGCTCTTGCCGCGCGACGAGCGCGTCGAGATGCGTCGCCTGTTCGGGAACCCTTGCGGTTACGTGAACGGGACGATGTTCACCGGAATTCACGAGTCTCAGTGGATCCTGCGCGTCTCGCCGACGCAGCGGACCCGACTCATCGCGCTGCACGGCGGCGAAGTGTTCGAGCCGATGAGGGGACGCCCGATGAATGACTACGTGCGCCTGCCTCGTGAGATCGCCGACGATCGTCGTAGGCTTCGGGGTTGGATTCGCCGCGCGTTCGAGTACTGCGCGGCCCTGCCGGCACCGGCGGCGCTAGGCGCTGCAAGCTCGGCAAAACGTTAGCCAGGCGCCGCCTCAGCAGAGGGGCTCGGGGTTGGTTTCGGCTGCTGCAGCAGCTGGCGACGTACCGGTTCACGCTGCGCGCGAAGCGGTCGAGCGCTTCGTAGTGCATGTCGTTGATCGCTGCCTCCACAGCGGGGCCCATGAGCACCGCGTGCAAGCGCGGCTCGCTCTCCACCTCACGCAGTGCGACGAACACATCGGCCGCCTTGATGTGCTGCAACGCACAGCCAGCGCCCCGTGCATCTCAGACGGGGAGACCGCTTCCGCCAAGTCGGTTGGCTCCCGGTGAGCTCGGTGGAACCGGAGCCCTTCATGCCCGGTGGCAACCGCGAACACGTGAACATGGAGCGGAGTTGACGTTCCATCGAATGTGGCCGTGGCGTTCTTGCGATAGAGAACATGAATTTGCTGTCGAAAACCTTGCTTCGGCTGCTGGCGGTGATGACGCTAACCTTGGTCGTGCCATTGGCGCTGACGGTGTCGTGTAATCAACCGGTGAACCCCGCCGCAAGCCCGTCCGACTACCCGTGCAGTGGACGATGCGCGGACGGTAACTGCTACGACCAGCCTTGCGGTGGCTCGTGCCTCTGCAGTGGCGGCGTGGCGACCGAGACGGGCTGCGCCGACAAGTTGGACAACGACGACGACGGCAAAATCGACTGCGACGACGACAATTGCGCCGGCAGGCCCTGCGGCGACGGCTGCGGTGTCTGTGGCGTTCCGCGGAGCGAGACGAACTGTGGCGATACCACCGACAACGATCAGGACACGCTGACGGACTGTGCCGACCCCGACTGCAACGGTCTGTCGTGTGGCGTCGGTTGCGTGTGCCAGTTCCCCGGCGGTGCGCTCGAGAACAACTGCGCCGACAAGATCGATAACGACACTGACGGGATCGTCGATTGCGAGGATCCGAACTGCTCTGGGCTCGCGTGCGGTGCCGGCTGCGTGTGCAGCGTCGGGGCTCCAGCCGAAAAGTCCTGCGCCGACGGCAATGACAACGACTCCGACGGCAGCATCGACTGCGTCGACCTCGACTGCAACGGGATCTCCTGCGGTGCGGGCTGCAGCTGCTTGTTCGGCGGCGAGGCCGAGTCCAATTGCATCGACGTGGTGGACAACGACGGCGACAACGCGATCGACTGCGAGGACGCCGACTGCAACGGTCTGAGCTGCGGAGGTGGTTGCTCATGCATCGCCAACACCAAAGCGGAGACGACCTGCACAGATTCGACCGACAACGACGATGACCTGCTCATCGACTGCGCCGATCCGGACTGCAACGGCAAGAGTTGCGGCGCGGGCTGTGCTTGCGGCGCCGGCGAGAAGAGCGAGACCGCGTGCACCGACGGCATCGACAACGACGGCGATCAGGTGAGCGATTGCGCCGACGGCGACTGCAACGCGCAGACTTGCGGCAACGGATGTCAATGCCTCGGTTTCACCAAGAGCGAGACCACTTGCTCCGACGGCAGCGACAACGACGGCGACGGCAAAATCGACTGCGACGACACCGACTGCAACGCCAAGAGCTGCGGAGTGGGTTGCACCTGCGCCGGCGCGGCGACCTTCGAGACCGTTTGCATCGACGGCACGGACAACGACAGCGACCAGCTCGTCGATTGCGCGGACGCTGATTGCAACAACGTGGGGTGCGGCGCCGGCTGTATTTGCAAGGATGAGACCAAGTCCGAGAGCGCGTGCGCCGACAGCTTGGACAACGACGGTGATGGCAAGACTGATTGCGCCGACAGCGACTGCAACGCGCTGGCCTGCGGTGGCGGGTGCATTTGCGCAAACGCCGCGAAGACGGAGACGAGCTGCAACGATAATCTCGATAACGACGGAGACGGGCAGACCGACTGCGCCGACGCCACCTGCAACGGCTTGAGCTGCGGCACCGGTTGCAGCTGCGGCGGCGGCATCAAGGTCGAGAGTACGTGCAACGACGGCCTCGACAACGACGGTGATGGCAAGATTGATTGCGCCGACGGCAGCTGCAATGGCCTCGGTTGCGGCAGCGGCTGCAGCTGCATCGGCGGGAGCAAGGTCGAGGTCAACTGTCTGGACGGCATCGACAACGACGGAGACGCGAAGACCGATTGCGCCGACGGCAGCTGCAATGGTCTCGCTTGCGGCAACGGCTGCAGCTGCGTCGACGGGCTCGAGGTCGAGGTCAACTGTCTGGACGGCATCGACAACAACGGAGACGGGCAGGCCGATTGCGCCGACGGCAGCTGCAATGGTCTCGGTTGCGGCAACGGCTGCAGCTGCATCGGCGGGAGCAAGGGTGAGGTCAACTGTCTGGACGGCATCGACAACGACGGAGACGCGAAGATCGATTGCGCCGACGGCAGCTGCAATGGTCTCGGTTGCGGCAACGGCTGCAGCTGCATCGGCGGGAGCAAAGGTGAGGTCAACTGTCTGGACGGCATCGACAACGACGCCGACGGCAAGATCGATTGCACCGATGGCAACTGCAACGGCTTGAGCTGCGGCGCCGGTTGTAGCTGCATCAGCGCCGTCAAGATCGAGACCATGTGCAACGACAATGTCGACAACGACGGCGACGGCACGAGCGATTGCGCCGACGGCGATTGCAACGGTCTCGGTTGCGGCGGCGGCTGCAGCTGCATCGGCGGGAGCAAAGGTGAGGTCAACTGTCAGGACGGCATCGACAACGACGGCGACGGCACGAGCGATTGTGCCGACGACGATTGCAACGGCTCGAGCTGCGGCCCCGGTTGCAGCTGCAGCGGCACCGCCAAGATCGAGACCACGTGCAACGACGTGCTCGACAACGACGGCGACACCAAGGTGGACTGTGCCGACGGCGACTGCAACGCCAAGAGCTGCGGCACGGGTTGCTTCTGCGCGAGTAGCGCCAAACACGAGAACAGCTGCAACGACGCGCTCGACAACGACGGCGATACCAAGGTGGACTGTGCCGACGGCGACTGCAACGGATTGAGCTGCGGCGCTGGCTGCTCTTGCGCCGCCGGCGCCAAGCACGAGACCGCTTGCGGTGATGGCGTCGACAACGACGGCGACGGCACGAGCGACTGTGCGGACAGCGACTGCAACACCCAATCGTGCGGGGTCGGTTGCAGCTGCGGAAGCGCCGGCGGCAAGCTCGAGACCACGTGCTCGGACGCGATCGACAACGATGGCGACGCAAAGGCCGACTGCGGCGACGCCGACTGCCTGGGCAAGGCGTGCGCTGTCGGCAAGGTGTGCTGCGCCGATGGCGCCTGCAATTGCTGACAACTCGAGCGAATCATGACGGCGCCAAACTTCGAGATCAGCGCCGTCATGAACCCGCGCTGGTGGTTCGGTTCAAACAAGCCGGGTTGTGAACGAGATACCCGGTCGACACGGGTGCTCGAGGCGCGCGAGAACGATCCCCGAGGCCGCGCCGCGGACTTGGAGCGCAGACTCGCGCGGGTCTCGCGCGTGGCGCCGGCCGGGTGGCGCGCGTCGATGCACTAGGCCTCGACGTCGCCGGTGCCGTTCACCTTGGGCAGCACGCAGCGGAGCCCTAGCTGCGTCGGCGCGTAGGTGGTGAAGCGGCAGGCTTCGGAGTCGGATTCGCCGCGCGTTCGATTACTGCGCGGCCCTGCCGGCACCGGCGGCGCTAGGCGCTGCAAGCTCGGCAAAACGTTAACCTCGCGTCAGAAGAGAAACTCGCGCCCGGCCTGGTCGCCGACCTCGGACGAGATGAAGAGCATCGCGTACTCGACGATGGCGCGCACGGGCGGTCGCTCCATGAACCGGTCGCGCAGCCAAGGGTCGCGAACGTAGGACGAGAGCTTGTCGACGTGATGCAGCGCGCGGCGACACACGTCGGTGTCGAGATCGGTCCCCTCGGCGGGGCGCTCGCGCGAGAGCGCCTTCGTCACCGCTTCGCAGCAGAGCGACCGGACCTCGATGCCGTACTCCGAGCCTTCCATCGACTCGACGGCCGAGAGGGCCTTTGTCGCGAGCTTGATCCCGGCCCGCCCGTTTCCGAGGTCGACCCGCGACGCCGCTTCGATCGCCGTCGCGTAGACCTGATAGCTGACGAGGGCCTGCTCGTCGGCCAGTCGCGACGCCTCGGACGCCATCAGCGCGGCGGTCTCGTGTTTGCCGCGCGCGCGCTCGAGGAGCGCCTGCACCACCAGGCAGTGGATGCGGTCGTAGACGTTGTCGGAGACTGCGAGGATCGCGGCCGCGTCGAGCACGAGCTGATGTGCGTCCTCGATCTTGCCGTGCTCGATGAGGACGCTCGCGAGGACGAGCAGGGTGTCGACCCAACCGTCGAGGTCGTCGTAGCGCTCGTGCGCCTCCCGTGCGCGAACGAGGTAGGAGAGGCCCTGCTCGGTGTTCCCGAGTCGCGCGTAGGCGAACCCAACGTTGGCGAGTGTCTTCGCGACCTGGAAGCGCCCGCCCACCATCACGTCGAGGCTGAGGGAACGGAGGCACATCGCGATCGAGTCCTCGTAACGACCAAGAACGAACAGCGCGAAGCCGAGGGCGTTCCTCGCGCGCGCCTCGCTGCGGCGTGCACCCTCGAGCTCGAAGATCGCGGTTGCCTCCGCATGGGTCTCGAGCGCGGCCTGGATCCGCCCTGCGCGCCGCAGGAGGACTCCCTTCGCGCGGAGCACCTCGCCGCGAGCGCGGCGTGACACGCTCCTCGTCGCCGTCACGGCGAGCGCGCGGTCACAGGCGTCGAGCGCGCCGCTCACGTCTCCAACGTCGCGCAAGAGCTCGCACACCAGGATTTGCGCCTCGACTTCGAGATCGGCGTCGCTAGCAAGCGCGGCGAGCTCCGCGCCACGCATCGCGAGGGGGAGGCCGCGCGACATGGCACCCTCATCGAGGTCAAGCTGGGCCGCACGGACGAGGCTCGTCGCGAGCCAGCGAGCCGAGCGCGTCTCGAGCGCGAGCTCGCGAAGCGCGACGAGGTGGCCCCTTCGATCCTGCGTTTGGCCGAGCTGCCGGAAGATGCGGGCGAGACCGTCGTGTGCCTCGAGGAGACGCCGGTCGCCCTTCGGAAACAGCGCCGCGGCGCGCTCGTAGTAACGCAGGGCGAGCTGCGTCTGCGACGCTCCGCGAGCCGCGACCGCCGCCTCGAAGTAGAGCTCGGCGGCTTGCTTCGGGACCTCGCCCTCCTCGAAATGGTGTGCGACGATCGCCGCGGAGAGGCCGTGCGCGAGGGGGCTCGTCACGAGGAGGTCGCCGAGCTGCCTGTGCATGCGCGCGCGATGCACCGGGTCGAGCCGCTGGTAGGCGACGTCTCGAGCCAGCGGATGGCGAAACTCGAGCGCGACGCCGCGCCGCTCGCAGACGCCTCGGGCGCAGAGGCGCGTGAGGGGCTCGTCCGACGTGAGCCTCGCGAGGCCTATGAGCTCGCCTGTCGAGAGCGGGCCGCCTGCGACGGCCAGCCAGTCGACGACGTCGCGCTCTTCCTTCGGGAGGTCGTGGAGTCGATCGCCGACGAGCTGCTCCACGGTCGATGGCAAGAGCTCGGCCTGCTCCTCGAAGCGCTCCTCGTTTCGGACCAGCGTCGCCTCGCCTCCGAGGTCGCTCTCGACGAGCTCGAGGGCTCCGCGCTCGAGCAATGCGTCGAACATCTCGAGGAGAAAGTAGGGGTTGCCGCCCACGCGCGGCACGAGCTCTTTGCACACGTCTGCGACGCCTTGGCGCACGCCGAGCCTCGCCTGGACGAGACGAATTTGCTCGTCCGCCGTGAGCGCAGAGAGGTCGCTGCGCATCATCCCTTGAAGGTACGGCTCGACGCGCTCGTCTGGCCTCGTCACCAGCAGCATCAAGACGGGCGTGCGCTCCGGTCGCGACAGAACGCGCTCGAGCAGCTCGAGGCTCATGCGGTCTGCCCACTGCAGGCCGTCGATCACGATCACGAGCGGCGCGGTGTCGGCCAACGCTCCAATGAGGAGCTTCACGCTCCGCACGGTGAGGTCGTGGAACTGCTCGGCCGCCTCTTCGTCCTGCAGCGTGGTGTCGGCGCCGATGACGAGCTCCGAGAGTCGCTCGACGACGCGATCCCCTCGGCCAGGCTTGACGCGAAGCGCTGCGCGGCCCGCCTCTTTTGCGCGCTCCACGGACACGTCGACGTCGAGATGCATGGCGCGCCGCAAGAGCTCCGCGACGGTCGAGTAGGGGAGGTCGACGCGCACGGGGGAGCACTCGACCTCGATCGTACGGACGCCCTCGTCGAGCTCGCGAAGGAACGCCTGGACGAGCGCCGTCTTACCGATCCCCATCTCTCCGGTCACTACGTGGGCGAGGACCTCACCGGGGCGCGCGTCGCCAACGCTCACGGGCGCTGCGGAGCTCAGCCGAAGCGCCCGATGGAGCGCGGCGTGCAGGTCCGCACGCTCGGCGTCACGACCGACGAGATCGCTTGGGGCGAGCGCCGCGACGGCCGCACGCTCGTCGGGCGTTAGCGCGCGAAGCATCGCGTGCACGCGCATGTTTTCCGGCACGTCGTGAAGCTCCGCGTCGGCGAGCGGCAGGTTCGGGGCGTCGTCCCACTGATAACCATGCCGCACGAGTCGATGAACGCCGCCGGCGACCCACGTCTGCCCGAACGGCGTGTGGAGGCCGAGCTCCTCGGCGAGGTACGCCGCGGGCGCGAGCAGCGTGTGGTGGATGAGGTGCCCCTGCTCGTCGCGCTCGCCGGTCGCGATGCCGCGGACGACCGCCGCCGCCGCCCCCAGCTCGAAGCCGAGCTCCTCCGAGCGGCTCGCCAAGAATTCGTGCACGTCGAGGGCGAGCGCCATCGCGTCGTCCGGAGCGCGCGAGGGGCTCGCCATGAGCCCGACGACCGCGAGCGCCGCGTCGTTTGGGTCCCAGGACCACACCGCGCTGCGCTTGTAGGCGATGTCGTCGAGGGTCGAGCGGAGCGCCGCGAGCTCGCGCGCTGCTTGTCCTTGTCCGGCGATGAGGTTCAGGCCTTCGAGCGTATCGAGGCGCAGCCGCACGACCGCCACATGTCGCACCTCGCGGACCACGCGGCGCGCGCCTCCCGCAGTGCCGGCGCCGCTGACCTCGCCGGTCGCGGCGGTGCGTGCGCGCCGGATCGCGGCCATCGTAGGCATGGGTTGCGCGGGTTCGCCGTGGCCTCCGCCGGCCGGCCCGACCGCGCGCACGATCGTCTCCTCGATGGTGCCGGTGTCGACGAGCTGGCGATGCTCGAGCAGCGCTCGCGCGACCGCGGCGGCGAGCTCGCGCGCCGTCGCGAAGCGGTCCTCCGGCGCTCGCGCCATCGCCCTCGCGGCGATCGCCGCCAGCTCGTCGGGCACGGCCTCGTCCGCCGGCGGGGCGACGACCGCGCCGAGCCTGACCGCGTCGGCGAGCGCCTCGTCCTTCAGCTGTCCGTAGGGGGACCGCGCGTGGAGCAGCTCGTGGAGCACCACGCCGAGCGCATAGATGTCGCTCCGTCGGTCGACCTTCTCGCCGCGCGCCTGCTCGGGCGACATGTACGCGGTCTTGCCCTTCAGTACGCCTTGCTCTTCGCGGAACAGGTTCGCCGTCGCGATGCCGAAGTCCGCGATCTTCACCACCCCGCCGTACGACAGGAGGATGTTCTGCGGTGAGACGTCGCGGTGTACGATCGCGAGCGGAAACCCTCCCTCGTCTCTCCGCTCGTGCGCGTAGTGGAGGCCTTTTGCGACCTCAGCGACGAGGTAGGCGGCGACCCACGGTGGGAGACGCTCGCCTCGTCGCGTCGCGGCCGTGAGGAGCTTCGCGAGGTCGACGCCCTCGACGTACTCCATCGCCAGCAGCAGGTCGTCACCGTGGTGCGCGAAGTCGTAGACCTGGACGATGTTCGGATGGTTGAGCCGCGTCGCGAGCTGCGCCTCTTCGACGAACATCACCCGGAAGCGACGGGCCTTGGCGTGCTCCGGAAGGATGCGCTTCAAGACGAGCTGCTTGAACGTGCCCTCGGCGCCGCGCTTCAGCGCGAGGAAGACCTCGGCCATCCCGCCTGCCCCGAGGCGCCGCTGGATCTCGAACCCGGGCAGGTCCGGTAGGTCGTCGGGGGCTTCGGTCATCGGCGATTCCGGTCCGCGCGCGTCACTCTACTTCTACGCGGGTCCGGCTTGTACTAGCTTGCTTCCGGTTCAGACCATGCGCTCCTCCGTCCTCCCTCCATGGCTCGTCGGCGCACTCGTCGCCGGCGCGGGTGTCACCTTCGGCTCCGGCGCGCGCGCGGACGAGGAGCCCGCAGGCGCCAACGCCAGTGGCGCGTCGACCTCGAGCGGCGACACTGGTGCGAGCGCGGCGCCTAGTTCGAGCGAAGACCTCGGCAACTGGGGCGTCGGCGGGACCGAGTCGGATGGCCAGTTCAAGCCGCGCGGCAAGACGGGGAAGCTGAAGGAGGCAGAGCCGGAGGAGACGACCGAGGCGCCCGCCTCCGTGACGCCCGTCGAGCTCGGGGGGCGTGGCAAGGTCTGGCTCGACACCTCGCTCGCGCCTTCCGGCTCGATGATCGTGCCGATTCAGGAGTACGACGGGCTCAAGTTCCCGACGGAGATCGCGCCGGGCGTTTCGTACGTAATGGGCGCGAACTACCGCGTCCGCGTCGACAACCCGATGCTTCCCGATCGCTGGGAGGTCGGCGGGCGATTCGGGCTCTCGAACGCCTACGTCAACGGCCCGCGGCAGGTGCAGATCGAGGGCGCGAGCTCGCGCGACCCCGACGGCTATCGGCAGATCGCGACCGGCAACCTCGAGCTCTCGTTCCGGCCGTTCTTCAACCTGTCGCCGTCGCTGGTCCTGCCGGTGGGCCTCGCCGTCGTGCTGCCGACCGCGATGGGCGACTCCTTCGCGCTGCCCAACGACCGCGTCGATCTCGCCCGCTGGGTCGTGAACCAGGCCTCGTCGACGATGCGCGGCTGGGAAGACCGGGCGCTCTTCGCCCCAAAGCGCTTCTCGCTGGTGCCGAGCGCCGAGGTGGTCCACCAGCGCGCGATCGGGTCGGGCGTCCTCACCTTGCAGGGGCGCACCAAGGTCGAGCTCATGATCCTCACCGGCGGCCTCGATCCGATCCAGTACGCGAGCGTGACCGGCAAGACGCCGCCCAGCAAGGCGACGGCGGGCTCGCCGACGAACTTCAACGCTGAGATCCCCGATGTCGCCGTCAACTGGGTGCTCGGAGGTGAAGCGAACTACGCCATGTTCGACGGGCTGGTCGCTCCGGGGCTCCGCGCGTGGTTCGCGTACTCGACGCCCCTCGTCATCGTGAGCACGACGGAAGCTCTCGACCAGGGCGTCGGTGACGGCGGCGCGCAGTTCGTGCTCGAGCCAGCCGTCGCGACGAACGTGCTCCTGTCCTCGGCGAAGGATCTCCGGCTGCTTGGGCGCCTCGCGTTGACGCTGCCAGTCGGCGGCGCGCTCGGCTCCGGCGAAATCCCGACGAAGCCCGTCGGGGTTGCGACGCTTCGCGCGACGGTCGGCCTCACCTTCTGACGGTCCGGGTTCCGGACGCACCGCGCTCCGGGTCGGCACGCGTTGGCATTTCGAGCTCGGAGTGAGCCGCACCGATCGACGACCCGAGTCGCCGTGTTCGCAGCCGTTCGTCGTGGCTGGGACGGGGCGCCTTGCGCTGGCGGAGCGCGCCCCCTGGGGCCTCGAGCTGCGCGTCTCAGCGGGCAGGATGGACGAGCCATCCCCCTCCCAGGAGCTCGGCATGGTCTAGTTTCGATCCATGCCTGCTGCTTGGCTTGCCCCCTAGGCCGCGAAGAAAGTGCAATGAGTCCATGATTTTAGCTCGCCGGCGTGGCTCGTCGCTGCTCGCAGAAGACTGGCACACTCGGTGCTTCTATGATGCCCTGATTCCCAGGTGTGACGATGCACAAGGCAACGCGCTCATTCGGATTGGTGGTCCCTGCGGTGGCGATGCTCGCCGTCGCAGCGCTCGCGTCCGCCGGGACTGGCTGCGGGAGCAGCGACTCGCCGCTGCTCATCTCGACCTCTTCGAGCTCGAGCGGCACGGGCGGCGGAGGTGGCGCTGGGGGCTCGGAAAACCAGGGCCGCGAACTCTTCGAGGCGCTCCTCCCCGACCTGGCGAAGGAGTGCGGCGCCTGCCATGCGACCGGCGGGGACACGCCCTTCCTCGGCGATCCGACCACCGGCAAGCCCGACCCCTACACGACGATCACGAGCTGGCAGGGCTTCGTCGTGAAGGAGCCGAAGAAGAGCGACCTCCTCGTGCACTCGGTGTCGAAGGAGCATAAGGGCACGAAGCCGAGTGACCCGCTCTACGCCAAGCTGCTCGAGTGGCTCACCGAGGAGGCGGCGTACGTCGCCGACGTGAGCCAGGAGGATCAGCCGACGATTCCGCCCTTCAAGCCGATCATCGGCGGCTTCAATGCGGTGTACCTCGGTGCGCTCGGCCCCGGCTTCGACGGCATGGCGGTCACCTTCGTCGCCGAGGAGCTGACGCCCACCTCGCTCAGCTTGACCGACATCGAGGTCCACCCCACCTCGAAGCTTGGCCTGAAGCTCGTGCACCCGCTCTTCACCGTCTTCGAGAAGGGCAGCATCGACGGCGATCCCGATCCGGTCGACAGCTTCTCGAACGTCACGCTCGAGCTCCAGCCCGGCACCGCCGGCGTCCTCGGCCCGGGCACCGTGGTGCTGGCCAACTGGAAGACGGAGTCGCGCATCTCCCTCGCGTTCGAGGGCGCGACCGTCATCGACCCGAACGGCATGGTCGACCCCAACGCCTCACCGTGCAAGGCGGTCGAGTCGTTCACCGCCAACGCGGCTCCCGCGCTCAACGTCTGCCTTCAGTGCCACGGCGGCGCGGACCCGCAGGCTCAGGGCGCGGTCGACATGTCGGAGCTCACGTCGGCCCCCGACAAGACGTGCGGTCAGGTCCTCAACCGAGTGAACCCGGCTGCTCCCGCGAAGAGCCAGATCTTCGTGACGACAAACCCCGGCAACCAGGCGGCCCACCCGTTCAAGTTCGCCGGCAACGTGGCGCAGTACAACACCTTCAAGGACGCGGTGACGAAATGGATCCAAGAAGAAGCAAAGTGACCCTCGGCTCATCGCTCGGCCTCGGAGCGCTGCTCTTCGCCGCAGCCTGCCAGGGGACGCTCGGCGGCTCGAACCCGGTGGAGCAGCAAGCCGAGGAGGAGCAGCTCGACGTGTCGAACGACGTGAACGGCACGCAGCTCACCACGGTCCTCGACCAGCGCGTCCTCAGCTTCGCCGACGCCTACCGCACGGCGTCGATCAAGCTCACCGATCGCCTCCCCACGCTGCAGACGATCCGTGACTTCGAGAAGGCCGAGGACAAGAAGGTCGCGTACCACGCGGCGATCGACGCGATGTTTGAGTCGAACGATTTCAAACGTCGCATGCTGCGCTTCGCCCGCGACACCTTCCGTCAGGGCGGTGGTCAGGGCGGCCAGCTCGACACCGCGCCCGCCTTCCTCGCGCGCATCCTCGTCGAGGGCCGTCCATTCTCGGAGCTCTTCACGGCGACGAGCAACAACTGCCCGACCTTCGACGGGGACACGAACTCCTTCGTCGACGGGACGTGTGCTTCGGGCGTGCCAGTCGAGGCCGGTGTGCTCACCAACCCCGGCACGATGAAGCACTTCAACTCGAGCATGGCGTTCCGGCGCGTCCGCTGGGTGCAGGAGATGTTCGCCTGCACGAAATTCCCCGCCGAGTACTCCGCAGCGCCGGTCGACATGGGCGCCGGGCAGTTCACCTCACCCTGGCCTTTCGAGTCGATCGCGACGGCCCCCATCGACTTCCAGGATACGAGCGCCGTCGTCTGCGCCAACTGCCACACGACGATGAACCACCTCGCGCCGCTCTTCGGTCACTTCGACGCGAACGGCATGTGGAAGAACGACCTCCAGGTGATGACGCCGACCGCGCCGGATCCGCAGAAGACCCAGCTCTCGCACTGGCTCAAGGACGGCGAGACCACGGCGTGGCGCCTCGGCCAGCCGGTGAAGGATCTCGCCGAGCTCGGGCAGGCGATGGCGGCGGATCCCGAGGTCAAGAGCTGCCTCGTCGCGCGTCTCTGGAACCTGACGATGTCGAAGGAAGACATCGTGAGCGACCTCGCCACCGTCCCGACCCGAGTCGTACAGACGTACATCGATCAGCTCGACGAGAACGGCGGCAACCTCCGCGACACGCTCAAGTCCATGTTCAAGAGCGAGGATTTCACCCGCTTCTAAGAGGATGAGGGAGATGACCATGAAGACCACGTCCATCGCGCTTCTCGCCGCACCTCTCGCGCTCGGCGCGGCCCTCGCCGCCTGCCAAGCGTCGCCTCCGGGCGGAACCATCTTCGGCGACTCGCCCATGATCGGCGGCGACACCGACGACGATCCGACCGACGACTTCAACTCGAGCAACGCGCAGACCCCTGCCGCCGGCACCGAGAACACGTTCAATCACATGAGCGACCTCGGCGAGCAGGGCAGCAAGGATCCGTTCGAGGTCCTCGCTCAGCGGCAGGAGGAGGGGGCACCCGACATCCGCACGCGCCTCCATAGCTGCCAGAAGCTTCGGCTCCAGACGCTCCGCAACCTGCTCACCGGCTTCGGTGTCAATCTGCAGGCAGAGGGCAACCCCGACACCGCGGGCGAGCTCGTGTCGAAGGGCGCCGAGGCGCTCGGGGCCGCCAACTACGCATCGCGCGTGGGCGAGGGGCTCACCTGGAGCAACTCCGGCGCGACCAAGCTGCACGACATCTTCGTGCAGGCCGCTCCCGAGATCATCGCGGCCATGCCGACCCTCGAGCAATGCACGCTCGACGGGCAGGGCATCACGATGTTCACCGACGCGGGCGAGTGCAACGTCGACGCCATCAGCTGCTTGCTCGGCAAGCCCGCGACGTCGGATCACGTCGCCATCTGCAATCAGGCGGTCGCGTCAGCGACCGACATCGAGAAGGGCAAAGTCATCGCGGTCGCGGCCATCCTGGCGGCGGCGCACACGTGCGAGTGAGGAGGACACCATGGTCGATCATCGAATCAAGGATCTCAGCGGGAACTCCCGGCGCACCTTCTTGAAGTTCGCGTCGGCGGTCGGTGCGGGCCTCGCGGTCTCGCACACCGAGATGCTCAACTACATCGCCGACGTCGGCGGTCACGCGCTCGCAGACGAGTGCGTCGGCCGGAACCGCATGGTGAGCCTGATTGGCGGGGATGGCGGCTTCGCCTGGTTCCAGCTGCTCTGGCCGCACAACGGCGTTGCCAAGAACGGCAACGGGAACGTCGCGTTCCACGCGCTCGGCAACACGCAGGACGCGCCCGATACTGACAAGCCGCAGGTGTGGGCTCCGGAGACTCCCTGGAAGACCCTCGGCCCGAAGCGCCGCATGACGGCGATGATGGCCGGCACGAACCAGACCCACACGCCGACCCCGTCGAGCCCGGTGGACGTCGGCGGCGGCATCAACGTGCTCGCGGCCGCGGCAGCGATGCACCAGTCGCTCCCGTCGCTGCTCCCGGTGATCGGCGTTCGCCCGTTCGACTTCGGCAACGCGCCCGGCGCGCCACAGGTGACCACCGTGGGCGCTCCCGAGGACATGGTCGACCTCTTCGACAGCGCGGCGTCGAAGGCGGTGCTCGCGGCTCACGGCGACGCGGCCAACTACGAGGCGTACTACAAGGCCTTCCTCGGCCTGAACAAGGTGGCGGGCCGCGCGACCTTCCAGCGGCAGCTGCGCATCACCAAGGCGAGCGCGAACTTCCTCGGAAAGAACCTCGCGTCGGTGCTTCGCCCGCGCGATGAGGACCTCGCTCGCTACGGCATCAACGGCGGGACGCCCAACAAGCTCCGCGCGATCGCCTACACGCTGCTCACCTCGGTGAACGCGTTCAAGATGGGCCTCACGAGCAGCGTGATCATGCCGTGCCTTCGCGACGATCCACACGGCGCCTTCAACGACATGAACAACCTTCAGATGACCGTCGGCACGCTCGGCACGATCTTCGAAGAGTTCATGAAGGATCTCGAGAGCTACAAGGATCCGTCCTGCTCGAACAAGACGCTCGCCGATACGACCGTCATGACGATCCACGGCGACACGCCCAAGGATCCGACGGACCGGAGCGGCTGGCCGGACGGCACGCCCGGCAACAGCAACTGGCTCTACGTGTACGGCGCCGGTCACCTGAAGACGGGCTGGTTCGGTGGCATCGGCGCGAACGGCGGGGTCTCCGGCTTCGATCCGAAGACCGGCGAGAACGTGCCGGGCATGAGCTCGAATCAGACCACGAACGCGGCAAACGCGGCGGTCCTCTACGCGGTCACGCAGGGTGACAAGGTCGCCATCCAGCAGTTTACGGCGCAGGGGATCAGCGGCCTCATCCGCGAGACCCTGCAGTGAGCGGAGCCGCCCTCCGAGGCGGCGGCAAAGGCGAGCGCGGGTGGGAGCGAGAGGCTCTGCCCGCGCTTCGTCGTTGGTGGGCGGGCATCCTCACGCCGCGCGCAAGGGCGGGGTGCGCGCAGGGCCCTATACGGCCCATCGTGCGTGCCTGCGACGAGCGGCGGTGGCGTCGAGGTCCCTCGCTGACTTACACTACGTCCTGCGTGCTGAAGGTCGGAGACATCGCCCCCGAGATTGATGCCGTGACGAACACGGGCGAGCGGTTCGTCTTGAGCCGTGCGCCGTCGATCTGCACCGTCGTGTACTTCTTCCCGAAGGCCTTCACGCGCCACTGCACGCTCGAGGCGCAGACCTTCTCGGCGAACCACAACGAGCTCTTGCTCGCGGGCGCGAGCCTCGTCGGTGTCAGCACGGACGACAACGACACGCAGTGCGAGTTCGCGAAGTCGGTCGGCGCCGTCTTTCCGATGATCCCCGACGTCGATCGCGCGATCGCGCGGAGCTACGGGGTGCTCTGGCCAATTGTCGGCATGGCGCGTCGAGTCACGTACGTCGTCTCCACCGCGCGCGAGATCGTGGCGAAGTTTCACCACGAGTTCGCGGTCGATCAGCATCGCGACGGCGTCCTCTCGTTCGTGCACGAGTACACCGAGGCGGTGCGTCGTCGCTCCCGCGAGTTGTGGCGCGCCGAGCTCTCGGGCGCGAAGCCGACCGGCGTCCCAGGCAAGGGTTGACCCGGAGCCGTCGGCCCGACCTAGCGACCCGAGACGCGGTAGTCGGGGGCCGTCGCGGGGAGCGCTGCGTCGGGGGGGCGAACGTACACCGGCTCGAGCGCCGCGAGGTCATCGCGTTGGCCCTCGACGAAGCGACGCTCGCCGATGCGGCCGATGACGCCCGCGTCGGGGAGGTCGCAGCCGAGCCCGCGCAGCCGCTGAGCCTCGTCGAGCACGCCGCCCGCGTCCCCGACGTAGCGCGCCGCCGAGCCGAGTGACTCGAAGAGCGCCGTGAGGGACGCGGTCACCACGTGTCGCGGTGACAGGACCACGCCCTCTCGACCGTGCGCCGCGACGAAGCGCTCGCCTCGACGAGCGTCGAGGATCGCCAGCACGACCGATCCCAGCGCTTGCTCCGCGCCCGTGAGCGCCATCGCCTCGAGCGAGCCGACCCCGACGATCGGGACGCCGAGACCGAGCGCGATCCCCTTTGCCGAGGCGACACCGACGCGCACGCCGGTGAACGAGCCCGGGCCTAGGTCGCACGCGAGGAGCTCGACGTCGCGCTTGCCCATGCCGACCTCGGCGAGGACCTCGTCGATCATGGTGAAGACCCGCTCGGCGTGGAGGCGATCCTCGTCGACGTGACGGCGCGCGCGAACCTCGCCGCGCTCCACGAGCGCGACGCTCGCCCCGGTCGAAGAGGTCGACAGCGCGAGCGTCTTCATCGCCGCGATGCCTCGTTTGGCATCGATCGCCCCTGAGCCTTGCGCAGCGGTCGCGAGGGGAGCTCGGTCGTGGGGGTCATCGGCGTGAGTCGAGTGCGGTGTCGGGTGCGTTCGCCTGCGGCTCGGTGGCCGCGGGATCGAGGGCGAAGGCGACGCTCGAAAAACCGTGCGACGCCACCGAGGCGACGAGCTCGTGGGCGTCGGACCAGGGCGCGTTCGGGGCGGCGCAGAGCGTCCGTTGGGGTGACGCTCCGGGGAGCGCGAGCGGGAGGATCAGCATCGAGGCGGGGCGCGGGTTACCGAAGAGCGCCCAGTGAAGAGACTTGATGGAAGTCACGTCGGCTTGACAGCGGCACGCCTCGAGCGCCGCAGGCAGCTGCATGGCGAGCGCCTCGTCGACCTCTGGAAGTTCGTGGCCGAGCTGTGCGACGACCTGCAGCGTCGATGTGCAGTCTTGGTGGACGAAGGCGAGCTCCTCGGCGAGGAGCTGCTGACGGCGCCGTGGCGTGGCCTCGTCGAGCTTCGCGAGATCGGCGTCGATCGTCGACGCTGCGAGTGGTGGCGCGGACCTCGCGGGATCGAGGAACACGAACGCCACCCGCTCGAAGCCCGAAGCGCTGGCGCGCTCGATCATCGCCACGACACGGGACCACGGCACGTCCGCATCCACAGCGAGGTAGAGCCGCGGGTTCGCGAGGAACGGCGAAGACTCGAGCGTCCGCCGCCGCAGCTCGAGCCACGCGCCGAGGCGCTCGCCGAGCGTGCCGAGGTCCGGGGCTCGGAACCCGTCGAGGAAGAGTGCGCTCGAGGTGAGGTGCGCGACCGGGGCGGGGTCATCGAGGGCAGCCCCGGCGCGCGCGACGAGGCGTCGTCCGTCGTCATCGAGGGAAGCGGTGATGGGCCAGCCGAGCGCGTCGACCTCCGCGAGCCAGCTTCGCAGCTCGCCCGCCGTCTGCCTGCAGGCCTCGACCGCGGTCGCCTCGGCGTCGATCACCTGCACCGTGGCGCGCAGCGGTGAGGGCGAAGGCGGGGCCTTCGGTGGCGGCGGCTCGCACGCGACGAGGCCGAGCCCGAGGAGGAGCTCGTAGGGCGCAGCGTCGAGGCGTCGCATCACGGCCCTAAGACCTTATGCCATGCGCGGCGCTCTCCGCCACCGCGGCCGCGCGATCGGACTCGCCCGTGCGAAGTTCGCACGGTATGAGCAAGGTAGCATCGGCTTTTCGACGCCGGCGCTCATCGACAGGAGTCCCAGTGAACCAGCGACGCATCTTCCTCAAGGTCCTTGGCGCCTCGGCCGTCACCACCGCGTGCGGCTCGAGCGATGACGAGACGACAGCCACCAGCTCGGGCACGACCGCGTCGTCGGCGTCGACCGCAGGCGCAGGCGGCGCAGGCGGCGATCCAACGACGACGAGCGACGCCTCGAGCGCCGACGCCTCGAGCTCGAGTGGCTCCGGTGGCGCGGGAGGCTCCGGTGGGGGGCTCCCACCGAATTACAAGGTCGTCGGCAAGGTGAGCGACGTCATGACGGGGCTCCTCAAGCCCGTCTCGGCGTCGAGCTTGCTCCTCGGTCGCGATGCGGGCGGCCTCTACGCGATGTCCTCCCTCTGCACGCACAAATTCTGCGACATGTGCATCAAGGGCACCATTTCCGCGGCCGGCGTCGTGTGCACCTGCCACAACTCAAAGTTCGATCCGAACGGCGAGGTCACGCAGGGCCCCGCGTTGAAGCCGCTCGACCACTACGACTGCCTCGTGCTCGACGACGGCACGATCGGCGTCGACAAGGCGAAGGTCGTCTCGGCCGACTTTCGCGCTCCCATCCCGTGAGCGCCCCGCGAGAGGGGAGCGCGCCGCGACCGGTCGTGCGCGCGCTTCCCCGATCACGCGCCGCTCGCGGTGGCTTCGGTGATTGCCCGAGGCCCATCGCCTTGCTAGCCTCCCGCGCCCGCGACGCCGATGTGCGTCGCACACAGGAGAAACACAGCCATGGCGACCAACGGCCAGCAAAAGCAGAACGTGTCGGGCCTTCAGATCCAGGGCGGCGCGGCCGTCGTCGCACCCGCGGGCGCATTTCAGGGAGCCATCCCTGCAAACGCTCTCGTCGTGGTGCCGGTGACGAAGCCGACCGATGACCTCCTGACGAAGCTCGAAGAGGGGCCGATCGTCGTGACGAACGACCAGATGTGGGAGCTCCTTGGCTTCAACGGGCCCGCCGTGCAGGTGTCCGACGACCAGGGGCGCCCGATCGCGATCGGCCTCGAGGATCTCCTCTCGGGGCTCGAGAAGCACTGGAACGAGGATCAGAACGACCTCAACCGAGGGCGCATCTTTGCGCAGGAGCTCCTCAAGCATCAGCGGCTCGCGCGCGCGGAGCAGGTCCTGACCAAGCTCGTCGCGAAGGGCGGCACGGGGGATGACTGGCTCGCGCTCGGGATCTGCCAGCTGCAACAAGACAAGCTCGACAAGGCCGAGGGCACGCTGAAGGGCGCCGCCAACCTGCTGAAGCAGAACCCGTATCCGGCGCTTCACCTCGCGCGCCTCTACTCGAAGAAGGGCGACATGACGGCCGAGGACGAGCACGTCGAGAAGGCGCTCGGGCTCGACGCGGGCTGCGTCGATGCGTGGGCGTACATGTTCCAGTCGCGCCGCGATCGCGACGGGGAAGACAAGGCGATCGAGGCCATCGAGGAGCGCTCGAAGGGGCAGGCGAACGCCGCGCCGTGGGTCGCGCTGCAGGGCTTCTTCGCGAACAAGGAAGAGACGCGTGAGCGCGCGATCGGTTACGCCGAGAAGGCCGTCGCCGCGAACGACGCCGATCCCATCGCGCTGCTCTGCCTGTCGGCGCTCTACGGCCAGGCGGGCCAGCTCGAGAAGGTGGTCGAGATTCTCGGCAAGCACGAGCCCAAGATGGCGAACAACGTGCACCTCGCGAACAACTACTTCGAGGCGCTCTTCCAGACCGGTCAGCTCGACAAGGTCACGCGGCTCCTCAACGCGCTCGCGGGCTCGAACAACAAGGAAGTGAAGCAGTTCGCGATCCAGCGCTCGCAGCTCGTCGCGCAGTTCCTCCAGCAGCAGCAGCAGCGGCTCGCCGCGGCCGCGAAGGCGTGATCGAGGGCGGGCGCGAGCCGAGCTCGCCGGTCGTCGAGGACCCCTCGACGGCGCCTTGGCCTTCGTTCGGTCGCGCCCTCGCCGTGACGCTGGCGGTCACCGTCGTGGTGACGGTGATCGCCCGCGCGGTCCCTGGCGAGCTCGCGAACCTCGGGGTCGCGGGGGCCTTCCTGGGAGCAACCTGGTGGCTCGTGCTCGGCCATGACACTCCGGTCATTCGAGCCTACGGCCTGTCGCTCGGGGGCCTGCTCGAGCCCGAGCGGATCGAGCCGCGACGCATGGTGAGGACGCTCGTCGTCGCGCTCGGACTGACGGCGCTCCTCGCGCTCGTGTGCTTTCCGCCGTTCGCGCTCGGTTACGCAAAGCTCTGGGCGAGCGGCCGACCGTTCGTGTGGCGCGTACCGCCGGACTGGCCCGATCGCGTCGCAGGTCAGGTGCTGGTCATCGCGCTGCCCGAAGAGGCCTTTTTTCGGGGTTATTTGCAAAGCGCGCTCGACGGGCGTCTAGGGGCTCGCTTCCGCATCTTCGGCGCCGAGGTCGGTCTTGGGTGGCTGCTCTCGGCGGCGCTCTTCGCCGTGGGTCACGTGCTGACCGTCCCCGACCCCGCGAGGCTCGCGGTGTTCTTCCCCGCGCTCGCGTTCGGGTGGTTGCGCGCTCGCACCGGCGGGATCGGCGCAAGCCTCGCGTTTCATGCGGCGTGCAACCTGTTTTCCTCGTGGCTCGCGCTCGCCTACGGCCTCCGCGCGCGCTGACGGTGCCGTGCGCGACCTCAGTAGGCCGCCGCGGCGGCGTAGAGCCCGTAGAGCGCGACGGCGAGCACCAGCATCGCGAGCGCAACGAGCCACCGAGGTCGCGGCGGCGACTCGGGCGACGTGGCCCGGTGGGTCGCGACGAAGGTGAGGGCGACGGCCGTCAGCTGGGCGAGCCGACGTGCGATCGCGGCTTGCGTCTCTTCGCCGTCGATCGGCAGGGCGCGATAGCGTCGCGCGAGCTCGGGGAGCTGCTCGCTCATGCGCGCGTGCTCGAGCACGGCCCGGTGCGGCTCGTCGGCCTCGAGGTCGGCGCGCGCGCGCTCCCACAGGGCTTCGAGGATCGGGTCGTCGCCGGGCGCGCTCGACATTGGCTCGGTCAGCGGAGCTTCTTCTTGAGCTCGGCCGTCAGCTTGAAATATTCGCTACGCGGATACGGTCGGTTGAGGATGTGAAATTCACGGCCCGCGAGGCCGACGCAGCCGAAGCAGTAGCGGCAATCGTCGCAGTCGGTGCAGCGCTCGAGGTACGCCGAGCGCGAGCATCGCTCCGAGAGGACGCAGTGGGTGCAGCCGAGGAGTCCGCGTGACCCGAAGCAGTGGTTCGAGTCCACGCACCCCTCGGAGTCGACGCAGTAGTTGCAGCGAACCAGGCCCGTGGAGCCCTTGCAGAAGGTGCAGTCGGTGCAACGCGTGCACGAGACGCACTCGACGCATCGCTCGTTCGCGCGTCGCGAGCCATGCTCGGTGACGAGGCGCGCCAGGGCCGCGGTGAACTCGCGCGGATCGAGCGCGGGGTCCTTCGTCGCTTCGCTCGTCACGCTAGCCTCGGATGTCGGCGCTCTTCGACGCCGCGGCGCCGGTCTGAAGGTAGCGACGAAGCTCGGCCGCGGACGAGCGCGTGGCGGGCTCTTCGGCGAGCTCCTCGATGCTTCGAAGCCGAGACTCGAGCACGGCGCGTCGCACCACGGCGGCCTCGCCGAGGATCGATTGAAGCATCTCGATCGCCCGTGCGACCCGCGCCTCGTCGCGATGCTCGAGCACCTGGAGCCATACCGCCTGGTCGCGCGGTAGCTCGTGCCCGCCCGCGAGGTAGGCGTCGACCGCGCGCGTGATCGATGGCCGGCCTTCGGCCGTCAGCACGCGCTCGAGGAGCCGCTGTCGCTCGAGCTCCTTCGCGTCGGCGGTCGTGGGGCGCGGACCTGCGATGATGCGGCCGGTGCGCTTCGGCGCGACCTCGGCGAGGACCGGCTCGGCCTTGGTGGCCTCCGCGGCCGCGTCTACGGACGTGGCTCCGCTCGTCATCGACGGGTCGCGCCACACCTTCGTCTCCGCAAAGAAGCGGCCTCCGTGACGACCCTTCTGCCCCTTGCCATGGGGAGCGTGATTCCCCCCGCCCTGACGGCGATCCTCGGCTCGACCGCCCGGACGCTTCGAACCGCGTCGCGACTGCGCCATAGGTGTTCCGCTCGTTGAAGTGGCGCGGCCCTACGTTGCTGCCGCGCGAATCCGCGATCCGAAGACGGTCTTAACACAGCCCGAGTGGCTCGCATGCGCCAAAACTCGCGCCGTCTCGGCACGAGGGTCATCGCGCCGACCCGTCGTCGCGCACGCATCCCGCCCTTGGCTCCGTGGCACAAACCCTGTACGCGGGTGGTAGAACACGCCATGGCGATCGAGAAGCTGAAGAAGATCTGGCTCGACGGGCAGCTCGTCGAGTGGGACGAGGCCCGGATCCACGTGCTGTCGCACACGCTCCATTACGGCCTCGGAGCCTTCGAGGGGATTCGCGCGTATCGCCGCGCCGACGGGCGCACCGCGGTGTTCCGCCTTCGCGAGCACGTCCAGCGCCTGTTCGACACCTGCAAGCTCATCGCGATGCAGCCCGAGTTCACGAAGGACCAGGTCTGCGAGGCGAGCTGCGAGCTCCTCCGCGCGAACGGCCTCACCGAGGGGTACCTTCGGCCGCTCGTGTTCGTCGGCGACGGTACGATGGGCATCTACGCCCCCGACAACCGCATCCGCACCGCCGTGATCTCGTGGAAGTGGGGCGCGTACCTCGGCACCACCGCGCTCGAGAAGGGCGTGCGCACGAAGATCTCGGCGTGGGTTCGGCACCATCCGAGCATCGCGCTCGCGAAGGGGAAGATCATGGGCCAGTACACCAACTCGGTGCTGGCGAAGCGCGAGGCGAAGATCGCCGGCTACGACGAGGCGATCCTCCTCGATCTGAACGGCCACGTCTGCGAGGGCTCGGGCGAGAACTTGTTCATCATCAAGGATGGGAAGCTCATCACCCCGCCGCTCTCGTCGTCGATCCTCGCGGGCATCACGCGTGAAACCGTGCTCCAGCTCGCGCGCGAGGAAGGGATCCCCGTCGCCGAGCAGCTCATCACCCGCGATCAGCTGTACCTCGCCGACGAGGCGTTCTTCACCGGCACCGCGGTCGAGGTCACCCCGATCCGTGAGGTCGACGACCGCACCCTCGGCGAGGGCAAGCCTGGTCCGATCACGACGCGCTTGCAGGAGCGCTACTTCGACGTCGTCAAGGGCAGCGACGAGAGCCACCCCGAGTGGCTCACCCTCGTCTAAGCGCCGCGTCACGGGAGGGGTAGGGCGCGCCGTGCCGCACGAACTCGCGGGGGACGGTCCGGCCGTTCGCGGTGACTCGACCGCCGCGCGCCGCGGGCCGCAATCGTCGCTCCTCGGGCCGGTCCTCGGGGGGCTCGTCTCGCTCGCGGCTGGGCTCGCCATCGGATGCGGCACCTCGAGCCAGCCGAGTACTCCCATCGACGCCGCGACGGCGACGGCGCCTTCGCGCGACCCATTTCGCGAGGCGGGGCTCGGCTTCGAGCGCATCGCGCTGCGCCGTCTCCGCTTGAGCCTCGAGGTCCCCGACCCGAAGGGCTGGCGCCCCGTGCGCGGCCCGAGCCGGTTCGTGCGACTCGAGCACTCCGCCACCACCTCGAGCCTCGTCGTCCGCGTTTGGCTAGAGGTCAACCGAATGACTCCGAAATCCTGCGAAGAGTCCGCGCGCCTCTTCCGCGAGCTGCCGAAGGGCGGCGAGCTGCTCGCGCGGGAGCCTCGCCTCGTCGCTGGCTTCGACTCCGAGGTGCGCGTAGGCGTGCGACCGATCGGCGTGGCCCCGGCGACCTCGGTCGAGGGGTACGTCACCGCTTTCGGGGCGCGCGGTCGCGCCTGCCTTGCGTTCGCGTTCGTTACGCGAGCGGAAGGGAGCGACGCGCGGCGCATCGTCGAGGACAGGCTCGCCCTCTTCGACGAGCGCACGCTTGCCGGACTCCGCCCCGAAGGCTTCGACGAAGACGCCTTGCGCGAGTCGACGCCGCGCTGACCCGCGAGGGCTCGACCTCGGGCGGCACGAGCCCCGAGTGGATCGCTCAGGCTTCGCGGTGCAGGCGGACCAGCCGGCAGAGTTCGGCGGTGAACTCCTTGGTGCTCGCCGAGCCGCCGATGTCGCGGGTCACCACCTTGCGCTCGTCGTACTGCTGCAGGATCGACTTCTCGATCGCGTCTGCCGCCGCACGCTCGCCGAGGTGGTGGAGCATCATCACAGCGCTCTGAACGATCGCCGTCGGGTTCGCGATCCCCTTGCCCGCGATGTCCGGAGCGGTGCCGTGGACGGCCTCGAAGACGGCCGCGTCGTCGCCGATGTTTGCGCCCGGTACGAAGCCGAGACCGCCGACGGTGCCCGCGCCGAGATCCGACAGGATGTCGCCGTAGAGGTTCTCGGTGACGAGCACGCCGAGGCTGTTGGGGTTCTTGACCATCATCATGGCCGCGGCGTCGACGATCATCTCCTTCAGCTCGATCGTGGGGTGCTCGGTCGCCACCTTCCGCGTGACCTCGAGCGCGAGCCCGTCGGAGATCTTCATGATGTTCGCCTTGTGCACGACCGTGACTCGCGGGCGTCCGTGACCCTCGGCGTAGCGGAAGGCGAACTCGGCGATGCGGCGCGAGCAGCGCTCGGTGGTGAGCTTGATGCTCTGCGCGACGCCCGGCATGATCATGAGCTCGAGGCCCGCGTAGAGGCCCTCGGTGTTCTCGCGCACGATGACGAGGTCGACGTCGAAGCGCGGCTCGACCTTGGGGAGGCTCTTCACCGGGCGGACGTTGGCGTAGAGATCCAGCGCCTGGCGGAGCGACACGTTGACCGACCGGAAGCCGCCGCCGATGGGCGTCCCGCACGGGCCTTTCAATGCGAAGCGGTTCGTGCGGACGGAGTCGATCACGCGATCCGGCAGCGGGTTGCCGCCGACCCGTGCGACCTCGAGGCCGGCGGTCTGCACGTCCCAGTCGACCGCGACGCCGGCCGCTGCGAGGACCTCCTGGGCGGCCTCGCTGACCTCGGGTCCGATGCCGTCGCCTGGAATGAGCGTGATGCGGTGTGCCATGGTGGGTCGTGCCTCGCGTTGGGGTCGGAAACGGGCGGACTGTCGCACGCCCGTGCGAGCAGGCGCAAGGGCACTTGCCCGTGTGTTCCGGCTTTGCTAGCGGATTTCGTCATGACGTCTGCGAAGCTCGCCGCCTTGGGAATGATGGTCGCTCTCGTCTCGGGGTGCGGCTACTCGGAGGACGAGTGGCGAGCGCAGCTCGCGAAGTACGACAGCCTCGTCGCACAGAACAACGAGACGAAGCAGAAGCTCTCCGCGACCCAGAACGAGCTCGACGCCGCGCGCGAGAAGGCGGCCAAGCTCGCCCGCGATCTCGAGGCGATGGGCGTCGACCTGAAGAAGCTAGGCGCCGATCTCGACACGCGCACGAGCGAGGTCGGGAAGCTCTCCGCGACCCAGAAGGAGCTGGAGGCGGCGCTCGGCGAGTACCAGCGCCGCGCCGAACAGCTCGATCGGATCAAGCAGCGCTTCGAGCAGCTTCGCAAGAAGCTCGAGGCGCTGACGAGCCTGGGGTTATCGGTCAGCATCCGCAACAACAGGATGATGATCTCGCTCCCCGGCGACGTGCTCTTCGACTCGGGCAAGGACACGCTGAGAAAGGATGGCGATGAGATCCTCGCCAAGGTCACGCAGATCATCAACGGCGACTCGTCGCTGCGCTCGCGCGTTTACCAGGTCGCCGGTCATACCGACAACGCCCCTCTGAAGGGGGGCATTTTCCGCGACAACTGGGGCCTGTCCCTGATGCGCGCACGCACGGTCTTGCTCTACGTCATCGCGCCGGAGAAGGGCGCGCTGCCCGACAAGCGCTGGAGCGCGGCGGGCTTCGCGGACACTGACCCCATCGCCGACAACGATTCGCCCGAGGGGCGGATGAAGAACCGCCGCTGTGAGCTCGTCGTCGTGCCCAGCGCCGAGGAGATGCTGGACCTGAAGAACATCGCGCAGTAGACCACGCGCATGACGTACGCGATCCGCTACTGCGTGATGTGAAGCTACAAGCCCAGGGCCGCGAGTCTCGCGGCTGCGATCGAGGCGAAGCTCGGAGTGAAGGTGGAGCTTGTCCCGGGGGGGCGCGGTGAGTTCACCGTGCTCGAAGGTGACCGGGTGCTGTGGGACAAGCACGTGAAGGGGCGCTTCCCCGAGCACCAGGAGATCCTCTCGCAGCTGCGGTGACGCCGCATCGTCGGCACGCGTCAGCCTCATATTGCTCGCGCGCAAGCGTCGTGCATCGCGCTGGCGCAGCTCGCGCCGCGGTGATAGGTGGTGTCAGTCCAACGAGGGGCCGAACGGTTTCGACGTGGGGACGGAAGGTCTGTCTGCGTGCTGCGGCGCCTGGACCGCGAAATAACCGGGCCGTTTAGTTGCGAACGACAACGCGATGACTCTCGCCGCCTGATCAAAAGGGCAGTGAGCATCCGAGGGGAAGGTCGTCCTAGTACCCCGAGGGTGTCAACCACAGGGCTGGGTGACGCGAGGCTGCTTGGCGTAGCGTCACTGAGAAACACGGCGAGCTAGGTCGCGGCCGAATCCGCGAACCCCGTCGCGAGGGTAGAGCGACTACGCACGTGAATGAGGGCTGACTGGAAGCCTTGCGGACGCGGGTTCAATTCCCGCCGGCTCCACTGTGTTTTTGGCGAGGCGGGGCCCCAACCCCGCCCGCGTCTTTCTCCACGAGGGCCCCAACCCCGCCCGCGTCTTTCTCCACGAGGGCCCCAACCCCGCCCGCGTCTTTCTCCAC
>VGRJ01000053.1 GCA_016875405.1 Deltaproteobacteria bacterium | reverse complement strand
TGGAGTTGCCGAGGCGCCGCTGATGCGCGAGGCGGTGGTTGCGCTCACTGACGGCGGGCTGTGGGGGTCATGGAAGATGCCTGCGCGTCGCGGCGTTGCTAGATTGAGGGCTCATGGCGGGTCTCAAGGCGCTGCGTCTCGCGGTTTTTGCGTCGATGCGGCGGAGGCTCGATCAGCGCTTCCTTGTCGCCGGGCTCGGTGGAGCTGTTTTGGGGGGCGCGGGGGTTTTGTCGTTCGGCCCTATCGTTCGGGGGGAGGTGCGGACCGCGGCCGAGGCTCGTGGTCTCGAGGTTTCGATCGGCCTTGCGGTGCCGAGTCTCCGCGGGGTGAGCCTTAGGGGGGTCTCGGTCGGGCTGCGCTCGGTTCGGAGCCTTCGCATTTGGTGCGACGAGATCTTCGTGCCGTGGGGGGAGCGGATTCCTTCGCGATTGTTGGGGGTTCGCGTCGTCGCGGTCGGCGATGAGCGGACGCTGCGTGACGAGGTGGTGCGGTGGCGCCAGTCGTCGTTTCCGTCGCAGGCGGCAGGCGGTAATGGGGGCGTGGGGACGGGTGCTGGCTCGTGGCCGGCGCTCGAGGGCGTGGTGATCGAGTGGCGGCGGAGTCCGGTCGACGGCGATGATGTGCTTCACGTCTCGAATGCGTCAGCAGTGCTCTCTAGGGACCACCTCGAGACAAGCTTCGAGTCGCTGCGCGGCCGCCTTGGGGGCTGGGCGATCAACGTAGATGGCGCTTCGGCTTCGGCCCACTTGGACGGGGAGAATTGGGTAGCGGATCGGGTTGTCGTTGCTTCCGTGAGTGCGTCGGAGGTCGATCACGAGCGCGTGCTCGTTGAGGCCAGCGCATCAGAGGCTATTCCCGACCGGACGGATCCTGCTGTTCTCGGGGACGGGCCTGGCGCGCGCATGCGCGCGGTGAACGCGCTGGCGAGGAGAGTGGCTGAGGCGGCATCTCGCCGGCTCGGGGATAACCCCGCCATTTTGCTTGGGAACGTGCGTGTGCGAGGCCGTGTCCTTGGCGAAGCTGTCGAGGCGGGCCCAGTTTCCGTTCGTCTCTCCCGCGACTCTGGGCGCCTGGAGCTCGCGCTCGAGTCGCGCTCACGGACGGCAAGCGGCTCGTCGGGTGGGCTCGAGCATCGGCCGCTCGCGTTGCGCGTGCTCGTGCCGTTCGATCCCGCGCTTCTCGCTCCGCTTCGTGTCGAGGTGGCTGGCGGCCCTATCACGCTCGCTCAGTTGGGCCTCCGTGATGGCGACTTTGGGCTCTCCAAGGTCGAGCAAGCGCTTTTGACTAGCGACGCCTTCCTCGAACTCGACGCCGCTGGGCGCGGCCTCCGAGTCGAGGGAAACGGGACCTTGCAAGGCCTATCCGTCCGGCATGCGCGCCTCGCACAGGGGGCTCTTGAGGGGCTTCAAATCGGTTGGCGCGGTCGATTTGAGGCGCGGCTGGACGGAACGGAAGTTTCCGTAAAGGAGGCAGAATTCGACGTTGGTCAGCTGAAGCTCTTGGTCTCAGGCTCGTATCGCCGTCGCGACGCCGTCGCGGCCTCGGCAGGGCCGTGGCAACACGGCGCGAGCGTCACGCTCGACTTCGAGGTGCCGCTTACGACTTGTCAAAGCGTGTTTGACTCGGCCCCGCGCGCGCTCGTTCCCAGCCTCGTTGGCTTGACCTTCGCGGGATCGTTATCGCTGAAGGGCCATGTACGTTTTGACGGGAGCGCGCTTTCGAAGACCTACGACGCCGACTGGGACGGGACGCAGAGCTGCCGAATCCTCGAGGTGCCGAACCACCTGCGAGTCGACCGGTTTCGCCAGCCCTTCGAGAAGGTCATCTACACTCCAGACGGTCAGGAGCAGAAGATGACCTTCGGCCCAGGTTCCCCCCATTGGGTCTCCTGGGCATCCATCACGAAGCACATGGAGACCGCGGTGTTGCTCTCGGAAGACGGGCGATTTCGTCGGCACCATGGCTTCGACAAGGAGGCGATCGTGAACTCGCTGCGGGACAATTTGCTCGCCGGCGCTTTTCGACGCGGAGGCAGTACGATTTCGATGCAGCTCGCGAAGAACCTGTTTCTCTCGCGGGAGAAGGTGTTGTCCCGCAAGCTCCAAGAGGCAGTGCTCACTCTCTACCTCGAGCAGGAGCTCACGAAGCAGGAGATCCTCGAGCTGTATTTCAACATCATCGAGTACGGTCCGCTTGTTTACGGGATCGGTCCTGCGGCGAAGTACCACTTCGGTACTACCCCAAACGACCTCTCGCTCGCCCAGGCTTTGTACCTCGGGTCGATCCTTCAAAACCCCAAGAAGCAGTTCTACGGTGCGGACGGCGAGGTTTCACCGGCTCGCATGGACTACCTCCACAAATTGATGAAGACGGCGGCGAAGCTCCATCTCATCAGCGCCGCCGAGCTCGCGGACGGACTGCAAGAGAAGCTTTACTTCGGGCGGCCTGCCATCCCACCGGAGCAGCCGGCGCCCCTGGAGGCGACCGTCGCGCCGACAGAAGAGTCGCCTTCACCGTAACCCCAAAGCTCCGCAAGCCTCCACAGCCCCCGTCGAGCACCCCAGGGGAGCGCGAATTCCGAACGCCATCTCGCGATGCGCTCGATGCCGCACGGAGAGTGCGCGCCCCAAGTCCTCGAGGCATGCGCCGCACGCCGAGGGCGATCGTCCGATGACCTGTCAAAACGGGATATCGTCGTCGTCCCCGCCGCCGCCACCGCCGCCACCGAAACCGCCCTCGAAGGCCTCGCTCGGGCCGCTCTCGAAGGTGTCATAGGACGATTCACGCCGACCGCTCGGTGCACCGCCGCTCGGTGCACCGCCGCCAGAGCCGCCTCGGCCACCGCCCGTCAGCAGGATCTCGCGCGCGTTGACCTCCGTCTTGTAGTGCTTCTGACCGTCCTTCTCCCAGCTCGTGGTGCGGAGGGAGCCCTCGACGAAGATCGACGAGCCTTTCCGGAGCACCTTGCTTAAGCCCTCGGCGCGCTTGCCCCAGACGACCACCGAGTGCCACTCGGTCCGGTCGCTCCAGTTGCCGCTCTGGTCCTTGAAGCGTTCCGTCGTCGCGAGCCGCAGCTGCATGACGGCCTGACCGCCCTTCGTGAAGCGCAGCTCGGGGTCAGCTCCGAGATTTCCGAGGAGCATCACGCGGTTCAGTCCTTCAGCCATGGCCGTCTCCTTGTTTGGGTCGCGGGGCCCCGCGGGCTCTTCGCCCAGGGCCGCCCCGAAACACGCCCCGTCGCGTACGCAACCCGTCCGGCAGAGTCAAGCCTCGCCGCCCGCGTCGCCGCCGAAGGCGAACGTGACGTCCGCAGGCGCCTCGAGAGCGAGTCCTCATCGGTGTCACCAAAGTTGTCGATTGCGAGCGTTTCGTTGTCATGTTTGGCCAGGAGAGGCCGAGCAGGGCCGAATTCGCGGGCGGCACTGTTGTTGCTGCAGTGATTCGCAGCCGTTGCAAGATCACGTCTTGTCGGCGTAGGGTTCCCACCCAGGAGACCACCATGACCATCCGAAGCAAGAGCGCCGCCTGGACGGCGCTGAAGCGGCTCGCGGCCACGGCATCTGTCGTAGGTACGTTCGCAGCCGTCCCTGCGTGCCTCGATCGTCCTCTCGAGCCCGTCGAGCCCCGAACCACGTCGACCATCGTCGACAAACTCACCCAGAGCTCCGTCGACAAGATCGACCTGCTCCTGATGATCGACAACTCGGGCTCGATGGCCGACAAGCAGGCGATCTTGAAGGAGGCGGTGCCGGAGTTCGTCACCGCGCTCGTCAACCCGAAGTGCATCAACGACATGGGCATGACCGGGACTCAGCCTGCGGGGCCCCTTGACGACTGCCCGGCGGGCTTCGAGCGCGAGTTCGAGCCGATCGTGGACATCCATGTCGGCATCATGACCTCGAGCCTCGGCGGCCACGGCGCTGACTCCTGCGTCGGGGATAAGGTCGCGAGCGAGAATGATCGCGGCTACCTCGTGAAGCGCACGAGCACCAACGGCTCGACGCCGGACGTCGAGACGTGGAACAACAAGGGCTTCCTCGTCTGGGACCCGAACCCCATGAAGCCCACGCATCAGCCGCAGGGCTCGAGCAACATCACGCAGTTCACGAACGATGTTGCGGCGATCGTCGGCGGTACGGGCGAGGTCGGCTGCGGCTTCGAGTCGCAGCTCGAGGCGTGGTACCGCTTCGCCGTCGACCCGGATCCCTACAAGACCATCGTCGTCGAGAAGAATCAGGCGGTGCTGAAAGACTCGGACAAGGAACTCCTCCTCCAGCGCGCGGACTTCATTCGCCCCGACTCGCTGTTCGCGGTCATCATGCTGACCGACGAGAACGATTGCTCGGTCCGCGATGGCAGCCAGTTCTTCTTCGCGTTGCAGCGCTATCAGCCTGGCACCAACAAGTCCTACCGTCTGCCGAAGCCGCGCGCCGCATGCGCCGCCGACCCGAATAGCGCTTGCTGCAAGTCGTGCGGGCAGACTGAAGCGAAGGGCTGCGACACTTCGCAGGACAAGTGCGACGAGAACATGGACGGGAAGGTCGACGGCCTGTCGCCCGAGGAAGACACGATCAACCTCCGCTGCTTCGACCAGAAGCGCCGTTTCGGCATCGACTTCTTGCAGCCGATTCAGCGATACGTCGACGGCCTGACGCGCCAGACTGTGCAGGACCGCTATGGCAACCTGGTGCCGAACCCGCTGTTCAAGGACCTCAACACGAGTGACAACAACAGCAACATTCGCGATTCGAGCCTCGTCTTCGTCGCCGGCATCGTCGGCGTGCCGTGGCAGGACATCGCGCGGAAAAACGAGAGCGGCCAGCCCGACCTCATCAACGGCATCGACGCCGACGGGAACAAGGTCGGTGGATTCCAGAGCGCCGCGGAGCTGTCCTCGAACAAGACCTGGGACATCATCCTTGGCGATCCGAGCTGCGAATACACCAACCCGGCGTGCCGCCCGACCGACCCGCTCATGGTCGAGTCGATCGACCCGCGCAGCGGCGTGAACCCTGTCATTAACGCCGCGCTCGCGCCGCCCGACGCTCCCGAGAACGCGAACCCGATCAACGGCCACGAGTGGCTAATCTCGCAGCGGAATGACCTTCAGTACGCGTGCATCTTCAACCTGCCGAAGCCGGTCGAGTGCTCGGCGTCAACCGGGAGCTGCGACTGCAAGGACGGGACGAACAAGGACAAGAGCCCGCTCTGCAATGCGTCGAACCCGACCCAGCAAGTCCGCGCGAAGGCCTACCCGGGCCGCCGCGAACTTCAGCTGCTGCGGGCCGTGGGCGACAACGCCATCGTCGGATCGATCTGCCCCGTGCAGCTCGCGAACAAGGACGCGGCCGACTACGGCTACAACCCCGCGGTCGGCGCCATCATCGAGCGGCTAAAGAAGGAGCTCGGCGGCCAGTGCCTTCCGCGCTCGCTGACGCCGAACGGAGACGGTCAGGTTCAGTGCCTGATCGTCGAGGCACGCAAGACGGCGGACGCTGCGCAGTGCCAAGCGGCGTGCACCGGTCCGGCGCGAAGCGGTCCGCTCGCCGACGCGAATCCGGCCGTGAAGAAGGCCAAGACCGACCTCCAGACGGAGGCACAAGGGTGGAACTGCTTCTGCGAGATCACCCAAGCGGCGGGCGATGACCTGCAGAGCTGCCAATACACGAAGTCGGGTGACGCCATCCTGAACAACGGCAAGCCTGTTGATGGCTGGTGCTACATCGACGCCGCCGCGACACCGCCTGTCGGTGACCCGTCGGTGGTCGCGAACTGCCCGAGCACGGAGCAGCGGATCATCCGCTTCGCCGGGGCAGCCAACGCCGCGCCTGGCTCGACACTGTTCATTACCTGCTCGGGTGAGTGAGCCGGAGACCGAGAGGGCTGCTTCGGGTCTGCGCGACCCGACGCGGCCCTCCCGGGTTGAGCGGTCGATTCCGCCGACTCTGTGATGCGTCGGCTAAGCCGACCGGGGTGGCGAGGATTGAGGGGTAGGGCGATGGTCCTGCCCGTCATCCTTTTGTGGTACGACGCTGGCCGTCTTGTCGGTGAAAAAGAAGATCTTGGTGATCGAAGACGAGCCGCAGATCGCGCTCGGTCTCTCGGACGCGCT
Source organism: Deltaproteobacteria bacterium (assembly GCA_016875405.1). GTDB lineage: Bacteria > Myxococcota_A > Polyangia > Polyangiales > Polyangiaceae > SYFR01. The sequence continues at coordinate 24,266 of VGRJ01000053.1, read as the reverse complement.
CGCCTTCGAGGGCTTCGAGGTGTTCACCGCGGACACCGGGAAGTTGGGGCTGTCGCTCGCGAAGCAGGTGCGTCCTAACGCGATTGTCCTCGACCTGATGTTGCCCGACGACAACGGCTTTCGGGTCTGCGAAGAGCTTCGCACCTTCGATCGGCTCGTCCCGATCCTGATGCTCACCGCGCGCGCTTCCGAGGCCGACAAGATCCGTGGCCTCGAAATGGGCGCAGACGACTACGTCACGAAGCCCTTCAGCGTCGGCGAGCTCATCGCGCGAATGCGTGCGATCTTCCGACGTGCCGATCGCAGCCCGGACCTCCCCGATACGTTCCGAGTGGGCGATGCCCAGGTGAACCTCGCCGCTCAGAGCATCGCGCGCGGCTCGAGCAGCGAGCAGCTCTCGTTCTACGAAGTCGGCATCCTCAGGCTGCTCAGCGAGCGCAAAGGAGAACCTGTCTCCCGCGATGAGATCCTGCAGAAGGTCTGGGGGCTCGAGGCGGGACCCACGAATCGCACCGTCGACAATTTCATCGTGAAGCTGCGGCGAAAGCTCGAACGGTCTCCGGAGAAGCCGGAGCACATCCTCACCGTGTACGGTTTTGGCTATAAGCTCGTCGCAGATTGAGCTCCGCCGGTCGTTGGACCGTCAGGAACGGCTCACGGGCGGAGAGGCAGGAGGTTCCGCGGGTCGACGGAGAACCCGAGCGAGGCCCCCTCGAGCCCGGTGAGGGTCGTCGGCATGACCGCGGTCGCGTCGAGCAGCTCGCGCACGTCGAGCTCGAAGATCCCCGAAGCGTCGAGGAAGCCGACGAGCGCGAGTGGACCGAGCGAGCTCCCCGCCGTGACTTGGGGACCGGGCCGAGCGAGGCGCGCGTGCATCACGAGGTAGCTGCGCTCTCGGCCGTCCCGCTCGGTTCGATGACGCGTGACCACCGTGAGCCCGCGCAGCGAGCCGACCGCCACGACCTCGGCCTTGCCGCGTTGCCCCTCGAGCTCGACCAGGCTCACGGGCGCGCCAGCGGTCCCGCGAAGCGCGAGGTGCGTTCTTCCGGGCGCTTCGTGCACCGTCGAAGGCTCGGTGGTGTCGACAGGTAGTTGATAGCGATCAAGTTCTGCGGCCCGCTCCGGCAATCGTCCCACGCGGCTCGTCGAGGCTTCACGACGCAGCTCGCTCGGCGGTGTTTCGCGCGCGGCGAAGCGCTCACGCGCGGCCCGCGCCGCGTCCCCCGCGACGGGAAGCGGGACACAGGGGCTTGCACTCGCGAGCGCCGCGAGGCCCGAGGGGCAGGAGCGAGGACCCGGCGGTGGCGCGGTCGTCCCGTCGGTCGAACGAGCCTCGGATGCCGTGTCGTCGGGCAGTCGAGGGGAGCGAAGCACCGCTACGGCTCCGAGCACGGCGAGGAGCGCGGCCATCGGAGCCGTCTTCACGAGGGCGTGCACGAGGCTCAGCATACACGGCTCACGTTCGCCGCGTCGGGTGCACGGCGCGACATGACGGGGCCCCGCGAGCTGTGGTAGGTGACAACCCGTGGTCGACATCGCATCTTCGCTCAAGTCCCTGTTCGCCGCCGAGCGCGAAGCCCGGCGCATTCACGACGAGCTCACGGAGGCCGCCTCGGCGGACCGTCGCGCGCTGATGACGCAGCTCGCCGGCATCATTGCCGAAGCCAAGGAGCTCGACGACGAGCTCGAGGGCGCGGTTCGGCTCGTGGCGGCGGCGCGCCTCCTCGGAGAGCTTGAAGGACCGGACGTCGTTGACGCGCTGATCGACGTGCTCAATGCACCGCTCCCCGAAGCTCGCAGCGAGGCGGGAGAGCAGCTCCAGGGGCTCGCCTACGACCGCTTCAAGGAGGTTGCGCTCGGGGTCGAGCGCGCACTGAAGCGGCTCGGTGTCGGTTCGCCCGCGTTGGTCGAGCTCCCCTACCTGCTCGTCGACATCCCCGAGGGAGGGGTGTCCAAGCTGCTCTCCGCGTTCCTTGCGCACGCGGACGCGGACGCGGTCGCCGCCGCGATCGAGACGCTCGTCATCCTCGGAGACGCGTCGGTCGCGAAGCAGCTCCTCCCGCTTCAAGGTGACAGGCGGGTCAGCGTGATCGGCGAGGATGACGAGCAGAACGAGGTCACGGTGGGCGAGCTCGCGATCGAGGCGCTCGAGATGCTCCGCAACCGCGACGCATGACGGCGCGCGTCGCGACGGGCTCCGGCCTCGAGACGGCCGCGGACGCCAATCTCTACGATCCGTTCGTCGCCCCGCGCTACGATGCGTCGCTTGCGGATCCGCTCTTGAGGATGGCGACCTCGGTGAGCCAGGCGCGCATCGCGCACCTCGCGTTCCGCACCGGGTAGGTCGGGCTCGAGCTCGCGAGGCAGATCCCGACCGCCTCGCTTCGTGGAGTCGACGCATCGGACCACGCGCGCTCATGCTCGCGAGAGCGAAGGCTACGTCCCTCGGCGTGTCAGGGTTCGCGTTCGTGCGAGAGCATCCTGGGGACGCGGCCCTGGCGAGCGCGACCCTTACGCACGGCCTTCTGCTTCACCCCGTGACGACGTATGGCACGCTCGCGCGAGGGCTTGGCGAGCTCGCCCGGGTGCTGAGCCCCGGTGGTCAGGCGCTCGTCGCGATGCCGCTTCGGGGCTCCTTTCCCAAACTCTACGACCTCCTCCATGAATACACCGTGCGTTACGGCGACGACGAGTTCGCGGTCGCCTTGGAGCGCGCGCAGGCGACTCGCCCCACGCCTGAGGAGTTTGAGGTCGCGCTCGAGTCCGCGGGCTTCGAGGACATCACCATCGCCGTCGACCTCGCCGGCCTCGGGTTTTCCTCGGGAGCCGCATTCACGGGAGATCCCCTCGCGCGGCTCGTGCTGATGGCCGAGCTCGCGTCGTGGTTCACCGAGCCATCGACCTTCACGAGCGCCTATGCGTTCGCGCAGGACGCCATCGTTCGTTACTTCACCGGTGTTCCGTGTCGACTGACCTTCAACATCGGCGCTGCGTCGGCGCGTCGCATAGGTTCGCTGCGCACTCAGTGTCCGAGCACCTTCACGATCCACAGCACCAGCACGGCGAGCCAGCCGACCGCGCCGAAGCCCGTGAGCACGATGGTCAGCGAATCGTCACGCCAGCGAGTCGTCGTCGGAACGAGGTCCCGCTCGGGCAAGAGCACGCGGTCCATGTAGGCGTGAAGCGGCATGCCTCCGGGGTGAGTCGTGCCACTCGCGTGAGGAGGGACGTAGCCCATCGAAAAGAATTGCTCGGCGCGGTGGCGAAGACGATGCCCCGTTCCCGGAATACCGCTCCCGATCGCGAGTGCACGGAGCCACGGAGAGCGTTCGAAGGCGTTCTGCGTCGTCACGATGCGTAGGACCTCGCCGAGTCGAGCGACGAGCCCGCGAAGCTCCGCCAGGTGTTGGTATGCGCGCGCGCGCAGCTCGGGGGCCTCCTCCGACGCGAGCTTCGCGAAGCAAGTCGACTCCATTCGCGCGAGGAGGCCTTCGAGTTCGGATGCGACGCGCGCCGGTCCCTCGGTCCCCTTCACGTTCGCAGGCAAGACGAACCCGTAAGGGTCCTCGCGGACGCGGTCGGCCGTCCACCTGAATGCGTCGCCAAAGCCCCAGAGCGTATCGATCCCCGTCACGACGACGTAGCTCGGGACGTCCGCGTCGAGCGCCTGGCCGACTTCGACGAGGTAACGCCGGAGCGTCTTCGCGTAATGCTCGAGGGCCTCTTCACTCGCGTCGAGCATCACGCGGGCGTCGAGCACGAGGAGGCAACCATCGAGCGGCTCGCGTGAGCGCTTCGTGCGAAGCTCCTGGCAGAGCTGCATGAGCGCCTCGGGGCTGCGCGCGACTCCCACCATCGACGGTCCAGGCTCGAGAAACACCGCCCTTTCAGGGAGCCAATACTGGCACTGTTGCCCCGGCACGTTTGTCGCGAGCGGCTGGTCTCCGTTTGGCCACGAGAGGTTCATCGCCCGGATGGTCGACGACCGCCCGGTGCCCGGCTCGCCGAGGACCAGGTACCACGGCACCGCGTAGAGCGGAGCCCGGTGCCCCGCGTGGATGCGCTCGACGGCCGCGGCGAGTGACCCGATTTCGTAAGCAAAGGTCGTCATAGGGCGATCACCACGCCGGCCGCGATCGCGCTGAGGAACAGGACAGCGCCGAGCACTCTGGAGGCGGCCACGGTGCGGTACCAGGGCACCGCGTCGTCGTGCAGGGCGGCGACATCTTCGGCGCGGACGGCGCGAAGGACGCCCGAGGCCCAGTCGCGATCCGGATCCACGCCCAGCTGTCGGGAGAGCTCGCGACGAAGCTGCGTGACGACGTAGCGGTCGGCGCCGGGGAGGGCGTAGCTGCCCATGAACCCGAGGCCGAGTACCGCGGCGTAGGTCGCGACGACGCTCGGAGGGCCTGGCCGGACGCGCTCGAGGCGCTGGAACACCTCGACGCCCGCGTTGTTCGTGTTGAACCGAGTCGCCTGAAGCATGTACTGGCTCCACACCGGACGCAGATCGGGCGCGCTCATCGCGACCTCATCGATCAGCGCGCAGATGGCGAACATTCCGTCCTCGGCGGCCTGGATGGGCAGCGTCAGAGTCTCCCTCGAGCGCTTCAGCTCATCGAGCAGCCAATTCGCTTGCTGGAGGACGACCGCGGCCTGGGGGCGCTGGACCGACTGCCGCAAGAGGCAGGTCCACAGGAGCACGTCCTGTCCGAAGACGCCGATCGACTGTTCCACGCGGCCGAAAGCTTAGTTAAAAGGACCGGGGTACGAAAGCGCCGTCCGCGCGCAAGGAGAACGCCGTGACTCGAATTGAAAGCATCGTCGCTCGTGAGATCCTGGATTCTCGTGGCAATCCGACCGTCGAGGTCGAGGTGATGCTCGAGGAAGGCTTCGGTCGGGCCGCGGTCCCGAGCGGCGCGTCGACCGGCGAGCATGAGGCGGTCGAGCTTCGCGACGGCGGGTCGCGCTACCTTGGAAAGGGCGTTCAGCGTGCGGTTAAGAACGTCGAGCTCGAACTCGCCCCGGCGATCCTGGGGCTCAACGCGCTCGACCAGGCCGACATCGACCGGGTGCTGCTTCAGGCGGACGGAACGGCGAACAAGTCGAAGATCGGCGCAAACGCCATCCTCGGCGTGTCGATGGCGGTCGCTCGTGCGGCGGCTGAGGCGGTCGGTCTGCCGTTGTGGCGCTACCTCGGCGGGGCCCAGGCTCGGGTGCTGCCGACGCCGATGATGAACGTCATCAATGGCGGCGTGCATGCGGACAGCGGCCTCGAGATCCAAGAGTTCATGATCGTGCCTCATGGCCTCGGGTCCTTCGACGATGCCCTGCGGGCAGGCGCCGAGATCTTCCACACGCTCAAGAAGATCTTGAAGGATCGCGGGCTCGCCACCTCGGTCGGCGACGAGGGGGGCTTCGCCCCGCGCCTCGAGCGCAACGTCGAAGCTCTCGAGGTGCTGACGCAGGCGATCGAGAAGGCCGGATACAAGCCGGGTGAGCAGATCGGACTCGCGCTCGATGCGGCCCTCACCGAGTTCTACGACAAGGAGAGCGACCGCTACACGTTCGACCGCGCACCGCGCAGCGCCGACGAGATTGTCGCGACGTTCGTCGACTGGTGCGGGCGCTTCCCGATCCTCTCCATCGAAGACGGCTGCGCCGAGGACGACGCGAAGGGTTGGGGACTGCTCACCGAGAAGCTCGGCTCAAAGGTTCAGCTCGTCGGAGATGATCTCTTCGTGACCAACATCGCGCGGCTGCGCTGGGGCATCGACGAGAAGCTCGCGAACGCCGTCCTCGTGAAGCTGAACCAGATCGGCACGGTCACCGAGACCCTCGACTGCATTCGCATGGCCGAGAACGCCGGCTACGGCCGCATCATCTCGCACCGCTCCGGTGAGACCGAGGACTCGTTCATCGCAGACCTCGCCGTCGCCACGAACGCCGGCCAGATCAAGACCGGGAGCCTCTCGCGCTCGGACCGGATCGCCAAGTACAACCAGCTCTTGCGCATTGGCGAGGAGCTCGGCGACGGCCAAGTCTACTCGGGGATCACGCCGCTCCTTTCGTCGCGCCGCTGACCTCACGCCGCCCTTGCGATCACCTGGCTCGTGGGGCATACGCCCCGCATGGCGAAGAGCAAGGTTGCGGTCCTGAAGGTTCGGCCGGAGACGATCCTCGAAGACATTCACCGGCTGTGCGAACTCGCGGGCATCAAGCAAGCGCTCGATCCGTCTGCGACGACGATCCTGAAGGACAACATCTCCTGGCACTTCCCCTTCCCGGGCGCGAATACGACGCCGTGGCAGCTCGAGGGCACCATCCTCGCGCTCAAGGCCGCGGGGTTTTCCGACCAGTCGTGCGTCCAGAACAAGACCGTCGTCACCGATGCGTTCAAGGGGGAGGACCTCAACAACTACCTCCCGATCCTCCGTAAGTACGGCGTCCCGGTCCTCTACAACTTCAAGCCCGAGGACATGACGTGGATCGACTACAAGCCGCGCGCGCGGATGCATGTCCTCGACAAGATCTACCCAAGCGGCATCCAGCTGCCTGACTACTTCTTCGGCAAGAACATCATCCACTTGCCTACCGTCAAGTGCCACATTTACACGACGACGACGGGCGCGATGAAGAACGCGTTCGGTGGGTTGCTCTCGACGCACCGCCACTACACCCACTCGTGGATCCACAAGACGCTCGTCGATCTGCTCGCGATCCAGAAGGAGATCCATTCGGGCCTCTTCGCGATCATGGACGGCACGACCGCCGGCAACGGCCCCGGGCCCCGCACGATGATCCCCGTCGTCAAGGACTACATGTTGGCTTCGGCCGACCAGGTCGCGATCGACGCCGTCGCCGCGAAGATGATGGGATTCGACCCGATGGGGCTCGAGTTCATCAACGTGGCGCACCAGGACAAGCTCGGGGTTGGTGACCCGCGCGACATCGAGATCGTGGGTGATGACGTGTCTGGCGAGAGCTGGGGCTTCAAGGTCGGCGACAACGGCGCGAGCAAGGTGGGCGACTTCATGTGGTTCGGCCCGATGAAGCGCTTTCAGAAGCTCTTCTTCCACACCCCGCTCGTCAACGCCTTCATCTTCGGGAGCGAGGCGTACCACGACTATTATCGCTGGCCGCTGAAGGACAAGAAGACCTTCGAGACCTGGCTCGAGGGAACGCAGTGGGGCAAGCTCTTCGGCGCTTACCGTCGAGGCGAGTCCGATCGGATCGCTCGCGCGAAGCCCAGCGTCTCGGCCAACGGGTGACGCTCGTCAGGAGGCCGGCTCACGCCGGTTCGTTCGGCACACCGGGCGGCGCGGGCGGGGCTGACGCCAGCGTCGTCGCGGCCTCGCGAGTGCGCACGTAGAGCTCCTCGAGAACGTCGAGGCCAGGACGCCTCCGCTCCTTCGCGAGGGACCAGACCGCCGCGTGGACCGCTTGGTTGATGGGCGTCAGAACTCCGTGCTGCGCGCCGTGAGCGATGACCTCGCCGTTCAAGAAGTCGACGGCCGGCTCACGTCCACGCTCGATCGCCTGCAGCATGGACGAGCGCAGCCTTCGATACCGCGCCCCGACCGCGAGCAGTAGCGCGTGCTTCGTCATGAGTGCGGGCGAGCCGAGCTTCGCCCCACGCTCGGCCGTGGTCAACGCGAGCCACTCGAGATCGAGCGCGCCGCTCACGCGCTCGAGACGCACGCCTTCCGCTCGCGCGACGTCGACCGCTTCCGTCATGACCTCGAGGGCGAGTCGTCTCACGAAGCGCTGCCCGAGCAGCGCCCCCAGCCTGTCGCCTCCGAGCGTGCCGAGCGACGAGATCGCGCAATTCACGGCGAGTTTCGACCAGCGCGCGCCGAGCAGGTTGTCCGTCACGTCGACCGGTCCTACCGCCTCGAGCACGTGGGCGAGTCGCAGCAGCCGCCCGTCGATCGGCCCGTCGAGCCATCCGAGCGCGAAGCCGCCGGCTGAGGTCCGGTCGTAGACGCCGGGCTCGAGCATCGATGCGCCCCAGGTGACGACCGCGCCGATGACGCGTTCACTCCCAGCGATCGCGGCGAGCCGTGGTTCGCAGAGACCGTTCGGCAAACAGACGAGCGCGCCGTCGGGCGCGAGGCGTCCGACGACGCTGCGCGCGGCCTCTTCGACGGCCGGCGGCTGGGTGGCGAGGAAAATCGTGTCGAACGCCGCGGTGTCGGGCGCGAGGTGGGTGACCGCCCGCGCGGGCACGCGACCGAGCGCGCCCTCACCGACGAGGTGCAGACCCGACCGGTTCACGGCTTCGGCGATCACCTCGTTCTTGCTGAGGATGGTGACGTCCTCTCCGAGGTCGAGGAGGTGGCCTGCGAGGACACCGCCGATCCCACCGCAGCCGACCACGAGGTGCCGTGTCTTGCGATCCATGACGGGCGCGACCGCGTGGTTCATCGTCGGGGACGGTACCACAGGAGCTTCGCGTTGGTTTCCGCGGTGGACGCAGGCGGCGAGGAACGATAGCGATAGAAGAGATGCCCGACAGCGTGCCTCCCTCGAGTGCGGCCCCGTCCGAGAAGCGCTCTACGGGCAGAGTCGAGGTAGTGTGGGCGGTCGACTGCGAGACTGAGGACACCTTTCTCTACGCGTCGATCACCAACATCTCCGACATGGGGATCTTTGTCCGCACGGAGACGCCGCTCGCGGTTGGGACCTATCTGCGCCTTCGCTTCTCGCCGCGCGATGGGGCGGAGACGTGGCAGATGATGGGGCGCGTTCAGTGGGTGAATCTCGTGCGGCCGTTCGGCGACAACATCAATCCCGGCATGGGCGTGATGTTCCTCGGCCTCTCGCCGGAGGAGCGCGAGCGGCTCGTCGAGCTGGTCCACACCATCGCGTACCTTCGAGAAGGCGCGACCGAGAGCTGAGGGCGAGACCGTCAGTTCAGGCGAGGGAGCGGCAGGCGTCGCACGATGACGCCGTGTGGGTCGCTCGGGTCGGGATCCTGCCAGCCAATCGCGACGAACTTGCCGATGGCGATGGCTGGGTTCGAGCGCTGATGCTTGATGGCCGGATGCGTCGCGGGAAACGGGCCGTTCTGGCCGTTGACGTTATTAAAACCGAAACCGCTCGCCTTGCCGATGTAGCGCGCCCAGACGGTGCCATCCGCCGCCGTCCAGGCCGCGGCGAACCAGTCGCCTCCCGACGCGACGACGGGCATCGCGAGGGCGGCGGCGTCCGGAGCCTCGCGCGAGAGCGCCGAGTCCTGATCGCTGCTGACCTCGTTGCCCATCGCGTCGAATCGCTGGAAGAAGATCGACGCGCCGCTCCGCCACACCACCACCGAGCGCCCGTCCGGTTGCATCGCGACGTCGGGCTGATCCTGCTCGCCGTCGTCGGCGACGTTGACCCGCTTTGGGCTGCCCTGGACCGCGCCGGACGTGTCGACGCGCGTGACGTACACGTTGTCCTTCTCGCCGCCGGGGTAAGCGACGACCCATCCCGACGACGAGCCCGCGACGCGAGGCTTGCCCACCTCCGACATCGGGCCGAGCGCGATGTCGGTGTCCGCGGGGACGAGGTCGCCGTTCGTCTTCCAGAGGCGTCCAAGGAGCTGCCCCCCGTAGTTCCAGACGACGAGCGCCGTGCCGTCAGGACCGCCCGCCACGTCGGGGAACCCGTTGCAGGCCGCGGCATCGCTGCAGATCTCTGGAGCCGTCTTGTTGACCTTCACCGGCGCGACGTTCGCGCAGCCGGTTGCGTCGTGGGCCACGAGCGAGATGTCGAACCGCTGCGCCTGCGCCTTGCTATCGGCGTAGGCGATCGCCGTGGTCGTCGCCGAGACCTGCGCGATGCTGGCGGCGCGCTGCTCGCGAGGGATGCCGTTGGTAAGGACGATCGAGCACTCTGCGGGCAGGCGGAGCTGCTTCGAGAGCGAGGGCGGGTCGGTAATCGTGAGGAAATCTGGGGTCAGAGAGCGGATGTTGATGTCGGGGGCACCGCCGACCCCTTGCGAGTCGGTGTAGGCCGCCCGCAGCGCCGTCCCGCCGAGGAAGACGAGCGAGAGCTCGGACTTCGTGCCAGGGTCGTTGGTCGTGGTCGGCATCGTCCCGGGGACGCTGAGGACGAGCTCCTTCGCGAGGCAGTCGCACTCGCACACCGCGTCGGCGAGGATCGAGACGCAAGTGTCTTCGCCTTTCGGCAGCGCGTTGCCTGCGCAATCGGTCGGCGACGGTAGCCCCGTGTCGCACTGCTCGGTCGCCTGGAGCTTGCCGTCATTGCAGCAGGCGGGCGCGATGAACGGCTTCACCTGGATCGCAACCTCGAGCGGGTCCTTGTCGAGCGTCGCCCTCGCGCAGCCCTCAGCGACCTCTGTGCCCGCGTTCGTCGCGAGGACGTGGAACACCCGGGTCGACCCGTCCTTGTCGAGCTTGATGGTCTTGCACCAGCTGCCGCCGTCGCAGCGGTCGAGGGCGAACGTGTCCGGGTCGACCTCGTTCGTCACGCGACCCGACGCCGGATCGCACGCGGCGCCCTCGCTCACGCGGAGCTCGACGGCCGAAGCCGTATCGAGCAGGCCCGAAGAGGTCCGCATGACAAATCCGAGGGAGCCCGGCTCCTCGGCGCATGCCGCGAGGGCGAAGATCGAAGACCAGACGGCGTAGAGACCGAGGGTGCGTCGCATCGCATCCAGCATAATCCCGGGCCAAATCGGCGAACAAGCTCCATCGAGCCCAAGCCTCGGCGAAGCGTCACTCGCGCGGCTTCGCGGCTGCGCCGGCTGCCGGCGCGCTCGACGCCCGCGGTGACGCGGCCACGCCCTTCGCCTGAGACCTTCGCGCGTCCGCTCCTCCCCCGGCGTCCTTGCGTGAGGTCTTGAGTTTTTCCGCCTTGCGCGCGACCTTGGTGGCGAGCAGCGACGCCACCTTTCGCCGATACTCCGGGTGGTCCTTCAAGCGCGATGCGAGCTCTTCGGCGCGCTGTCGATTCGACTGCTCGAGTTCGCAGGTCGCCTCTTCGAAGGTCGCATCGGCCCCGAATCCGCTCGACCCGGAGCGCTCTCGAAGGCGCGCGTAGAGCGGGAGCGCCTCCTTGCAGCCCAGGTCCGCTCGGGCCTTGCGCGCGCGCTCGAGCAACCCCTTCGGGGATTCGTCGTCGCGCTTCGCCTCGTCGAGGGCGGCCGCCGCGGGCGCCGCGGCCGGCGCTTGGGCAGGGGCGGCGATGGGGGGCGGCGCACTCGAGCCGTTCGTAGGGCTCGCGTCGCTCGGCGTCTCCGCGTTTCGCGCCGTCGAGACCTGCATGGCTCCGGGGCGTGCCCGAAGGAGCAGCAGGCTCGAGCCGAGGAGCATGACCATCAGCGCGCCCATGGCAAACTGCGGACGCATCGCGTGGCTCCCCGCCCACGAGAGCGCGCGCAGCACCTTGCGGTGCCAGGGCTCTCCTTGCTCGGCGTTGGCGATGGCGTCGAGGACGCGCGCCTCGAGCGACGCGCTCGGCTGCTCGTGCGGGACTCGCGTCGCCTCGATGGTCGCGCGCAGCCGAGCCTCGAGCTCGCGGGCCTCGGCGCTGCCGTCAAGATGACGCTTCACGGCGGCCGCACTTACCTCGTCGAGCTCGTCGAAGAGGTAGCCCATCAGCTGCTGTTCGAACTTCTCCTGGTCCATGACGACGCCTCGACCACGCTCAGCGGAGCGCGCGCGCGAACTCCTCGTAGTCTGCGAGCGCTTCCTGCAGTCGCTCGAGGGCGTACCGCATGCGGCTCTTGACCGTGTTCTCCGAGACGCCCGTCATTTCCGCGATGTCGCGAAAGGGTACCCGCGCGAGCTGTCGCAGCAGGAACACCTCTCGCTGCTCCATGGGCAACGACTCGACGGCGCGGTTCACTCGTGCCCCGATGTCGGCGCTGACGACGCTCCGCTCTGCCGAGGCCGCTGGCGTCGGATCGGCAAGGCGCTCTCCGAGCGTCGCACCCGATGCGTCATCCTCGCGGCCGATGGGGGCGTCGAGCGATGCGGCATGCCGCAGGCCGCCGCGACGCAAGTGGTCGATGCACAGGTTTCGGGCGATCGCGTAAAGCCAGCTCGTGAAGCGCGCTTCGTGCTTAAAGGTCGATGCGCTCTGCACGAGCCTAACGAACACGTCCTGGGTCAGATCTTCGGCCACGGAGCGGCTGCGGACCTGACGCATCACGAAGTTGTACATCGACGTCTTGTGCCGGCGCACCAGCGTCGACAGGGCTCCCCGATCGCCCGCTTGGAAGCGCATCATGAGGGCCTCGTCGCTGACGGGGATCGACTCCACGCTCATCGCCTGCCGGCTCCGGCGGCGCCCACGCGGCGAGCCGCGAAGAGGGAGAAGGGCGCGTTCCTCACGAGCGACGAGTCTACATGGCGCAGCCCCCGCGCGTGAAAGCGAGTTTCCGACGTTGCCAGGAGCGGGCCGTGGCGACTAGACTCGATGCCGCTCTCGCTCCATCTGGTCGAGCGGAGGTTTTCTGCGAGGAGTTTCATGGACTTCGGGGACCGTACGGGTCGACAGCGTCGTGATTCGAGCGCCCTCCTGGCGACGTCCGCGCTCACGGCAATGCTTTTCTTGGGCGGTTCCGTCCTCGCGCAACAGCCTGCCGCCGCGCCAACGGCGCCGCCTGCTGTGACGCCCGCAGCCGGGCCAACGGCGCCGCCAGCCGCACCGCCAGCCGCAACGCCAGCCGCACCGCCAGCCGCAACGCCAGCCGCAACGCCAGCCGCAACGCCAGCCGCGTCCTCTGCGCCTGCGACGACTGCTCCCGCCGTGGTCCCGACGGACGGTGCGACGTACAGCGTTCGCCTTCGCGACTTGCAGCAGCGCATCGACCAACTAAAGGAGCAGATCCGCCGAAGTCACACGCGCCTCTCGCTGCTCAGCGACACCATTCTGTCGAGCGGCGCGGCCGGTTCGCGCGCGTCGATTCAGTTCGAGAACAAACTCTCGAACTTGTTTCAGGTGACGAAGGCGCTTGTCGTGCTCGACGGTGCCGTGCAGTACAACAAGTCCGACCGCTCCGGCGTGCTTGGCGACCAGAAGACCATCCCGATCTTCAACGGCTCAATCCCTCCCGGCGACCACCTCGTGCAGGTCCTCGTCAATCTGAGGGGCAATGGCTACGGCGTGTTCTCGTACCTCCGCGGCTACAAGTTCGAGGTTCGTTCGAGCCATTCGTTCACCGCCGCTGAAGGAAAGACCTCGCGCCTCCGCGTCATCGCTTACGAGAAGGGCGGAGCCACGACTCCGCTCGAGGAGCGGCCGGCCGTTCGGTACCTCGAGAGGGTGGTGGCTGGCACGACCGAGCCGGCCCCGAGCGGGCCCGGTAACTGAGCGAGATGACAAGCGGGGGGCGAGCGGCGAGGTCGCTCGAGGTCGAGCGTGAAGGAGTGAGTGTGTCAGGCATTGCAGGAGCCATTCGGAATGGTCGGCGCTGGGCGAGCGTGCTCGGCGCGCTGGCCTGCCTCGGCCTGACCGAGAGTGCCTGGGCAGAGGAGCCCGAGGTGGCCTACCGCTCGGCAGCGGACCAGATCGCCAACGCCGCGCAGGACGCGGGCGCGGTCGAGAGCGCGCTGGCGCGTCACAACGTGCCGACGCGCGGTCCGCAGCAGCGCATCGCGGAGGCGACACTCTTGATGGGTGTCAAGGACTACGACCGCGCCGCCGACGTCTTGAACGAGGTCGTCGAGCAGTTTCCGACCCACCCGACCGCCTTCCCGGACGGGCTGAATCTCCTCGGCGAGACCTACTTCGCGACCAAACAATTCCTGTCCGCGCAGCGCGTGTTCATGCGCTTCGTCGACCAGGGGAGTGACCCGCGATTCGCACGCTATCGCGAGCGCGCGGTGATGCGCCTCGTCGACATCGCCCTGAGGCTCCGTGATTTCAAGGCGCTCGACCGGATCTTCTCGATGGTCACCGGCCTCGGCACCGAGGCGACGAGCGGCCTCGCGTACGCGAAGGGCAAGGGTCTGCTCGCGCAGGGGAAGTACGACGCCGCTGACGCTGCCCTCCGCCTCGTCGCTGCCGACAGCTCGTTCTACCACCAGTCGCGTTACCTCGCCGGGGTCGCTGCGCTCTCGAAGGCCTCGGCCAGCGAGACCGCGGATGCCGCGCAGGCGAAGAAGTCCGCCGACGCCGTGAAGGCGAAGCGTGCGCGGTACGCGCCGGTGCTCGAGCGATTCCGCGAGATCACGAAATTCCCAGGGGACACGGACGAGCATCGTCGCGTCCTCGACATGGCGTGGCTTGCGCTCGGGCGCATTCACTTCGACGCTGGCGAGTTCCCCGAGGCCGTGGAGGCCTACAACCACGTCGAGCGCAGCTCGCCCGAGTTCGGCACGATGCTCTACGAGCTCGCCTGGGTCTACGTGAAGACGGGAGATTTCACGCGCGCGCAGCGGGCTCTCGAGGTGCTCGCGGTGGCGGCTCCGAACAGCCAAGACGTCGCCGATGCCTCGCTCCTCCGCGCCGACCTGATGCTGCGCGCCGGTCAGTTCGAGAAATCACGCAAGGTCTACGAGAGCGTTCGCGGCAGCTACGAGACGATGCGCGACCGCGTCGCCCAGTTCATGTCTGCGACGAAGGACCCGGGCGTCTACTTCGAGACGCTGAGCACCGACCAACTCGAGACCTTCGAGTCGACGGCCGGACTGCCGACGATGGTCTTGAAGTGGGCGCGTGAGGGAGAGGACGGCGCCACCGCCTTCGCCGTGATCGATGACGTCGCGCTTTGTCGTCGGCTCGTGAAGGAGTCGAACGAGATGATCGAGCGCCTCAACGCGGTGCTCGCGTCGCCCAATAAAATCCGTGCGATCCCCGGGCTTCGCCTGGGAGCCGAGCGCGGCCTCGGCCTCGTCAATTCGATCGCGCTCGCGCGGCTGAAGCTGGGGCAGGGGCTCGACGGCGTCGATGCCGACCGTCTCTCGCCCGAGCTCACGGCAGCGCGCGCGCAGCGCAAGGCCCTCGAGGAGCGCCTCGGCATCGTGCCGGTCACGGCGGCCGACTTCTCGCTTCGCGACCAGCAGGCCAAGCGCCAGTGGAACAAGGCCTCTCAGGAGTTGAAGCGCATCGAGCTCGAGGTCGATACGATCCAGGCGACCATCAACGGCCTCGAGCGGGTGGTCAGTGACGGCCAGGCACAGGGCGTCGTCCGGACCCCGCGGGAGCTCGAGGGCTTCCGCGCTGGCCTCGACGAGCAGAAGAAGCTCGTCGGTCAGTACCGCGCCGCCTCGCAGGAACTCCGTCGTGTGATCGAGGCGGCAAAGCTTCAAGTGGGCTTCGGCGACCGACGTTTCCTCGACGACGAGCAGGTTCGGAAGCAGTACGCAGCGGCCCTCTGGCAAGAGGTTCGACTCGCCGCGAATGGCGCAGGCGGGGAAGAACTCGCACGCTATGCGAGGCGCGCTGCGGAGCTCCTCTCGCGCGCCGACGGTACCGAGCAGCAAATCGAGTTTTCGCTGAAGCGCCTCAACGACCTCGTCACGAGCAAGGTCGTCGAGCTGCGCGGGGTCGTTCAGAAGGAGACCCAGAACATCGTTGGTTCCACCCTCTCGCTCGAGGCGCTCGACAAGGACGCGCGCATCGTGGTCGGTGGCGTCGCGATGCGGAATTTTGCTGCAGTTCGTGACCGGCTACGGACCATCGTGCTGAGAGCGGACGTCGGCATCACCGAGGAGGCCTGGGAGATGCGCGAGGAGCAGCAGACTCGCGTGCGACGGCTCAAGGTCGAGAAGGCGCGCAGCGAGTCGCGGCTCCAAGAAGAGCTCGACGAGGTCCTCGACGACAGCGGCGACGCCGAACAGGAGAAGACCGATGCGAAGTGACCAGAGGGGCACCGCGCGAAGTGTCCTGCGCCTCACGAGCGCGCTCGCGCTCGTGTTCTGTGGCGCCCAGGCGTTTTCCCAGCCGGCGAAGACCGACTCCGCGCCTGCATCGTCGACCGCCGCCTCCGTGTCTGCGACTCCCGCTGCGAGCGGTGCTCCTGCAGCGACAGCGGTGCCGACCTCCGAGTCGAGCGCTTCGACTCCGGCGGCCTCGGCGCCTCCGAGTGTTGCGCTCCCTGTCGTCGCGCCGAAGCCCAAGGCCCCGAAGGCTCCTGATCCGACACCCGCTCAGGTGAACGCGCTCGCCGAGTTGCAGCGCGAGGCCCAGCTCTACGAGACCGACGCCCGCGATTACCGCTCGTCGATGACTCGGATCATTCAGCACCACTACCGCGAGAAGAAGAAGCGGGTGCTGCGTGCGCTCGACCGCGAGATCGAGATCGAGAACAAGGGCCTGCGAAATGCTCGTGATGAGGCGATCCGTCGCCTCGAGGCGTTCGTCGCGCGCTACAGCGGCGCCAACGCACATCCGGACAACACTCCCGACGCCATGTTCCGGCTCGCCGCGCTGCTCGAGGAGCGCGCTCGAGACGCGGCCGAGTCGGCTCCGATCGACCTGAACCCGGCGCCGCCGGAGCCGGACCTCGGGCCAACGATCGCCCTGTACAAGCGCCTCGTTCGAGAATTTCCAAATTACAAGGAACGCGCCGGCGTCTACTACTACCTCGGCCACGCGCTCAACGATGGTGGTCGGCTCGAGGAAGCGCAGCAGGTCTGGCGGGCGCTCGTTTGCAGCAACCGTTTCAGTTACCCGGTGGCCGTCGACCCGAAGGACCCGAGCCGCGACGCGCTCACGCGGATGCCGCAGGACCACGAGCCCGACTGGTGGCTCGGCTGGATGGCGCGCCATCCGGAGCCGATGGACAAGAAGCGCGAGAAGGACGCCGAGGACCGGCAGCGCCGCGAGAAGGGCGCGAAGCGCAAGGGTGCGGTGGTGCAGCCGGAAGAGGCGCCGGTCGCCGAGGTCACGGACGACGAGGATTCGTTCAAGAATCCCTTCCCCGAGGAGTGTCGCCCGCTGCCGCAGGTCGTCGAGCCGGGCGACCAGCCTCGCTACCTCGGCGAGGTGTGGTGGCGCATCGGTGATTATCACTTCGACGAGATCGACCCGTGGGGCGGCCCTTACAACCTGCTCCGCGCCGAGGTTGCTTACGGCCAGGCGATGAAGTTCGACCGGCCGCCCGTCTACGACGTGAGCATGTACAAACTCGCGTGGACGTACTTCAAGCAGCAGCGCTACGAGACTGCGGTCCGGCAGTTCGTGCGGCTCCTCGAGCTCACCGACCGACGCGAGAAGGAGACCGGGAACCCCGGCGCCGACTTCCGTGCCGAGGCTTACGCGTACATCGCCGGCTCGATCACCTACCTCGACTTCAAGGGGCCGCCTTCGGGTGACCCCTACATCGCCCGCAACGACGTCTTCGATCTCTACTCCGATACGGCGCAGATCGAGGACGCGATGAGGCCCGCCATCACGCGCTTGCAGGACTCGAGCCTCATCCCGCAGGACCGAAAGTGGACGATCGATGTGTATCGGGCGCTGTCGGTCGAGTTCAAGGAGTACAACCAGCTTCACAACTTCATCGAGGTGAGCGAGCTCATTTTGAAGAAGTGGCCCAACCATCGCGACGCGCCGATCGTCCAGAATCAGGTGGCGCTCACGTATGAGACGCTCTCGTTCGGGGCGCGAGGGGCTGAGGCCGAGCGGTTCGCAGCAAAGGCGCTCGAGGCCCGAGGCAAGCTCGTCGACTACGTCGAGCAGCCAGGGCGCATCCCAGAGTGGGTCGAGAAGAACAAGGAAGATCCCGAGGCGATCCGCGCCGCCGAACAGATTGTTCGCGGAGGTCTTCGACGTGCCGCAGCCGATCACACCAACGCCGCGCGACGCTGGGTCAAGGCCGCGCGTGAGGCGGGAGACGAGGGCGAGAAGCAGCAGGCGTTCACGCGAGCGCTGAACGAGTACCGAGCGGCAGGCGTGGCCTGGGGTAGCTACCTGAACCAGGACGAGAACGCCGATGACGTGTACGACACGCGCTTCTGGCTCGCGGACTCGTACGTCGGCACGGTGCTCGTCGAGGTCGAGCTCGGGCGGGTTCCTTCGGAGAAAGACGCGGGGCTCGCACAGGAGGCGGCCCGCAACGTCCGCGACTCGAACGACAACGACGAGAAGCTGCAACCGGCGGCCCAGATGGTTGTCAACGTGGCGCAGGCGGTCGTTCGAGCGAACTACCGACGCAGCGACGAGACCAGCGGCGCGGAGGGCTTCCCGCTCGTCCGCGAGGTGAAGACCGAAAAGTACGAAGAAGAGGGCGAGCAGCGCGAGCGCGTGGTTCCGATAGAGCCTCCGGCGCCGTTGCGCGCGGTCATCGCGGCCCTCGATGAGTACGTGAAGTTCGTGCCGATCGAGAAGGAGCCCGACCCGACGGACCCGAACCACAACCTCTACGCCTACAACGCCGCCGAGGCGCTGTTCCTCTACGGCCAGTTCGCCGACGCGAAGGGTCGCCTCGAGAAGATCTACACGAAGCAGTGCGGCGCGACGAAGTTCGGCTTCCAGGCGTGGAAGAAGCTCGTGACGATGGCGGCGATCGAGCGCGACTTCGAGCGCAGCAAGCGTCTCGCCGAGGAGAACAAGAAGAAGTCCTGCGCGCTCTCCGACGCCGACCGCGTGTCGGCCAACAGCCTCGGGACCGACATCCTCAACTCGGCGATCTTCAAAGAGGCCTATGCCGCGTTCGACAAGGCCCAGAAGCTGCCCGATACCGCCGAGAACGCCGCGGAGCGCACGGCCCTCTACACGCGCGCGGCCTCGCTCTACGAAGAGGGGCTGCAAGTCGACCCCGGTCGCGACGAGGCCCCCGAGGCCGCGATCAATGGCGCGATCTCGCACAAGCAGCTCGGCAACTACGACAAAGCGATCGCGATGTACGAGCTGTTCATCGGCGCGTACGGCAAAGACGACGCCCTCGATTCCCTGCAAAAGGGCGACAAGGCGAAGAACGTCGCGCCTCAGCTCGAGCGCTATGCGCAGCGCGTCCGGTACCTGAAGCTGGCTTACGATGCGCTCGCCGAGTCGTACGTCCTCTTCTTCGATTACCGGAAGGCGGCGCAGACCTACGACAAGATCAGCGCCATCGAGCGCGAGGTCCCGGCCCTGAAGGAGAAGGATGGCACCGAGCGGCCGATGACTCGGGGCTTCGACCCCGACTCTCGTCGCGGTGCTGCCCAGAACGCAGTCTTCCTCTATCTGAGCATCGGTGAGCCGGCGAAGGTCGAGGCGACGAAGAAGCGCTTCTTCGCCATGAATCCGCCGCGCGAGCAGCAGGCCGAGATCGAGTGGCTCATCGTCGAAGGCGACGTCAAGGCCTGGGACGAGCGCGCTCCCGACCGTGCAGAGAACCGCGTCGCTCGCCAGCGCGCGCTAGGCTCGATGGAGAGCTTCTATTTGCGTTGGTCCAAGGATTCGGCGGGGTATGGGCACGCGGTGCGAGCGGCTGGGACCGCCGCCAAGCTCCGTCGGGCGGTGGGTGATCCGAAGGCCGACGATTGGTGCACGAACACCATCTCGACGTTCGAATCCTACCGAGGCGTCGCGGCGAAGGACGACAAGGGCAACAGCAAGGCGCTCGGCAGCGTTCAGGCCGAGCTCGCCGCCGAGTGCGAGTACCGCCGCATCGATGAGGACATCAAGAAGAACTTCGACTACGAGTCCAATCACAATCGATACAAGGGCGTCCTCACCGATGTCGTGAAGGACTTCGAGGAAGCTGTAAACAAGGTCGCCAAGGGCTACACCGATCGGCTCCAAGCGGTGGTCGAGAAGTACCAGTCGCCGCGCTGGACGATCGCCGCCCGAGCGCGACGCGGGACCCTCTACGACTCGACCCGGACCGGGCTCTACAACACGCGCGAGCCGGCGCTCAAGCTGTACAGCGACGAGCAGAAGCCGATGAAGCTCTGCGCCATCCTGAAGAAGCCCAAGTGCAGCGAGGTGGAGTTCCTCAAGGAGCTCGATAAGCAGTGCACGGAGACGGGCAGTGAGGCCTCCTGCACCGCGTACGACAGCTTCACCGCCAAGCGTCGAACCGACTGGAAGACGCGTCGTGACAGCCTCATCGATGGTGCGGACAAGGTGATGGTCGCGAGCTACACGGAGGCGATCGCGCTCTCCCAGTACTCGCGAGTCCGCACGAAGGAGGTCGACATGGCG
Source organism: Deltaproteobacteria bacterium (assembly GCA_016875405.1). Classification (GTDB taxonomy): domain Bacteria; phylum Myxococcota_A; class Polyangia; order Polyangiales; family Polyangiaceae; genus SYFR01. The sequence goes on along the minus strand of VGRJ01000053.1, from coordinate 4,178 downwards.
ATCGCGCGACTCGCCTTCCATCAGGACATCATCGGAGACGCCAAGCTCCGCGAGCACAGCTCGAGCGTGCGTGACCCAAACCACAAGGATGACGAAGGGAAGCCTCTCCCGTTCGAGTACGTCGACGGGATGTTCCCGCGCATGAGGCGCGGCCTCGGAGTGCCGCTCTCGGACGTGCTCACCGCGGCCCCGCTGCCCGGGGGGACCCCATGAACCGTGGCTTTTCGGCAAGCGCCCCGCTCCGACGGTGGCGACCCTTGACGGGAGTCAGTGCGCTCGTAGCCGCCCTCGTCGTCGCAGGCTGCGAGGCTACGCCGACGTCGAACACGCCCCCGCAACCCACCGGCTCGCCAGAGACACAGGACGGTTCGTCGGCCGCATCGGCGGCCGCAACGACCCTTCCTGATGGAAGCGTCGCGCCTGTTACGCCAGGGGTGATTCCTGCCGAGCCGGGCGTGGCGGGTGCGCCGGCTCCGGTGATGAACGCACAGGCGACGGCGTACGTCGAGCAAGCCGTCGCGGCGTTCAACGCCGCCGATCTCGTGGGGGCCCAGCAGGCGTTCGTCGCGGCGACCCGCGCGGACTCACGTGCCTACCGCGCACACTTCGGGCTCGGCACGGTGCACGAGCGGATGGGCAACGTCCCGGCCGCGCTCGCCGCGTACGAGCAGTCTTTTGCGGCGTACCCCGAGTTCGTCGACGGGATCGTCGCGTACGCGAGGCTCCAGTCCGAGGCAGGCAACCCCGCCGACGCGGAGCGGCTCCTCACCCAGCGGCGGAGCACCCTTCCGAAGAGCGCCTTACTCGCGGCGGCGCTCGCCGACGTGAAGTCGCTCATGCGCGACAGCGCGACGGCGCAACAGGTCGCTCAGGAGGCGTTGAAGCTCGACCCCGGATGCGCCCCTGCCATGCTCGCGATCGCGCGAGATCACTACCGCGCGCGTCGTCTCGAGCTCGCGCTGTATGCGCTGAAGGCGGTGCTCGACGGTTATGGGGAGGGCAACCCTCCCCGGGACAAGACCAACGTCGATGCACGGCTGCTGCGCGCCGCGATCCACCTGGAGCAGGACCGCCGCGTCTTCGCGATGGAGGAATACAAGACGATCATGGCTCAGCGGCCGGATCTTGTGGTCCCAACGCTCCGCTACGCGACGTACCTCCTCGAGTCGGGGGGAGCGCGCGATGCCATTCCTCTCCTAGAACGTGTTCTAAAATTCGACGCCGCGAACCTCGGCGCGCACCTGAGCCTGGGCGACGCGTACCGACTTACCGGCGAGTACGCCAGGGCTCGGCAGGAGTTCGACTGGGTCAAGCAGCAGAATGGAGGGCTCCCGGCCGTTCACTACAACACCGGTCTCCTGTTCCTGTTCGCTCCCAGCATCGAAGGCATGAGCCCGAAGGAGCAGCTCGACACGGCGATCGCGTCGCTCGAGAAGTTCAAGGAGCTCGCCAGCAAGGCCGAGCGAGGTGACGTCGAGGAGCTGTTTGCGCTCGCGAAATCGAAGAAGGCCGAGATCGACGCGCTCGCTGCCGCCGCCGCCGCGTCTTCGCCCGCTCCGGCGCCGCCGGCCGACGGGGGCACTCCTCCCGCACCGGCCCCCGACGGCGGTACGCCCGCCCCGCCCGCGGACGGAGGGCCTCCGCCAGCGCCACCGCCGTCCGATGGGGCGACTCCGGCTCCCGCGCCGCCCGCCGACGGTGCGGCCCCCACGCCTGCAGGAGGAGGTTGATCGATGCCACGCATGCCGCTCCCAATCGCCGTCGCGCTCGTCGTGACCGCATGGCTCGCCCTGCCATCGACCGCCGCCGCTCAGGAAACGAAGAGCAAGGGGCGCGCGCCTCGTGGAGTCATCACGTTGGCGGAAGTAACCATCACCGGCCGCTTGCAGAAGCCGATCGCGGCCGTCGACGTCCAGCGAATCCGCGCGGCGTTGACGCTCACGGAGCTCGAGCAGCCCTTCATCAAGCGCATCGAGAAGGTCATCTACGCCGAGCCCTTCTGAGGGTCGAGCGGAGGCCTTGTGGTGCTCGGACTCGGGTTGGGCCTGGGTTGTGCAGCGCTCTGCGGCGCGTTGGCCTGGCCGAGGGCGTTAGGCGGCGAGCTCGATCGTCTGCGAGCGGCGCTCGAGGAGGTGCGCACGTCTGGCGCATCGACCGCCGGGAGGGCTGCCGAGGTCGATGCGTTGCTCGCCGATTTCGAGCGCGCGATCGTTGACGGGGACGAGCGGCCTGTGGCCCTCGGTCGACTCGCTTGGGTGGCTGGTGCGGCTCTCGCCGTGGGATTTGCGCTGAGCGGACGCGTCGTGGACGCAGGGTCGGGTTTCGTCGGTGCCGGTCTTGGCGCCCTGCTCGCCCGCCGAGCCCTCGTTCGTCGTCGGGCCCTGGCTGCGACCGCGCGACGCGATGCGGACGGGCTCGTCGTGGCGCTCGTGCCAGAGCTCCTCGAGGTCGAGCGGACCCTCCCTGCGGGCAAACGGCGACGGTCGCGGCGCGCCCGGCCATGAGCGTGCGCGTTGGACCTGTGCTCTCGGTGCCCCGAACGCGCGGCTGGAACGTACGGCAAGAAGTCACGACTCTGGACCCTCCGTCCGGGCCCGTGTACGCTCCCGCTACCGCGCCGAGTCGTCGTCTTCGTCCGGCGACCCGGCATGTTTGGAGGATCGTCGATGCAGCAGTCTCCTCAGAGCCAGGGTCGCCCCGGTCGAATGACCGCGGTGATGCGGGCGGTGTCTCAGCAGGCCGGCCCGAAGATTCTGCGAATCGGTGTCGTGCAGAGTGGCAAGGTGACAGATGAGCGCCTCATCAAGCAGCGCTCGCACGTCACGATCGGCCCAAGCGAGAAGGCGATGTTCGTGGTTCCGAGCCGCAAGGTCCCCGCGAACTTCAAGCTCTTCGAGCTGATCGGGACGGAGTACCACCTCAACTTCATCGAGGGAATGACGGGCCGTGTCGCGCTGAAGACCGGCGTGAGTGACCTCGCGGGCCTCGGCGCCCAGGCGAAGGCGGTGCAGGACAAGGACGGCGCGTTCCGTCGGGTCGCCCTCACCGAAGACTCGCGCGGCAAGGTCGTCGTCGGCGACACCACGTTCCTGTTCCAGTTCGTCGCGCCGCCTCCGGTGCAGCCGAAGCCGCAACTGCCGATGTCGGTCCGCAAGGGCATGGGCGGGGACATCGACTGGTTCACGACGATCGTCGCGGCGTTCTCGTTTCTCCTGCACTTCTTCTTCGTTGCGCTGGTCTACTCCGACTGGATGGACCCGATCGTCCGCGACGAAGACGCGGTCGTAAGCCAGCTCGTCGACAGCGTTAAGAGTCTCCCGCCTCCGCCTCCTATCGAGAAGCAGAAGAGCGACGCGACTCCGGACAAGTCTGCAGCGCCGGTCGCGGACAACGCCCCGAAGGCGCAGGCTGCGTCGCAGTCGTCTGGCTCGGCTTCGAAGAGCAGCGGTGGAGAAAAGGCCAGCGGCGGCGCCCCGGGCGACAAGGCCGCAGGCGAGCGCGCGGCTGCGGACGCACGTGCCGCCGAGCTTGCGAGCGCACTCGCCGAGCTCGATGTGCAGACCCTCGGTGCGCTCGGTAGCGGCGGCGTTGCGGTCGACAACGTTCTCGGCAACGGCGAGGTGCCCGCGGGCATGCTCGACGAGGCCGCGCGATCTGGCGCCGGCGCTGGCGCAGGAGATCCCTCGGGGTTGAAGGGCTTCGGCGGCAGCGGCAAGGGTGGTACGGGGCCGCTCGGCAGCGGCAACGGCGGTGGCGACCTTAGCACCAAGGGTGAGCGTACCGGTTCCGGTGAAGGCGGCGTTGCGGCGACCACTGGCAAGACGACCGAGGTCAAGGGCCCGACCGGCGATGCGAGCGTTGGTGGCGCCGGCGTGGCTGGTGGCGCCGTCGCGAACGCGAGCGCGGTCGTCGCGCGCATGAAGGGTCGGTTCCGGTCGTGCTACCAGGCCGGCTTGAACTCGAACCCCGAGATGGCCGGCAGCGTGACGCTGGTCGCCACCATCGGCCCGAACGGCGAGGTGCAGAGCGTCAGCGGTGGCGGCGGGTCGTTGGGCCCGATCATCGGCTGCTTGAAGGGCGTGGTGCAGAGCGCCGCGTTCTCACCGCCCGACGGCGGCAAAGCCGTCGTGTCGATCCCCATCACGTTCGTGAAGCAGTGAGCGCCGCGGCGTCTTCGT
>VGRJ01000052.1 GCA_016875405.1 Deltaproteobacteria bacterium | reverse complement strand
CGCGAGGGGGGCTCGTCTTTCAGCCCGAGACCGGTTCGTTCAGCCGCCCTCGCGCTCACCCGCCTCGAGGCGGTCGAGCCAGCTCCGCTGGAAGCTCGCGAACGCCCCGGCGCGGATCGCCGCGCGCGCGCCGGCGACGAGCTCGCCGTAGAGGTGGAGGTTGTGCAGGCTGAGCAGCCGGAGCGCGAGCATCTCGCCTGCGATGAAAAGGTGCCGCAGGTACGAGCGCGAGTAGCCGCCTCGGCAGGCGGGGCAACCGCAGGCTTCGTCGATCGGGCGCGGGTCGTCCTTCCAACGCGCGTTCTTGATGACGAGCTTTCCGTCGCGCGTGAGCGCCTGACCGTTGCGAGCATTTCGCGTCGGCAAGACGCAGTCGAACATGTCGACCCCCGCGCCGATCGCGACCAGAAGGTCGCGAGGCGTGCCGACCCCCATCAAGTAGCGAGGGCGCGTCGGATCGACCCGATGAGCGATCGCGCCGAGCACCTCATGCATCGCGGGGATGGGCTCGCCCACCGAGAAGCCACCGAGCGCGAGGCCGTCGAAGCGCGCACCGCGAACCTCGAGCGACGCGAGCTCGGCCGCGTGCTCGAGCCGCAGCGCCACGTCGGTGCCACCCTGAACGATCCCGAACATCGCCTGCGCGATTGGGGACGCTTCGTCCGCGCGCACGCGCGCCTCGAGGCACCGTCGGCCCCACGCGGTCGTAACGCTGCAAGCTTCACGGAGCACCGGTCGCGCAGACCCGCCTGGCGGACAGACGTCGAGCTGCATCTGAATGTCAGCGCCGATCAGCCGCTGCACGCGGACAGCCTCCTCGGGGGAGAGGCGGCAACGGCGCCCGTCGAGGTGCGAGCGAAACTCGAAGCCGTCGTCGTCGCGCTTGCACATCTTCGCAAGCGAAAACGCCTGAAATCCCCCCGAATCGGTGAGCATCGCATGAGGCCACCTCGAGAAGCGATGCAGGCCGCCCTGCCCTGCGACCACCTCCGCGCCGGGCCTGAGCCACAGGTGGTAGGTGTTGCCGAGGACGACGCGTGCTCCGGTCGCGGCGACCTCGTCAGGGCTCAGGCCCTTCACGCTCCCCTGCGTCCCCACCGGCATGAAGGTCGGGACGGGCACGTCGCCGTGCGGCGTGTTAAGCGAGCCGGTACGAGCGTGGCCGTCTTCGGCGTCGATCGTCAGCGTCACGCTCATCGGGGTCCCTTCGACGTGCACGACGCGAGGAACATCGCGTCCCCGTATGAGAAGAACCGGTACCGTTCGCGGACCGCCTCCTCGTACGCAGCCCGCACCCGCTCGGTACCGCCGAACGCGAACACGAGCGCGAGCAGCGTCGAGCGAGGCAGGTGGAAGTTCGTCAGCAAGGCGTCGACCACCGCGAAGGAGTACCCCGGTTGGATGAGCAGCCGAGTGTCGCCTTCGCCAGGCTCGACCTCGCCCGGCCTCGACACGCTCGCCGCCGACTCGAGCGTGCGAACGACCGTGGTTCCGACCGCGACGACGGGGGCGCCGACGCCTCGAGCGGCGGCGATCGCCGCCGCCGTCTCGGGCGGGAGCGAGTACCACTCCGAGTGCATCGGGTGCTCGTCGAGCTCGGCGGCGGTCACCGGGCGAAACGTCCCCGGACCGACGTGCAGCGTGACGGGCGCGACGGTGACGCCGCGCGCGCGGAGCTCGGAGAGGAGGACCTCGTCGAAGTGGAGGCCCGCCGTCGGCGCCGCCACGGCGCCCGAGACCCGCGCGAAGACGGTCTGGTAACGGTCTTCGTCGCTCGGCTCGTCGCCCCGACCGAGGTACGGCGGGAGGGGCATGTGGCCGACGCGCTCGAGCAGCTCTTCGATGGGGCGACTCGACTCGAGCCGCACGTTGAGTAGACCATCGGCGTCTCGCTGCCCTTCGACGTGCGCGATGAGCCGCTCGTCTCCCGCCTCGATCGCGATCGCCGCCCCGGGACGCAAGGGCTTGCTGCTGCGAGCCATGGCCTGCCATACCCCATCGCCGAGCATGCGCACGAGCAGCAGCTCGACGCGCCCCTCGGTGCCGATCTTTCGACCGAAGAGCCGCGCCTTCATCACGCGCGTGTCGTTCACGACCACCACCGCGCCCGCCGAGAGGCGCTCCGGGAGCGCCCGCACCGAAGCGTGCGAGAGCGCGTCATCGACCACCAGCATGCGCGACGCTGCTCGCTCCGTCAGGGGATACCGCGCGATGAGCTCCTCGGGCAGGAGGTAGTCGAGCTCGTCGGTCTTCATGTCACCCGTCCGCCCGTATCCCGAGCCGCGTCATCTTGCGCCAGAGCGTCGTCGCGCTGATGGCGAGCTTCGCGGCCGTCCGCTCACGGCTGCCGCTCGTCTCGCGTAAGGCGGCCTCGATCGCAGACCGCTCCGCGTCGTCGACGATCGCCGCCAGCGTCTCCTGTCCGCGAGTCTGGGGCTCGAGCGACTCCACCGGCATGACGTCCTCGACGACGATCACGTCGTCGGCCGCGAAGGCGACCGCCTGCTCGACGATGTTCTCGAGCTCACGGACGTTGCCCGGGTAGGGCTGCGCGACGAGCATCGGCATCACGCCCTCTGCGAGCCGCACGCTCTTGCCGTGGCGGCGATTGAACTTCGCGAGGTAATGCTCGACGAGGCTCGGAATGTCTTCGCGGCGCTCGCGCAGCGGCGGCAGCACGAAGCGCGCGACGTTGAAGCGGTAATAGAGGTCCTCGCGAAAGACTTTGTCGCGCACGGCTAGACGCAGGTCGCGGTTCGTGGCCGCGATGATGCGCACGTCGACCCGAAAGGAGCTGTTCTCGCCGACACGACGGATTTCTTGCGACTCGAGCAAGCGCAGCAGCTTCGCCTGGAGCTGCAAGCTCATCTCGCCGATTTCGTCGAAGAAGAAGGTGCCGCCCTGCGCTTCCTCGAAGAGCCCCTTGCGCGCAGCGACCGCACCCGTGAAGGCGCCGCGCGCGTGACCGAAGAGCTCGCTCTCGAGCAGCGTCTCGGTGATGGCCGCGCAGTTGACGGGGACGAAAGGCTTCGCGGCTCGACGCGAGTTGGCGTGGATGGCGCGCGCGACGACCTCTTTTCCGGTACCGCTCTCCCCGGTCAGCAACACCGTGGCGTCGGTCGGCGCGACGCGCAGGACCCGATCGAGCATCGCGCGCACGGGTGCCGAACGGCCGACGATGTTCTCGAAGTGGTAACGCTCCTTGAACTCGGACGCGAGCAGCTGCACTTCACCCGCGAGCCGCCGCTTCGCGAGCGCGCGCTCGACCTTCACGAGCAGCTCCGCCTCGGTGAACGGCTTCTGGATGTAGTCGTGCGCGCCGAGTCGCATCGCCTCGACCGCGCTCTCGACCGTGCCGTAGGCGGTCATGACGATGACCTCGGTGAGGCTTAAGTTGCGCTTCACCGCGCACAGGACGTCGATGCCGCTCTCGGCACCCATCCTCAAGTCGGAGATGACGAGGTCGTACTCGCCGGAGGAACCGCACTCGGCTCCCTCGGCGCCGTTCTGCGCCTCGTCGACCTCGTAACCGGCGCTGCGCAGCATCAGCGCGAGCGTCGTGCGCATGTTGCGCTGATCGTCGACGACGAGAATCCTCTCGGGCACGGTGACGCGCCGTTAGCCGGCGAGCTGCTGGGACAGGTACAGCTCGAGGCCGACACGCTGGATGACGTCGAGCTGCGTCTCGATCCAGTCGATGTGATCTTCTTCGTTGACCAGGATCTTTCGGAGCAGGGCCTCGGACGCGTTGTCCCCCTTCTGGCGGCACAGCTCGATCCCATCGTTGAGCACCTTGTGGGCGCGCATCTCCAAGGCGAGATCGCTCTCGAACTGCTCCTTCACGTTCTCGCCGATGTTCAGCTTCCCGAGCTTCTGGAAGTTCGGGACGCCCTCGAGGAATAGGATGCGGTCGGTCAGCTCCTCGGCGTGCCGCATCTCCTCGATCGACTCGCTGCGGATCTTGCCGGCGAGGCGGTCGTAGCCCCAGTTTTTGCACATCTTCGCGTGAACGAAATACTGGCTGATGGCGACAAGCTCGCCACCGAGCACCTCGTTGAGCAGAGCGACGATCTCAGGCTGTCCCTTCATGAGTGGAGTCCTACCCTCAAAAGAGACGAACGGCTACCTCGGTCGACGCCCGAAGCGAACGACGACTCAAGCCGGGATCGCGAGCGACGGTGTCCGCAGCGCCACGAGCGCGGGCCGCTCGGATCTCATGCTGCCCGGGCACGCTCCGGCGACAGAACACGCGAGCGCTTCACGGCACGAGCCGCACTCGGTGCCGGCGCCGGTGCAGCGGGCGATCTCGTCGACCGAGGCCGCCCCTTCGGCGATGGCACGCGCGACGTCACGGTCGGAGACGGCTTTGCAGATGCAGACGAGCATGGCGATGGGCTCGGGTCGGGCTCGGCGGTCGCGTGACCTTACCGAACTTGAAGATGAATGTAGCTTTCAACAAGCCGTCGCGTTCGTCAAGGCCGACGTCGCGATCGCCAGGAGCGGGAGCGTCCGCCTCATCAGACGAACGACGACGCCCATCCCGAGACAGTCCGCGACGACGTCCTCGGCCCCGCGAAGGGGAGGAGCGGCGCGGCCTAGGCGCGCGACGAGGAGGCCGCGCAGCGTGCTCGAAGCGCTCGAAGCACGTGAGCGGCGGGCGAGGATGCGCAGGCGACGGCCCCGATGCTCACACCCCGAGCGGCGCTCGGGAGGCCCGGAGCGGGTGCTCCGTACGATGCTCGACGCGCGCCTTATCGGCGCCCGCAACGGGCGCCTTGCGCTCGTCTCCGCTTCGTTCGGAGACCCCTCCGGCCTCCCTCGCTTCTTGCCCCCTCCCGCGAAGGGGAGGAGCGGCGAGTTCAAGGCGCGGCCGAGGAGCGAAGCGGAACGCACTTCGAGTGCGTGAGCATCGCACCAGAGGACGCAACGCCGAAATCGACGCTCACACCCCGAGCGGTCCCGCGAAGGGGAGGAGCGGCGCGGCCTAGGCGGACTCGAGCACCGAAGCGGAATGACCTACTAGGTCATGAGCATCGGAGCGCAGAGGCCAACGACGGCCCCGACGCTCACACCCCGAGCGGCAGCATGGTCACATGGAGAGCCCACCATCGACGTCGATGGTGCGCCCGTTGAAGTACTCGCACTCGATGATGAACTTCGCCGCGAGCCAGATGTCCTCGGGCACGCCGATGCGGCCGACCGGGATCATGCTGACGAGGGCCTCGCGAGCCTTGTCGGACATGCCGTCGGTCATCGGGGTCTTGATCATGCCGGGTGCGATCGCGCCGACACGGATTCCGAACGGCGCGAACTCGAGCGACCAGGTCTTGGTGTTCGCGGCGAGCGACGCCTTCGCTGCGGTGTAGTTGGACTGCCCACGGTTCCCGTGGCGGGCGATCGAGCTCATGTTGACGACGACGCCCTTCTGCCCGGTCTCAGCCATCTTCGCGACGGTGTCGCGCACCATGAACGTCGCGCCGGTGAGGTTGACGTCGATCACGGCCTGCCACTGCGCGGCCGAGAGCTTCGCGATCCCGCCGGTCGCCTTGTCGCGCTTCACGAGCAAGCCGTCACGTAGGATGCCCGCGTTGTTGATGAGGCCCGTGAGCCCACCCATCGCCTCGTGCGCCCACTCGACGAACGCGCCGACGTCCGACTCGCTCGAGACGTCGAGCTTGCGCGCCACGATCGTTCCCGGGAGCGCCTTCGACTCCTCGACGAGCGCCTTCAGCGCGTCCTCGTTGACGTCGCCTGCGGCGACGCGCCCGCCCGCCTCCGCGATGCGGAGAGCGAAGTGCTTACCGAGCCCCTGGGCGGCTCCGGTGACGATGATCTTGCATTCCTCAAGTCGCATGACGGTCTCCTAACATGATAAACCCCGGCCATGCGGCCCTATCGAACGCTCCTCGCCCTCGGCTTCGCGTGCGCGGTCGGGGTGTACGGCTGCAAGGGCGGTGAGCCCGAGGGGCCGCCGGTCCCTGCGTCGTCCGACCCCGAGGGCAAGGACCTCGTGCCTGGCGCCATCGTCGCGGCGCAAGAGAAGGGCAACGCCGTCAAGAACGAGGACATTCGGCTCTACAAGGTGGTCGACTCGACCTACTTCCCGCCGCCGATGTCCGACGAGCTCTTGATGATCGCCTACCGGGAGACCACCCCCGACTTCCGCTCCGCCGCCGCGCTCTACGCGAGCGGGAAGTTCACGGTCGCGATGCCTCAGGTGCGGGTGCAGCGACACCTCTTCAGAACCCGCGACTACCGGGTGCTCGCGAACGCGCCGGTGACCGACGCCGACCGCAACGCGAAGGCTCCGGACGAGAAGCCTCCGGTCCGTCGATGAGCGAGCCCAAACACGGGGCCCGCGTGCTCGTCGTGCCGTGCCTCGCGGACAACTACGCGTACCTCGTCGTCGGCGACAGAGGCCGCGCCGTGGTCGTCGATCCGAGCGAGGCCGCGCCGGTCGAGCGCGCGCTCGAGACGGCGGGGCTCGAGCTCGCGGCGGTCCTGTGCACGCACCACCACTGGGATCACGTGGGTGGGCTCGCCGAGCTCCGCGCGCGGCGAGGGGTGCTCGAGGTGTACGCTCACGCGATCGACGCCGCCCGCATCGACGGGGCGGTTCACGAGCTCGGGGACGATGAGCCGCTGTGCGTCGCAGGACTCGACTTCGCCGCGCTTCACGTTCCGGGGCACACGCTCGGCGCGGTCGCGTGGTTCGGTGCTGGTGCGGTATTCACCGGTGACACGCTCTTCCTCGCGGGGTGCGGGCGGCTGTTCGAGGGGCCGGCGGCGATGATGCGCGCCTCGCTCGAGCGGCTCGCCGCGCTCGACGGTGACACGCGCGTCTACTGTGGCCACGAGTACACGGTGGCGAACCTGCGCTTCGCCGCCACGGTCGAGCCTGAGAACCACGCGGTCGCCGCGCGGCTCGAGCGTGCGCTCGCGGCGCGTGCCTCCGGGCGCGCGACGGTCCCCGCGACGCTCGCCGAGGAGCGCGCGACGAACCCGTTCCTTCGCTGCGATGAGCCGGAGATCCGCCGACGCTTCGCGGGAGCGACGCTCGACGAGGTGTTCGCAGAGGTGCGGGCGGCGAAGGATCGTTTTAAGTAACGGGAACGCCCATTCGGTCATCGTGCGCGGGCCAGCGTTCACCGTCGAGAGCGCGCTCGAGCTCGAGCCGCTCGAGGTAGAGCCCGTCGGGCGGCGCGGTCTGACCCGCTTCACGTCGATCGCGGCTCGCGAGCGTGCGCGCGATCGCCCCCGCGGCGATGCGGCCGAGACCAACGTCGACCGCCGTCCCAACCAGGATCCGGACCATGTTGTGAAGGAAGCCGTCGCCTTCGATCTCGAAGGCGAGCACGTCAGGGCGGCCACCGAGGCGGGCGACCCGGGTGTCGCTCATCGTGCGCGTGGTGACGCGCCGCTCGTCGCTCGACGACGCAAACCCAGCAAAATCATGGGTCCCACGGCACAACGACAGCTCGTCGTGCATCCTCGCCACGAGCGCGTCGTCCACTCCCTCGAGGCCATGCACCCGCCACGCACGCCGGGCGAGGAGCGGATCGGGGAGGCGCGCGGCGTGCACGAGGTAGCGGTAGCGCTTCTGCTTCGCCTGGAAGCGCGGGTGATACCCGTGCGCAGAACGCACCGCGAAGCGGATCGCGACGTCGCGAGGCAAGAGGCGTCCGACACCGAGGACCCAGGCCCTCATCGGCATCCGCCGCTCGGTGTCAAACGCGGTGAGCTGCGAGCGCGCGTGCACGCCCGCGTCGGTGCGGCTCGCGACGCGAAGCTTGGGGATCTCGGGGTCGAAGGTGCGGAGCGCGCGGAGCAGCTCCCCCGCCACCGTGCGCTGCGCCTCCTGCTCGACGAACCCTGCGAAGTCAGCCCCATCGTAGGCCACGCCGAGCACGATCGCGTGTGGCGCGCCGCGCTCGGCGCCGCTCATGCGGTCGACGCTCCGACGCGCGAGGTCACTTCCCGAGGCACTTGTTCTCGGCGTTTCGCGCGGCCGTGCAGCACACCGCCGTCGCGTCCGAGAGGTTCGTCGGGCACTTCTCGGTGTAGTCCGACCCCGCCGCGCTCTCGGCCATGCAGGTGAGGTTGTACTCGTCGTTTCCGCGCAGGCGGCAACACTCGGGTGTCACCTTGAGGCCGCCCTGCCCATCGTCGCATTTCGTCCCCGGATCGCAGTCGGGGTCGCTGCCATCGAGGTTGCAGTTGGGCACGACGCCGGTGCCGATGGAGCAGCCGGCGAGGACGAACGCGGCGGCGAGGGTCGCCGCGGCGACGAGGTGGACGGGGCGCGACTTCTGCATCACTTCACCTTGAAGGTAATCGGGACCTGCACGGTCACGCAGCCCTCCGTGGGCTTCGGGTAGTTCGTGCCGCGAAACTTGCCAACGACGCAGCTCGCGATCGACGGGTTGTTCACGGTATCGCTGACGACGCTCGCGCCGCAGACCGAGCCGTCGCTTCCGACGCTGACCGCCACCGTCACGGTGCCCTCGGAGCCGCCGTCGCGAAGCGCGCGCTGATAGCACCCCTGAGCCGTCCCAGCGCGGCCGCGAATCGCCGAGTTGAGGGCCCCGTTGCTGACGCCGGACCCACAAGCCTGGCAAGTGGTCGACGTCGGCGCACTGCCCGCCCCCGCGGCTGCGGCCGCGGTTGCACCGGCCCGCGGGGCGGCGCCGCCTTGCGGGCTCGCGGTGGCGATCTCGTCGTCTTTGCGCAAGGCGGGCGGAGCAAACTCAGGGAGCTTCGCGTCCACAGCGGCGGTCGCGGTCGGAGCGCCGGTCGGACCCGGGGCGTGCGCGGTGGCCGAGGCTGCGGATCCCGCGCCGGCCTCTTCGCCCTGCGAGCGCTTCCACATCACGAGGCCGACGATAAGGCCGCCGACGAGCAGCATGCCGCCGAGGTAGAGCCCGCCTCCGGAGCGCGGCGGAGGAGGCACCATCGAGGGGTTGTCGGATGGCCGCTCGGAGTCGGAACCGCTCATTGAAGTCGTCTTGGGTGGGAGGAGGCGCGACGCGCCGGAGGGCAAGGCGTCGGTGCTGCGAGCGTTGCGGGGTACGTCCAACCGCTAAACGACCTTTCGGCGCGGAGCAAGGCTGCGATATGTCTCGACCTCGCATGATTCGCATCGACAGGACTGCCGCGCTCGCCGCGCTCGTCGCGCTCTCCGCTCTCGTGACCGTCTCGCCCGAGGCCGCCGCTCAGCCCGCGAAGCCCGCCGACGCCAAGGCTGACAAGCCCGCCGACGCCAAGGCCGACAAGCCCGCCGACGCCAAGGCTGACAAGCCCGCCGACGCCAAGGCCGACAAGCCCGCCGACGCCAAGGCCGACAAGCCCGCCGACGCCAAGGCCGACAAGCCCGCCGACGCCAAGGCCGAGGAGACGGCCGCCGAAGCCGAGAAGCCCAAGGCGACCGGCATCGACGAGGCGCGGCGGCGAATGGAGGCGGGTCAGTCGCAGTTCGCGAAGGGCGAGTACGGGAAGGCTGTCGTCGAGTTCGAGGCGGCGTATGAAGCGCTGCCCAACGTGGCCTTCCTCTTCAACGCCGCTTACGCCGCCGAGAAGGCGGGCGATCGGCAGCGCGCGATCGCGCAGTACGACAAGTATCTCGTCGGCGATCCGACGACGCCTGAGGCGCCGCGCATCAAAGAGACGATCGCGCAGCTTCAGCGAGAGCTCACCGAGAAGGCTTCGGAGCCCACGCCCGAGGGTGGCGAGACCGCAAAGCCCGCTGACGAGACCGCGTTGAACGAGATCCGCTCCCTCGTGCTCGTCGAGAGCGAGCCCCTCGGGGCGCCGATCGAAATCTACGAGCGCATCGTGCCGACGGCGCCGGAGTTCAAGCCGGGCAAGGCGAACGACGGCTGGCGCAAGGTCGTCTCGAACGCGCAGACCCCGAAGTACCTGCCGCTCAAGGTCGGGCGGTACCACGTCGTCATCGACGCGTTCCAGGATTACAAGCGCAGCGAGACCGCCATCAACCTCGCGCCCGGTCAGGTCTACATCTTCAAGGCGAACCTCTCACAAGGTGAGTTTCTCGGCTATTTGCGCGTGAAATCCAACGTCGAGGGCGCGAAGATCTTCCTCGACGATCCGAAGCGCAAGACCGCGCCGTGGGCGCGCACCCCGCAGGGCGGCCCCGTGAACGACGGCAAGCACGGGATCGTCGTGACGTCGCCCGGGTACAAGCCGTTCGAGAAGAAGGACATCGAGGTGCGGCACGGGCAGCAGACCGAGGTGACGGCCGAGCTCGAGCGGGTGAACCATGGCTACCTGGTGCTCGATGGCAACGTCGACATCCCCGAGGTAATGATCGACGAGACCGCGCAGGCGGCGTACGAGCGGTCCGCGAAGACGCCCTATCGCCTGAAGCTCGCGGCCGGCAAGCACACGCTCGTCCTTGACGCCGACGACCGGAAGACGCTCACCATGGACGTCGACGTCCCGCGGGGGCAGGACCTGCCGGTCTCGGCGGTGCTGAACCCGAGCTACCCGCGCGGCAAGGCGATCGGCCTCGGCGTGGTCGGCGCGCTCGCCGGCGCGGGCGGCGGCGTCCTCTATTGGCGCTACCGAGCGACGAAGGGAACGGAGGTCGACCCCGACATCCAGAACCTGTTCCAGTACGGCAGCTACGCGGCCTGGGGCCTGAGCGGCGTGCTGGTCGGCCTAAGCGTCTTCTACTCGATCTACGATCCGCTCCCCGACTCGGAGCTCACGCTGAAGAAGGCGCGGGACTACGGCGAGGAAGACGAGCTCGACGGCTCGAGGCCCACCGAGAAGACGAGCTTCCGCGGCTTCGTGACGCCGCTCGTCGGCGCGAACACGCTCGGACTGGGTGCGGTTGGCGTGTTCTGACATCCCTGGCACTTCGGCGGACGCCTACCCACCGACGCTCCGGCAGACGCCTCATCGTGGCGAAGCGCGAAGGTCGCTCGGCGCCCCGCAGCGGGTCTGCCGGCGATCCCAGGGGCGCCGCTAAACCTCGAGGGGCGCTGCCTCAGGAAGAGCGCGAACGAGAGAGGATCCCCCGCGCATGATCTCTATCAAGCCACGGGCTGACGCCTAAGGCATCGCACTCACCCTAAAGACACGGCACGAGGAGCCCCGTCTCCGGGTCGCGCGTCTGCACACACTTGGGCGGCGCGGGCGGCGGTGGGGCAACGGCGGAAGTCGTCGGCGTGGCGCTTGGCTTTCCTGCGACGACGGTGGTCGTGGGCCGGCCGACGGGAGGCGCGCTCGAGGCGGCGCTGGCGATCGCGGTCGCGCTCGCGGCAGGGGAGTCGGCGGACTCGACGGCCGATGCGGCGACCGTCGGTTCGGCGGTGGGTTGAGCGCTCACGGGAGGGGACGCGGTCGCGCTGTCGCCGGCGGTTGCCGTCGCGGCGAAGCTCGAAGCCGCAGGCGCGGGGGGCGGGGCACCTGGCTTCAGCGCGACGAAAGCGCCGGCGAGCCCGACTACCGCCGCGATGCCGGCGACCGCGAGCAGGTTGCGCGAGCGGCCGGCCTTGCCCTCGGGCTCCCCCGAGGCGGAGAGGGCCCCCGCCGTGCGACCGAGCGCGCCGTCCTGCGAACCGAGCGGACCACGAGCACCTGGGACGGGCCCTGCCATGGTGATGCCCTGGACTTGACGGACCGCATTCGCGGATCCCTCGGCCGCGAACGCGCCGAGCGCGGAGACCATCTCCTGGATCGACTGGTAGCGATCCTCGGGCTTGCGCGCGTAGACCTTCGCGAGCACGGCGGCGAAGTCGTCCGAGATGTCGGGGCGGTACTGCTTGAGCGGCGTCGGCGGGTCGATGTTGACCTTCACCACGAGCTCGCTGAATGTCTCGGCCGTGAAGGGCTGCGTGCCTGCGAGCAGCTCGTAGAGGCACACGCCGAGCGAGTAGATGTCGGTGCGGAAGTCGACGTTCTTCGCGCTGCGCATCTGCTCGGGCGACATGTAGAGGCCCGAGCCGAGGACCGTCGTCGTCTTCGTCAAGTTCATCTCCTGCGGCTCCTCATCGAGGATCTTAGAGATGCCGAAGTCGAGCACCTTGACGAACTTGCGCCCCTCGTAGTCCGTGAGGAACAGGTTCGCCGGCTTGATGTCACGGTGGATGATCCCGACCTTGTGCGCCTGCGCGAGTGCATCGCTCGCCTGCACGACGAAATCGATGGCCTCGTGCACGGGGAGCCGCTTGCCGGAGCTCACGAGCTGCGAGAGGTCGCGCCCTCGCAAGTACTCCATCACCATGTAAGGCACGCCCCCGTCGGGCAGCCCCTCGCCGGTCATCGAGCCGACGTCGAGCACGCGGGCAACATGTTCGCTCTGGATGCGGCTCGCGGCACGCGCCTCGTTGACGAAGCGCTTCACGACCGAGTCGTGCGCAACGAGCGCGGGGAGCATGAACTTCACCGCGACCTTGGTGTGAAGCTGCAGGTGCTCGGCCGAGATCACGACGCCCATACCGCCGACACCGATGGTGCCGATGACGCGGTACTTGCCAAGGAGGACAAGCCCGGACGGGAGGGCGGTGACGTCGAGCTTCACGCGGGCGCAAAACGATACACCATCCCGCGACCGGGGGCTTGGAATCCACCGACCGGCAGGTCAGCGCCGACGTGCGAAGACGAGGTGCTCGAGGTTTCCCTTCGGACCTGCGAGGGGGCTGTCGATGCCCGAGACGACCTCGAACCCGCTCGCCTCGATCTCGGCCACCGCGCGAGCGATGGCGGCCGCGCGCACCGCGCCGTCCCGAATGACACCACGACCGCGCGCAACCTCCTCGCGACCCGCCTCGAACTGAGGCTTTACCAGCGCGACGAGCTCACCGCCCTTCGGCGAGAAGCCCGCGATCGCAGGCATGAGCTTTCCGATCCCGATGAAGGACGCGTCGACCACGACGAGCTCGACGCGCTCGGCGAACGAGGCCGCCGTGAGGTCCTTCGCGTTCGTTCGCTCCATCACCACGACACGCGGATCGCCACGCAGGCGCGGGTGGAGCTGCCCCCAACCGACGTCGACGGCGTACACCTTGGCGGCGCCGCGCTGGAGCAAGCAATCGGTGAAGCCGCCGGTCGAGGCGCCGACGTCGACGCCGATGCGTCCATCCGTCACGAGACCGTGGTCGGCGAACGCGACCAGCGCGGCCTCGAGCTTGTCGCCACCGCGCGAGACGAAACGGGGCGGCTCAAGGACACGGAGCGAGGCGTCGGAGGCCAGCGAATCGCCGGGCTTTTCGATGCGGCGCTCGCCGCTGTAGACGACCCCGGCCATGATGAGGGCCTGGGCGCGCGAGCGGGACTCGGCGAGCCCTCGCTCGACGAGGAGCAGATCGGCGCGGGTCTTCACGACTCCTCCGGATCGGGAGGTGGCGCCTCCCCATGGAGCGCCTTGGCGAGCGCGCGGACGCCGTCGGCGAGCCGCGGACCGGGGCGCAAGGCGGCCGAGCCCTCGAGCATCCGCACCCTCCCCTCGCGCACCGCCCGAAGGCGCGACCAACCCACGAGTGAGGCGAGCGCGGAAGACCCTGCGTCCATCGCGCTCGCGTCGACGATGACATCGGGGTCGAGCGCGAGCATTCGCTCGAGATCGAGCGTCGGGTATGCGCCGCCGGAAGTCACCGCGTTGGTCGCGCCCGCGAACCGGACGAGCTCGTCGGGGAAGCCCCCAGGACCGGCGACGTAGAGCGGCCGCGCGTCGAACACCACGACGGCGCGCACCGATGTTCGCGCGCGCCCCCACTCCGAGATCCGCGCGAGCCGACGCTCGAGCGTGGCGCGCACGCGCCGTCCGGCCTCGACACGACCGAGGCGCGCTCCGAGCTCGACCAGCATGCTCTCGATCTCGGCCACCGAGCCCGTCGGCGGAAAGAAGGTCGCGATCCCGCGCGCACGGAGGCGCTCCTCGAGGGCTGGGCCTGCGGGACCGCGCTCTCCCACGACGAGGCTCGGCGCGAGCGCGAGGATCCGCTCCATGTCGGGGTCGGCGTAGCCGCCGACGCTTGGCAGGCGCGCGACATCGGCAGGAAAATCACAGTGCGCCGAGCGCCCCACGAGGAGCTCGAGCCCGCCGAGCGCCACGACGGCCTCGGTCATGCTGGGTGCGAGCGACACGACGCGGACCCCAGCCGACTCGCGGCTCGCCTCACGACACCCGCCGACCGCGGCGATGACGCCGACGAGCAGCGCTCGACGCCCTAAGAGCGGCGTCGGACGCGGAGCGAGGCCGCGAGGACGGCGAGGGCAGAGGAGAGCCACGCGAAGGACTTCGTTTGTCCGGGGGCGGTCGTCAAGCTGCAGCCGCTGTCGCTCTCCACGACATCGCTCGGGGTATCGCCGCCGGTCCCGGCACCTGTGCTGCCCTCGGGAGTCATCAGCTTCTCGCAGTACCCCTGCGACCCGCAGAAATAGCCCCCAGGGCACTTCGCCTCCGCCGTACACGCGCGCGTGCAGTAGCCGTACAGGCAAGCGTTGGACTCGCAGTCGGTGGGCTGCGCGCATGCGTCGCCGACGTCGAAGTTGTAGTTCGGATCGGTCGGTTGGCCGAGAGCCCACTCGGGCGTCTCGAGCCCGGCATCGGTCGTCGCTTGCACGACCACCGACTTGATCCAGTCACCCCACTTCTCGACATGTCCATACACCGGCGAGACGCAGCCAGCGCCGCCGCGCGAGACGATGCCGAAGATGCGGTTCTGCACATCGAATGCGGGGCCGCCCGAGTCGCCCTGGCAGATGCCGGTCTCCCCGAGAAGCTCGGAGTCAGCGATGTATTCCGGCGCGTTGCAGCCCGCTCCGACGCAGGCCGTGCGGAGGTCGTCGAGGCGGTAGCGAGTCCCGGATGCACCGTTTTCGCCGCGCTGTCCGTACCCGACGGCGTAGTACTTCTCGCCCTTCTTCACGGGCGTGTCGACACGCGGCACGCGCGGCACGGCCTCGGTCTCGGGGATCGGCTTCGAGAGGATCAGGATCGCGATGTCGTTGCCGCAGACCGGGCTGCCCTTCGCCGGGACGAGGACCTCCTTCGATCCGACGTAGTCGCCAGGGTTCTGCGAGAGCGACGTCTTCGTGGTGACGAACATGGCGGAGGCCTTCTTCACGGCGCCAAAGCTGCTCTTCGCGCAGTCGACGCCCGCGCCGGTCGAGATGTTCGCGACGCAGTGCTGCGCGGTAAGCACCACGTTTGGCGCAATCAACGTCCCCGAGCACGACCCCACGCCGCCGTTCGAGAGCGAGACAATGCCAACGACCGAGGTGGTGTCGTTGTCGAGGTAGCCGCCGTCGATCGCCTCGGAGATCGAGCCGACCGCCTCCACGAGCGTCGCCTCGTCGGAAGCCGGGAGCCCACAAGCCGAGAAGCCGAGACCGAGGGCGAGAGCGGAGAGGGGGAGCCAAGAAGCGTGCACCGATCACCTCCATGAGCGCCTCATTCGGCGCGACGAGTCGACGCCTTCGAGGCTCGCGAGAGCATCGACGGCTGACCAGAGTCTACGTGGCCTTCTGAAATCGAGCAGCACGAATACGTAAGCGCCAGCAACCCACGAACCGGCGGGGGTGGAATCTTCCAACGAGGTTGGGTTCGGGTATGATTCGTGGCCCGATCATGACTTCGACGCGCGCCTCCCTCGGAACCTCGCTCGCGACGCTGCTCCTCGCCACCACGGCCCTCGCCGACGAGCCCGCAACCTGGGAATCCGCGCCGCCTGCGGCCGTCGAGCCGCCGGTCAGCCAGTCCGTCCCCGCCGCGGCGCCCCTCCCCGCGGCCGCCGCCGCCGCGCCCTCGACCAACGACCACCGGCTCCGAGCCGGGCGGATCGCGCTCGCCTATCTCGGCCTGCGCGTGGTGCCGGGCCTCACCCTCGACGGCACCACGGTGTCGATCGACTCGACGGGCAGCGCGTCGCTCGCGGTCACGCCGGACGACTCGGCGGTGCCGCTCTTCGGCGTCCGTTACTGGTTCGGGCCCAACCTCGGCCTCGACGTCGGCGCTGGCTTCGGCACCGAGCGCGGCACCTTCACGCGCCTCGTCCCGAACCCGGATCCGGCCCTCGACCGCACCGAGGAGGGGGCGAGCGCGCGGCGTACGACGTTCGCCGCCCGCGTCTCTGTGCCGATCTCGTTTCACTCGGGGCGTCACCACAACCTGCTCGTGATCCCCGAGCTCGACCTTGGCTACTCGACGGCGACGCTGCCCGGCTTCCGCCAATCGACCGAGGGGCAGGCGCTCGATCTTCGCCTCACGGGCTTCGGCTTCGGCGCCGGCGCCCGTCTCGCAGGCGAGCTGCACTTCGGCTTCTGGGGCGTACCCGAGCTGTCGCTCCAGGCTTCCTGGGGCCTACGCCTCGACAGCGATCGGCGCCGCGGAGCCATCGGCGTCGCTGAGACCACGCTGTCGGGCCTGGCAGTCGGCACGACGGCGTCGAGCGATCCATGGAGGCTCGTCGCCGGCGGCCTCGCGCTGATGTACGGACTCTAGGTTAGTGGCCCTCGGGCGCCGCCCGACGCGCGCGCGCCGGGTCGTCGTTCGCGAAGAGCACGGTGAACACGACGAACGCCGCCCACAGCGCGGCGAGGTGGTAGAGCATCGCGGGTCCGCCGTGGCGGTTGAACAACCGGCCGGAGATGGGCGGTCCGAGCAGCATCCCGGCGGCGTAAAAGCCGTTGTAGAGGGCGTTGCCGCGGCCGTACTCCGACGGATCGAGGATGACGCCCTGGAGCGCGAGGCTGATGGGCGAGATGCTCGCGATCGATGCGCCCGCGACGGCGACCGCGCCGCACATCAGCCAGTAGTTGTCGAGCACCACGAAGCCGAGCACCGTGAGGAGCCCGAGCGCCCCGAGCACCCGCATCGTGAGCAGGTGGCCGTGGCGGTCGCCGAAGGAGCCCGCGACGCGCACGAAGGTGAGCATCCCGAAGGCGAAGAAGCCGGGGATGATGATCGTCTGCTCCTTCGTGATCCCCTTGGCCGCCATCAGGTAAAGCGGGAGGAACAGCACGACCGACGCCTGAAAGTACCCGTAGGCGAAGTTGCCGAAGCACGAGTTCTTGATGCGCCAGACGATCGAGGCGGTGCTGCTCGACGCGGGCAAGGCCTCGGCGGGAGCATCCCCGTGGGCTTTGGCGCCGGGCGAGTCGGGATCGAGACGCAGCGCGACGAGGACGCCGGTCGCACAAGAGATCAGCCCGGCGACGAGGAACGCCGCCTCGAGCGACGCGACCGCGACGACGAGCTTCGAGAGGAACGGCCCTACCATGTAGCCGACCGCGATCGCCGCCGCGTAGAGGGCCGTGACGGCGGCCTTCTCGTCCTTGTCGGCCCGCTGCAAGAGGATCGTCTCGCAGCCAATCCACATGCCCGCCGAGGCCGCTCCGTCGAGCACGCGCACGAAAGCGGCGAGCGCGAACGAGTGCGTCACGCGCGGGAACAACGCCACGGTGCATGCGTAGAGGAAGAGGGACGCGACGAGGGTGCGCTTCGCCGTCAGCCGCTCGATCACCGCGCTCAGGGGGAACGAGAACCCGACGATACCAAGGGCGAACCACGCGGCGAGGGTGCCGATGCTCTCCTTCGCATAGCCGCGCTCGTCGAGGTGGATCGACAAGAGCGCGATCGCCATGCCGCACGCGACCCCGACGAGGAGGATCGTGAGGTTGATGAGCAGAATGTTGCGATCGCGGATGCGGCCTTGCACGAGGCGCACCGTGCCCTTGCGCGCGGTGCGCGGTCAAATTCGATTCGATCGGCGCGGCGCAGAGGCCGCGCGCGTCACTTGCCGCCGCAGAACTGGTTGATGTCCTGGGTGAGCTTCCCGACGCGCGTGCTCATCTCGGACATCGACTTGGCGGCGGCGCCGAGCTTGGCGATGTCGCCGGCCTTTGCGCCAACCGAGGCGTCGCGCATGCCCTTCGCGGTATCGAGGAGGAGCTGCTTGTAGTCGTTGCGGAACTTCTGCAGCTCCGGAAGCTTCACCTCGGCCTTGCCGACCTCGCCGGCCGCCGTCTCGAGGTCGCCCGCGAGGGCCTCGAACGCGCCCGGGTCGGCCTTGGCAGGCTTGATCTTGCCCTGCGCTTCGTTCAGCACCTTGATGAGCGCATTGCACTGGCCGACCTTGTTCTCGCAGCCGGTGGACAAGAGGGCCGCCGCGCCGACGAGGCTGGCAAGGATGAGCTTCTTCATGGGGATATCTCCGAGGGAACGAAGGCGGAAGTAACCCAGGTGTCCTCGTCGCAGTCAAGCGAATTGCCTGCCTCCGCGCGCCGCCCATCGCCCCCTTCGGCGGAGGCTGATTCTTGATAATTATCAATCAGCGATCTGGCGGCCCCGACGTCAGACCCTGGCGGCCGCCAGCCTGCGAAGGTCTGAAGTCGCTGAGATCGTTCGAGCGAGCCGTGGCGCAGGGCTTGCGAAGGAGAGCGGCGTGCGAGCCGGCCCCATCCTCGATCCGCTGTTCGTCCTGGCGTGCGCGAGCGCGCTGGGGCCGGCGCTCGTGCTCCAACCGGGGGCGACGGTCCTCGGTCTCGCCGTGGCTTGTGCCATCGTGCGCTCCGGCATCGCGAAGCGCACGCTCATCGTCGCGGCGCTGATGCTCGTCGTTGCGGCCGCACGAACCGAGGCCCGGCTCGTGGAGGTCGAGCAAGCGCACGCGCGCGCGAGCGACGCGCTGACTCCGCCGCGCCGGTGCGAGGTCATCGCCGAGGTGGTCCGCTCTCCCGTCGTGCACGCAGTAGGGCGACTGGACGACGGAGCACACACCCTCGGTCGAGGGGTGCTCGACGTCGCGCTTGAGGCGGGCTCGTGCGAGGGAGCCGTACCGCAGGGCGTGCGCGTCCGGCTCCACGATGGTCCGGAGCACGTTCGACGAGGAGACCGCTTGGCCCTCGTGGTCGAGCTCGCGCCGCTCGAGAGGTTCGACAACCCGGGCGCGAGCGATCCGGCGCTCCGCATGGCCATCACGGGGCCCGTGGCGAGCGGCCGTGTCATCGATGCCGCGCTCATCACACCAGGCGAGGGCATCCATGCCGCGATCGACGACGTACGAGCCGCGGTTCGCGGGCGGATCGAGGCGACGTTCGCGGCCGATGCGGTACCGCTCGGTCGCGCGCTGGTGCTCGGGGAGGCCGACCTCGAGGAGGCCGATCGCGTCGCCTTCCAAGAGAGCGGCCTCGCGCACCTGCTCGCGGTGTCCGGTACGCACCTCGTCTTGGCCGTGATGGCCTTGGTGCATGCACTCCGTGCCGTGCTCGTGCGCGTCCCTCCGCTCGCACGGCAGACGGACGTCGGGAGGCTCGCCGCGGCGCTCGGCGTGCCGGCCGCGTGGCTCTACGCAGAGTTCTCGGGCGGCAGCGGCTCCGCAGTTCGCGCAGCCTCGATGCTAGGGTTCGCGTTGTTCGTGAGGGCAGCGGGTCGTCGCACGCACCCGTCGAGGGCGCTCGGCCTGACCCTCGGCGCTCACGCACTCGCCGAACCGCTGATCCTCGCCGATGCTTCGTTCGCCCTCTCGCTGTTCGCGACGAGCGCGCTGCTCGCGATGCCGCGAGGCGACGATGGCATTCCTGCGGCCGGCCATCCTCTCGTGAGCGCGATGCGCCCCACCCTCCGCGCGACCCTCGCCGCGACCCTCGGAACGACGCCGCTGCTCTTACTCCTCGGCGCGCGCCTGCCCCTCCTCGGTGTCCCCGCCAACCTGCTCGCGGCGCCGGTTGGCGAGCTCGTGGCCCTGCCCGCCGCGCTGCTTCACGCCGCAAGCTCGAGCGTGCCCGTGGCGGAGTCGTGCCTCGCGCTCGTCGCGACCGGGGCGCTCAGGGTCGTGCGCGCGATCGCCGACGCCGCCTCCGACGCGCGCACCTCGTCGCTTCGACTACCGCCGCCGTCGTCGCTCGAGCTCGTGGTCGTCGCGCTCATGGCCCTCGCCCTCTGGTGGTCCCCAGGCCGACGCCGACGCGTCGCCATCATCGGGATCTGCGCGCTCGTCGCGGCAGAGGTCGTCGCGCAGCACGCTGGCGCTCCGACGGGGGAGCTCAGGGTGACCGCTCTTGATGTTGGTCAAGGCGATGCGCTGCTCATCGATCTGCCCGACGGGAGGCTCATGCTGGTCGACGGGGGCGGACAGGTCGGCGGAGTCGACGTGGGTCGTCGAGTCCTCGTGCCCGAGCTCACCGCGCGGCGGCGCTCGCGAATCGACGTGGTGGTCCTGACGCACCCGCACCCCGACCATTACCTCGGCCTTACGAGCGCGCTCGACGAGGTCGAGGTAGGCGAGCTGTGGGAGAGCGGGCTCGCCGACCGGGACGCACGGTCGGGCGAGCTCGGAGCCCTCCTCGAACGGCTGACGCGGCGCGGGGTCCCCATCCGCGGACCTGCCGAGCTGTGCGGACGAGCGCGTCGCTACGGGAGCGCCGAAGTCGCCGTGCTGGCCCCGTGCCCGAGCGTCGAGCCCGACAGCGGCGCGAACGACGCCTCCCTCGTGCTTCGCGTCGCACTCGCTGAACGCGTAGCGTTGCTCGTCGGAGACGCGGAGCGCGCCGCCGAGCGCAGGCTCCTCGACGCCTACCCGGCTGGCCTCGAGGCCGAGCTGTTGAAGGTCGGGCACCACGGCAGCCGAACCTCGTCGAGCCACGAGTTCCTCGCGGCGGTCTCGCCCCGCTTCGCCGCGATTTCGTGCGGCGTGAGGAATCGCTTCGGCCATCCGACGAGGGAAGTGCTGGCACGCCTCGAGGAGCGGGGCACGTCGGTCGCGCGGACCGATCGCGACGGGGCGCTGAGGTGGCGGACCGACGGCCGCACCAGCGCACTCGAGCCCATGCGCGCCGAGCGGCGGGTGTCGGCCCGGCTTTCGCGCTATGCTGCGGAGGTCCGCTCGATGGTGCTCGCCGCCCGCGCGTGGTGCCTCCCCTCCCCCTCTCCTACCGAACCGCTTCCACCACGTCCGTATGCGTCGCGACGCGCTCCGAGAGCTGGTTCGAACGCGACTGCGCCTCGAGCGCGGTCGAATGGAGAAGGTCGCACCGTTCACGCTCGCGCTCGCCTACCCCTCGCCTTACCGCGTGGGGATGAGCTCGCTCGGCTATCTGCAGATCTACAAGCAGATCCAGTCCGAGCCCGACATGGCGTGCGAGCGCGTGTTCCTCGACGACGACGCAGGCAGCGGCTCCATCGCCGATGCACCGCAGAGCTACGAGGGGCTGCGTGGGCTCGACACCTTCCCGGTCGTCGCGTTCTCGGTCGCGTACGAGCTCGAGCTCGCCGGCATGATCCAGATGCTCGAGGCCGCCGGGCTACCCTCGTCGCGGCGCGAGCGGGACGCGCGCCACCCCGTCATCGTGGCAGGCGGGCCGCTCACCTTCTCGAACCCCCTGCCGCTCGCGGCGTTTGCGGACGTCGTGGTGATGGGCGAGGCCGACACCCTCGCGGTCGAGGTTTTCCGGGTGCTGAGAGATGCGGCGGATCGCGACGCGGCGCTGACGCGACTCGCTGGGATGCCGCACGTGTTCGTCCCGGAGCACCACGGAGACGCGATGCCCTCGGTCGCGCAGTGCGACGACACGCTCTTGCCGGCGTGGTCGCCGATCCGAACGCCGGACACCGAGCTGTCCGACATGTTCCTCATCGAGACCGAGCGCGGCTGCTCGCGCGGCTGCACCTACTGCGTGATGCGGCGCACGACCAACGGCGGCATGCGCGTGGTGCCGATGGAGCGCGTCCTCGAGCTCGTCCCCGAGGATGCGACCCGCGTCGGGCTCGTCGGCGCTGCGGTGAGCGATCACCCGAAAATCGTCGAGATCGTCGAGAGCCTCGTCGCGCGAGGCGCGGGCGTCGGGCTCTCAAGCCTGCGCCCCGACCGGTTGAAAGATCGGTTCGTCGCGGCGCTGAAATCGGCGGGCTACAAGACGCTCACCACCGCGATGGACGGCGCGAGCGACCGCGTGCGCGAGATCCTCGACCGACGCGCGCGGACCAACCACCTCGAGCATGCCGCGGAGATGGCGCGGCTCCACGGCATCCACCGACTGAAGCTCTACCTCATGCTCGGAGTGCCCGGGGAGACGGACGAGGACGTCGACGAGTGCGCCGCGTTCGTGACGAAGCTGTCGAAGATCGTCCCGGTCGCGCTGACGATCGCGCCGTTCTGCGCCAAACGGAACACGCCGCTCGACGGCCAGCCGTTCGCGGGCATCGACGTCGTCGATCGTCGCCTCGACCGGTTGCGGCGCGGCCTCAAGGGTCGCGCCGACGTGCGAGCGACGAGCGCGCGTTGGGCGTGGGTCGAGTACGTGCTCGCGCAAGGCGGCGTCCCCGAGGCGCTGGCGGTACGCGAGGCCGTTCACGCGGGCGGCCGCTTCGCGGACTACCGCAAGGCCTTCGAGGCGCGACCCTCGCGAACGACGCGGACGCGCCTCTTCGTGGTGAAGAGCGAGGCCGGCGAAGGCCGGCGGCACACGCGCTGGCTCGAGCCGTCGGCGGAGGGCGGCTGATGGCGAAGGTGACGCTCTACACGCGGGTCGACTGTCACCTCTGCGAGGTGGCGCACGCGGCCCTCCTCCGCGTGAGGGCCGAGCGACCGTTCGAGCTCTGTGAGATCGACCTCGATCGCGAGGCCTCCGCAGAGAAGCGCGCCGCCTATGACCATGAGGTCCCGGTGGTCGAGCTCGACGAGCGCAAGATCATGAAATACGAGGTCGAAGAGGCCCGCCTGATGCGACTCCTCGCCCTCGCCGAGCCTTGACGGCGACCATGCTATAGAAGCGTTCACATGGCGCGCACCGTCACCTCGAAGGACGCCCCCGAGCCCGCCTCGGACGGGGCCCCGAACCGACCCGCGTCGATGCGCTCCCAGCTCGCGCAGCTCGCCTTCATCGCGCTCGCCTCGGTGGGGGTCTTCTCGTTCGTCAAAGCGGCGCGCAACGACCACCGCATCACCTCGTGCGCCGCCCTGTGCACGTTCCGGCCGACCTACGCTGGCCAGAATCGCACCGTGCCGGATTTCGAGCTCGCCGATCTCTCGGGCAAGCGCGTACGGCTCTCGTCGTTCTTCGCGAAGAAGAAGCCGGTCGTTTTGAACTTCTGGACGAAGACCTGCAAGCCCTGCCTCGAGGAGATGCCCTCGGTCGCGAACCTCGCGCGGATCGTCGCGAAGGACGGGGTTCAGGTCGTCACCATCTCGACGGACGAGGGGCCCGACGCCGTGCGCGACCACCTGCAGGTCGTGCTCGAAGGCAAGGAGCCGCCCTTCGCCGTGCTGTTCGACCCGGACGCCGAGATCGTGGCGGGAAAATTCGGGACGACGCTCTTCCCGGAGACCTGGCTCGTCGACGGCGACGGCGTGATCCGCGCCCGCGTCGACGGGGCCCGGGACTGGACGAGCCCGTTCGCGCTCGAGCTCATCGAGCGGATCGGCCGCCCTGGGAGCTGCCAGGTCGAGTTTCAGCGGGGACAGCCCGTCGGGCCGTTCGCGAGCCTCTGCGTCGACGAGTGAGGGCTCTCGCGAGGCCGGCGAGGGTTCACGCGCGCGCCGACCGCTCAGTTCGAGTTCATTTCGACGCGCAGGAGCTTGCGGCCGATGAACACGTAGTCGCCGTGCTGGAGCACGCGCTCCTCGACGATGCGGGCGTAGGTGCCGTTGCGGCTGTTGAGGTCGGTCAAGATGAAGTCGCGCCCGTTCTGCTCGAGACGGCAGTGCTCACCCGACAAGAAGAGGTCCTCGGGGAAGTTCATGTCGGCGCCATCGCGACCGAGAGTGAGGCCCCGGGCGCCCGCCTGAACCACAGCCCCATCGACGCTGCCGCGGAAGACCTGGGTGACCTTGAACGTGACGTCCTTGCGTGGCGAGCCGTAGAACGCGGTTCCGTCGGCGTCGGGACCGTCATCGGAGATCGGGGCCAACGCGTCGACGCGCAGCACCTGCTCGCCCGCGAGGAAGGTCTGTCCCGACTTCAGCGGGATGCTGCCGCGCACGCGCACGAAGACGCCGTTCAGCGAGCCCTCGTCGCGCACCACGAGGTGCCCGTCTCGGTAGAAGAAGTTCGCGTGACGGGGTGAGACGAACGGATCGTCGGGGAAAATCAGCTGCCCCTGTCGACCGACGATGTGCTGCTCCGCCTTGAGGTGGAACGAGAGCCCATCCATACCCTCCCCTCGGATCAGGATGAGCTTCGCCTTGGCGGGGTTCTGCATCTCGCCGAAGAAGTTCGTCTTCAAGTCGCGGACCGCCGGGGGCACCGGGGTCCCGCAGCGACCGCAGAACTTGTGACCGGCAGGGACGCCGGTCCAGCAAGACCGGCAAACGTAGTGGCGTGCGAGATCCATCGCTGTCTCCTCAACCCAATTAGGTACCATGTCTCCGGCGATTTCGCTCGACGTGATGGGGTGGTCGGCCCCGGGGGCTGGCCCCGATGCGGGGGGCGCGGGCTCTCCCCGGTAAGTGAGCGCTGCCCCGCAGCGCTCGCAGGTCGGCCGGCCAAGCGCGTTGAACGCCCGACAGTTCCTGCAAACGCCGCCGATCTCGTCGCGATCTCCTGACACCGGGTGGCTGCCCCCGGTTGTGGTGTACCACGACCCCGAGTTGAACTCGCGGCGTTCGCTCGTTCACGGCGAATTGCGGTCCGAGGCGCCATGCGCCATGGTCCGGGTCATGACTGGTAAAGGCCTCGTCGTTGGGACATGCCTCCTCCTCGGGCTCGCCGGCGGCTGCGCGCAGACCGAGCCCGGCTCGCCGGAGGCCATCGCTGATGCGTTCGCCGACGCCTATTTGGGGCGCGCAGACCAGCCCCGGGCGCGCCAATACACCGCGTTCGGCGCGAGCAAGATGCTCGACGACGAGGTCGCCGCGACGCGAGCCATTCGCGACTCGAACTTCAACCCGAGCGAGGTGAACCTCGACGTTTCGCTAGTTCGCGGCGAGCGCACGAACCGCGGCGAACGGGTGCGCTTCGACTACGCGGTCCGCTTCAAGGGCGGCGTCGAGAAGCACGCCGACGTCGAGCTGACGAAGGTCGACGGCGAGTGGAAAGTCGTGCGCGTGTCGGTTGGCGACGCTCCGGCTCCAGACGGCGGCAAGTGATCCACCCGCCGCGACCGGTCAACGCAGAAGCGTGAGGCGACGCTTGCCGTCGCTCCAACCCTTCGAGCTCCAAAGCCGGAACGAGAGGCGACGATCGCAGTTTTCGAGCGGCACGGCCCCGAAATCACGCGAATCGTCATGAAGGTCGCGGTTGTCGCTGAGGAGGAACACCCTGCCTGGATCGACTTTGTAGGTGCGCGGCGCTTCGCTCTTGGCCTTGAGAACGCGTCCCACGAGGTGCCAGCCGCCCGCGAACTCGACGCGGCCACAGACGAGGTCCGCCTGCGTGCGCGACTCTGGGAAGAGGACGGGCGGGCCGTTGTCAGCGCACGCCTCCGACGAGGAGTAGCTGTAACCGTTGACCTTGAACACGCCAGTCCCAAGCTCGACGCGATCGCCCCCCTTGGCGACGATGCGCCCGACGACAAACGCCGAGGGCTCCTCCGGATCCTTGCAGCGAACGAGGTCTCCGATGCTCGGCGTCCCGACGGTGAGGAGCAGTACCTGATCGCCCGTCGCGAGCGTCGGCGCGACCGAAGCCGCGAGCCACTCGTCGTCGGGGACCAGCCATGGCTCGAACACGAAGGCTCGCAGGACGCCGATCGCGACCCCCGTCGGGATCAACGTCCAGGCTAGGAACCTGCCGAAGCTTCCCATCGCACGTCGAGGCTAACCGCGCCGCGCCCGCATCTCCAACATTCACGCTCATCGGGGCAAGACGACGAGATCGTCGCGGTGAACGAGCGGCGAGGAGCCCTTCCCCGACGTGCCCGCAAGCCTCGCCGCCTCGGCGGCCGCCATGCCCGCAAGGCCGCGCGCGATCTCGTCCCCCGCCAGCGTCTTGATGGATATCAACTCGCCGTGCGCGAAGCCACCGCGCACGCCGACGACGCCGACGCACAACACGCTCGAGCCGTCGCGCTGGATCGCGCGGGCAGCGCCGTCGTCGACGAGCACCGTCCCACGCGGGCGGAGCGTATACGCGATCCAATGCTTGCGCGTGCTGAGAGGGCGCGCGCGCGCCGCGATCAGCGTACCCACGTCCTCGCCAGCGAGGATCCGCGGCAGCACGTCCGGCGTCGACGCCGACGCGATGACGACGCTGGCGCCGGCGAACGTGGCCCGATGCGCCGACTCGAGCTTGCTCTTCATCCCCCCGCGGCCGACCTTCGAGATCTCGGTCGTGGCGAGACCGAGGGTCGCCCCGTCGAGCTCGGCGACGTAGGGGACCCGGCGCTTCTCACCGTCGAGGAGACCGTCGACATCGGACAGCAGAACGAGCAGGTCGGCTCCTAGCAGCGAGGTTACCATCGCTGCGAGCTCGTCGTTGTCGCCGAAGCGAATCTCGTCGGTCGCGACCGCGTCGTTCTCGTTGATGATGGGCAAGACCCCGAGCGAGAGCAGCTCTTCCATCGCGGCGCGCGCGTTGTTGGCACGCTCACGGCTCGCGAGGTCGGCGTGCGACAGCAGCACCTGCGCGACCTTGCGATCGTGCTCGGCGAACACCTCTCCGTAGCGCTGCATGAGCAAGCCCTGCCCCGCGGCGGCGGCCGCCTGAAGGCCAGCCATCTGTACGGGGCGGCGCTTCATCCCGAGGTGCTGGACGCCGAGCGCGATGGCGCCGCTCGACACGAGGACGAGCTCACGGCAACGCTTGCCCGCGCCGGTCGCCTTCACGAGCTCCGCAGCGAGCGCCTCAAAGAGGCCATTCGAGCCGGCGAGCAGCCCCTTCGAGCCGACCTTTACGACGACCCGACGCGAGCGAGCGAGCTGTGCGCGTGCGTCCATGGCGAGCCTCATCCGCCGAGCTTCGAGCCCTGACGCGCGAGCGCCTCGTCGAAGGCGGCGTCGAGCCTGCGCTGCAGGTAGCTCGGGAGCGTCGCGCCCGTAAGCAGCAGCGAGTCGATCCAGCGCGTGAACTCGTCGCGCAGATCTTCGACGGCCTCCGCGACGAGGAGCCGACGAGGCGCGACGGACGGGTGAAACGTGCGCGCGACCGCTTCGTCGATCGCGAGGCGCAGCGCGCTCGCCTCGTCGATGCCGAGCCGCACGCGACCGGAGGGTCGGACCTCTCCGAGGTAGCGCTCGAACAGGTAGCCGAGCGCGTAGACCTCGAAGGCTCGGAGCCCGGACGCGAGCGGCGCGAACGGCCCGATGCTCCGAAGAATGCGACGTACCACCATCTCCACGCCCTTGCGGAGCATGACGCGGACGCCCTCGTCGCTCGTTGGCGCCGCGAGCGCCGCGCGAGCGTCGGTCGTGAGGCTTACGCCGTGCCGCGAGGCAGTCTCGTGCACGATGGCGCCACGAACTCGCTCGAGGACGCGCTCCGGCAGGAACGGGATGGGGATGGCGCTCGCCGCTAGGGAGATCCCCGTGAACACGCCCAGCCTTCCGGGCACCGGCTCCGAGCCCTTGCGCTGTGCGCGCACGACCTCCGCGTCCATGAGCCGTCCCCTAGCACGACGCCGCGCCGAGCGGGATGCCCACCAGGAGGTGGCGCGTCGCTCACACGAGCGGCGCGAGCCCTGTGAGGCCGACCCCGACGCGGACCGCCGCGGCCAACACCTCACGCGGAGCCGTCCCCTCGGGCAGCCTCACGAGGAGACTCCCGGCTCGCCGGCTCACCGTCACGCCGAGCCGCTCGAGCTCGTCGGCGAGCGTGAGCACGGGCCCGATCCCGGAGACGACGTAGGCCCGGGCGTGACCGAGGAAGCGCTCGGGCTCGCCCTCGAGGAGCAGCGAACCACTGCGCACGCAGACGACCCAGGTGGCCCCGAGCACGAGCGGCAGCGTGACCTCCTCGAGCGAGAGTGACGGCTGAAAGACGACGACCCCACGAGCGCGAGACGCGCGGTCGAGGGCATCGAACATCGCGGCGCGCCCCTGCGGCTCGAGCTCGCCAAGCGGATCGACGAGCACGAGCGCGCGAGGGTTCGTGAGCAGCGCCGCGACGAGCGTGACGAGGCGCCGCTCGTGACGCACGAGGCTCGTGGTCAGCCTCCCCGCGAGGCGCAAGAGCTCGACCTCCGCGAGGCACTCGCTCGCACGACCGCGGGCGTCTCGAGCCGTGAGGCCGGCGAGCCTCGCGCTCCACTCGAGATAACGCGCCACCGACCACCGCTCGGGGAGGGGCACGTCACGCAGCGCGACGCCGACCTCGTGACGGAAGGCCGCCGACGAGACGTCGACGCCGGCGACCTCGAAGGCACCACCTGCGACCGCGGCGCTCCCGGAGGACGCGCCGGCGGCGGTGCCAGAGAGCACGCGAACGAGCGGCTCGATGTCGCCGAAGACCACGACGCGCCCACCCCGGCTCTCGCACGTGAGCGCCGCGTACATCACGACGCCGTCGACGAGGAGGCGAGCCGATTCGGCCCGGAGCAGCGGCGGGCCGGAGGGTCGTTCGGCGTCGGTGACGCTCACGGCTCCACGAACAACCACTCGAGCCGCGCCATCGGACGCTCGAAGCTCAGGTAGGTGAGCGGCAAGAGAGCGCGCGCCGTATCGAGCACCGGCGGCGGAAGGAAGGTAGCGTCGCTCGCCTCGAGCTTGGGCGCGCCGACGAGCGCGAGGGCCCGATCGAAGAGGGTCTTCGGGACCTCAGGAAGCTCGAAGATCGGCGCGTCGTCCGGGAGCCCGCCGAGCACCCGCGCACGCTCGAGTGCAGCGCGATACCCACCGACGCGGTCGACGAGCCCGCGCTCAGCGGCCTGCCGTCCGGTCCAGACGCGTCCCTGCGCCACCGCGTGGACGGCTTCAGGGGTCATGCGGCGGCCCTCGGACACGCGCCCGATAAACAGATCGTAGAACTGCTTCACCTTGCCCGCGAGCACCTCGTGCTCGTCGTCCGTGAACGGCCGGAATAAGGACTCGGCGTCGGCGCGGGGCGCGGTGCGCGACGTCGCGAGCGACACACCGATGCGATCGAGCAGGCCCGAGGCGTCGACCTTCCCGTAGAAGATCCCGATCGAGCCGGTGACCGTCGAGCGGTTCGCGAAGACCTCGCGTCCGGCGACCGCCGCGTAATAACCGCCGCTCGCGGCGCGGCTCCCCATCGAGACCACGAGCGGCTTCACGCGCGCCGTGAGCGCAGCCTCACGCCAGATCACGTCGGCCGCGAGCGACGAGCCTCCACCCGTCTCGACGCGAAAGACCACCGCCTTCACGGACTTGTCCTCGCGCGCCCGCTTCAACGCTTGCGCCACCGTCCGCGACCCGGCGAGCTTGAGACCAACGAGCGGGATGTCGCGGCTGTCGCCGTCGATCATGTCACCCGTAAGGTGCACGACGGCCACGCGCGCAGGAGTGATCCAGTGCTCCGGCACGCGCTCGAGCTCGTTGAGATCGATGACGCGCTGACGCCCTCCGAAGGACTCCTCGACGAAGCGCTCGACCTCGTCTTCGTACACGAGCGCGTCGATGAGCTTCGCGTCACGCGCCTCGGTCGCGAGCAGCGGACCACGCGCGATGGCGGAGCGGGCGGCCTCAACGGTCATTCCGCGTCCGGCCGCGACGTCGCCGAGGAAGGCTCGCTCCTGCTCACCGAGGAGCTCCCGTTGGACCGCGAGCGCCTCGTCGGACGGCCTCGTCGCAAACTGCTCGGCCGCGCTCTTCCAGGGTCCGATCCGCACGAAATCCGCACGAACTCCGAGCTTCTCGAGCAGCGTGCCGATGTAGAACGTCGTGGTCGACAGGCCCGCAAAGCGGAGTCCGCCCGCGGGGTTCATCGCGATGCGATCGGCGTGCGCGCACACCTGCAACTGCCGGCCGGTCGCGTCCTCGAGGTGGCAGAGCACCTTCTTGCCGTTGGCACGAAGCAGGCGCAGCGCATCGGCGAGCTCTTCCGTGTACGCCGCGCTCAGCGCCATTTCCTCGCGCGGCACGAGCAACACGCCCTCGACGTCGGGCGTCCGCGCAAGCCTCCAGAGCTGCTGCAAGAGCCGCAAGTGCTGCCTGACGCCGGGCGTCGCAGCGAAGCGGACGCGCACCACATGCCCAACCTTTGGCAAGGACGGAGTCTCGCGGAAGCCGCGCACGGCGGCCGACGCGTATCCGCCGGTACCGTCGCGGCCGAGAGCGTTTCCGAACACGATGCCACCCGAGATCTGAGAAGCGTCGAGGTTCACCTCAAGGCCGGCGCTCGCCGCGATCGAGGGCCGCTCGAAGTCGAGCATCTCGGCCCCGGCGCGAAGCGTCCCGACGCGCGGGACGTCGACGGCGAGCGTGACCCCACCCGTCCAACGGTCGACGTCGCGGCGATACGAGGCCGTGCCGCCGACCTCGAGCATACGCCGCCCCGCAATCGGACGGAGGGCGAGGCCGAGATCGACGCTCGGCGTGAGCTCGACGCCCGCCTCGTTCAATGGTGCGTTCCAGTCGCGCGCCATGACCGAGGCGCCGAGGAACGTGAACGGCCGGTAGGTGAGGCCGCTCGACACCGAGAAGATGCCGTCGAGCTCTGGCCTTCGCGAGGACGACCACGCGAAGGTGTTACC
>VGRJ01000051.1 GCA_016875405.1 Deltaproteobacteria bacterium | reverse complement strand
AGCGCCGCGCCCCCCGCCGCGAGCGCTGCGCCGACGTGAAACATCGGCCTCTCGAGGGGCAACACGCGCCCGAGCGCGATCGCGATGCCGCTCACACGCTGGCCGGTCGACGGGAGCGCGCGTCTCCCCGACGCGTCCACCGTGCCGAGCGCGATCCCTCGAAAGCGAGGCCGCGCCCCCGCGAGGGCCTCGCCGAGGTTCTCGAGGGCACCGCCTGCGACGTCTCCGCGCGTCGGCAGGTTGAAGATCGAGAACGCGGGGTTGAAGTCGCCGTCCCGATCGTAGAACGCGCGAAGCTCGTATACGCCGGCGTCGAGCGGGGCCACCGCGAACGTCGCGCTCGCGGACACGTTCGGCTCGCTCGCGCCCGGGCATAGGGCCGCCCCATCGGCCGCGTGCTCGACCGCGACTCCCGCGAACAGCGTCGCGCCCGGCACGACCGCGAGGCCGGCTGGCTCGGTGCCGAGCCCGTCGGGAGGCGGGAGGGCTCCGCGCTCGAACGCGAGCACGATCGCCGCCCCGACGACCCGGCCATCGCGCGTGCAGGGACGAGGGCCCTCGTAGACGATCGCGCCCTCGAGCGCGCCGCGCGGTCCGCCGAGCGCGTCGAGCGGAACGAAGGTGTCGACGTCGGAGCAGCCCACCGACAGCGCAGCGAGCGACGAGAGGACGAGGGGAGCGAGCTTCGACGTCGTCATAGCTGGTAGGAGAAGAACCCCATCACGCGGCGGCCCACGCGGTTTCCAAAGGGATGCATCTGCGGCGCGGGCTCGAACACGTCCGCGAGCGCATTCCAGATCACCGCGCTGAACTCCGCGCGCCGCGAGGGGGGCAGCGCGTAGCCGACGCGGGCGTTGAGGAGGTGGTACGCGGGCAGCGGGAAGCTCTGGCTCGTGAGCCCCGTCGCCGTCGCGATGCGCTCCGACCAGAGCTGGCTCGTCTGGTAGTGGAAGGTGACCTCCCCGTTCAGCCCGAACCTCGTGCGGACCTGCGCGCCCGCGTTGACCTTGTGCTGGCTCGTCCGTTGATCTCCGGGATCGGCGCAACTGCTCGAGCGCTCGCGGAACGAGACGTTGACCGCGTAGTTCGCGAACAGATCGAGCCCCTCCACCCCGAGGTAGCGCCCGCCGGCCTCGCCGCCGACGACATGATCGACGCCGCACGAATTCTCCCAGCCGCCCGAGGCGACGCGGTAGCGACCGGTCTCAGCGTTGTAGCCGCCGACGCCACCCGAGAGCTCGCTCAGCGTGCTTCGTCGCGGCTGGGCGAGCTGGATACGATCTTGAATGCGGTGGTAGTACCCGGCGACCTCGAGCTGTACGTCGTCGCTCGCCTGGTTCTGATATTGGAGCTCGACGGCGAGGATTTTCTCGGGTCCGAGCCGGAACGAGGGGTCGTCGTCGCGGGCGCTCGACGACTGCACCTCGAGCCCCGAGAGCTGCAGCTGCACGGGGAGATCGAGGTAGGCCTCGAGCATCGTCGGGCTGCGAAAGGCGGTCGCGAACGAGGCTTTCAGCGCTTGCCGACGCGCGCTGTCCGGGGCCGCGAGGAACGTGGCGCGCGCCGATGGCACCACCGTGCGGAGGGCTGGAACCCAGTCGAGCCGACCCGATAGCGTGAGCCCGAGGCGCTCGCCGAAGCGCAGCGCGTCCTGCGCGAACACTCCGACGTGGTGCTCGAGCGGGACCACGTCGGTGAGGTAGCTCCAGTCGACCTTCTTCAGCCGATAGCCGACGCCGCCTACCACGCTCTGGGTCAGCCACGAAGGCGCGCGAAACGTGCGCATCAGGTCGACGTTCACATCGAGGCCCTGCTGACGAGGCAGGGCCTCGTAGCGTGAGTGTCCCAGGTACGCGTGGTTCGCCTGCGCGAGCGCCCCAAGGTAGCTGTAGCGCGCCTTCGCGACGAGGTGGGGCGAGCGGAACGCGACCGTTGCGTCGCCGAAGTCCGTGCGGACCGCGTAGTCATTGAAGGGCCCGATGCCGTAGATGTCGAGCGTCGCGCGCGCGAACCCGCCGCCTACCTCGAGCGACCGCTCTTTCCCGAGCCGGAGCGAGCTTCGGAGCGCGAAGCGAAGGTTCTCGGCGCCGAGGTTCGGATCGGCGTCGGCCTGCGTCACGTCGCTGCGACCCGCGACGACCTCGCGCGTCCAGCGCGAGTAGCGCGTGTAGCCCGTCGAGGCGTGGAAGGCGAAGTCGCCCTTTCGCATGCTCGCCCACGCCGAGCCGTACACCTGACCGTCTTCCCCAAAGCCTGCGCGCCCGCCGCTTTTTCCCTCGCCGGGCGCGATCGTGAGGATGTTGACGACGCCGCTGAATGCGTCGGCGCCGTAGATCGAGGAGCCGGGGCCGCGCACGACCTCGATGCGCTCGATCTGATCGACGCCGATCATCAGGCTCTCCCAGAAGGTCGCGCCGAGCAGATCGCTCTTCACGATGTTGCCGTCGATCAGCACGAGCAGCTTGTTCGAGAGCCGCCCGTTCTCGCCGCGCACCGACACGTTCGCGTCGCCGCCCGTGATTTGCATCACGTCCATGCCCGCGACCCGACGCAGGAGCTCGGGGATCCTCGTCAGCCCGCTCAGCTGAATGTCCTGACGCGTGATCACCGTGATCGAGTTCGGCGCGTCGAGCGGGCTCTGCGCGCGGCGAGACGCGGTCACGACCTCTTCGCGGTATGCGTCGTCGCGGCGCTCGTCTTCGCGCGTCTTGCGCGGGGGCCGTTTCACGGGCTCGGCAGGGCTCGCGCGACCCTCGCTCGGTGCGCCGTCGGTCGGGCGCGCGTCGCGCGGCGCAGCGTCGCTCGGCGCAGCGTCGCTCGGAGAAGGGCAGGACCCGTCGAGCGTCCTGCCGTCTCCGCGGTCGCCGCGGCGCGTCGTCTCGACTTGCTTCTCGAGCTCTGCGAGCTCGCGGCCGACGCTCGCGCGATCCTCGGGCTCGCGGGCGAGGTACGCGCGAAACGCCGCGACCGCCTCCTCGAAGAGGCCCGCGTCTGCGTAAGCCCTCGCAATGTTGTAGCGCACCGACGGGTGCGGCAGGATCGTATTGGCGCGCTCGAGCTCCGCGATGCCGGGCAGGTAACGACCCGCCCGAATGAGCGCCATGCCGGCGTCGAAGTGCCGCCGAGCCTCCGAGCGCTCGTCGGCCCGCGCGGACTCGCTCGCCATCAGGCAGGCGAGCGCGCCGAGCACGCCGAGGGCGCGGAGGCCTCGCAAGCGGAACACCGCGTGAAGATAGCCGATCTGCCGCGTGACCGGTTCAGTAGGGCGACGCCTTGTACCCGCGCGGCGCGGACGCTGGCTGCGACGTCGCGGCGCCGGCGTCGCGGGGCGCTCGGCCCTCTGTCGGTCGCGTCGCGCTCGCCGCAGTGCTGGTCGTCGACGTGGCGCGGGTCTCCAAGGTCGCAGCCGGGCTCCCCGAGGACGCGTCGCGGTCGGTGGGGCTCGCGCTGGCCGACGGCGCGAGCCGCGCGTCGGGGGCACTGGTGTCGCTCGCCTTGCGACCGGTCGAGCCCGCCTCGGGGCGCGTCTCCGTGTTGCGCGCGGCGAGCAGCACGAAGGCGATCGCCGAGGCCCCCACGAGGACGAGCGCGACGAGGGCGCGGACGACGAGCCGCGGCAGGGTCACCGGCTTGCCCGCGCCGCTTGCGCCCGCAGCGGCGACGGTCGGGGCCGCGCGCCGCATGGTGTCCGCCTCCGTCTGAGCGATGGCGAGCGTCGGGCTGCCGCTCACGACCGTGCCGTCACCGAGCGGCTCGCCGAGCGCTGGCGGCGCCGCGACGCGGCTCGCTGGCAGCCGCATCGCCGCTCCGACCAGGCTCTCGGTCAGCACCTCTTCGTCGAGCTCGTGGAGCGCGCGCAAGAGCTCGTGCATCGACGCGAAGCGATTGTGCGGCTCCTTCTCGAGGCAGCGCATCACCAAGGCCTCCATCCCCGGCGAGAGCGGCGCCCCTCGCATGCGCGCGCGGAGCGAAGGTACCGGTCGGTACAGGTGCGCCATCATCGTCTTGACGCTCGTCCCCTCGTCGAACGGCGGCAGCCCACAGAGGAGCTCGTACGCGACCACCCCGACCGCGTACACGTCGGTCGGCGGAGACACCGGATTGCCCAGGATTTGCTCGGTCGCCATGTACTTCGGCGAGCCCATGAACATGCCCTCCTGGGTGAGGTCCTCTTGCTTGTCGTCGACGCGCTTCACCAACCCGAAGTCGAGCACCTTCAGCGTGTCGGCCTCGTCCGCCGCGTCGAGCACGAGCAGGTTGCCGGGCTTCATGTCGCGGTGGATGACGCCCTGCAGGTGCGCCTCTCGGAGCGAGCGACACGCTTGCTTCAGGATGCGCGCGACCCGCGCCTCGTCGAGCGGCCCGTCGTCGCGGAGGATGCGGTAGAGGGTCCGCCCCTCGAGGTACTCCATCGCGATGAAGTAGGTCGCGCCGTCTCGACCATAGTCGAAAACTGTGACGGTGTTTGGGTGCGTGAGCTGTGCCGCCGTCGCGGCCTCGAGGAAGAAGCGCTTCTGAAACTCGGGGTCATCCTCCTCGTCGTAGCGAGGGTGCAGCACCTTCAGCGCGCACAGCCTCCCGAGCGGGAGCTGCTCGGCTCGATAAACCCGGCCCATCCCGCCGCGCGCGATGAGGTCGAGGATACGGAAGCGCCCGTCGACCACGCGTCCAAGGAACGGGTCATGCGACGACGAGGCGGCTGCCTCGGCATCGTGGTCGGCCCAGCGCGCGCTCATCGCGACCGTCAGCTTATCAGGTCGATCGGGTATCCGCCGACCTCTCGCAGCGCGCGGACGGCCTCGGTGATCGTGTCGGCAAGCTTCGGGTAGCGCTCGCGGCTCTTCGCTTCGTCGAGGAGCTTCAGCGCCGGCGCGACGTCGCGCGCGACCATCGAGGCTAGCGACACGGCCATCACCGATTCATGCCGCGCGACCGGATCCGGGCTCGCGAGGTGAAGGAGGAACACGTCGACGAAGTCCTCGTCCCACGCGACCATCATGTGCGCGAGCATCCGGAGGGCCAGGCTCGCCTCCTTCGGCTGCCCGACGTCGAGCGCGGTCTCCCAGATCACCGACTGCGGCAAGAAGCCGTGCTCGTCGACCAGCACCTTGAGGAGGCGGACCGCGTCGGGCCCAGAGGCGTCGACCATCGTCGCGTCGAGCGGCTCGCTCTCGAGGATCACGAAGCGGCAGCCGTCGTCCTCGCCGAAGCGCACGACGCGCCCTTCGTCGCCGACCTCGACCTCGGCGAGCCCTTCGGCCCCGAGGCGTCCGCGCACGGCGGCGAAGGCCTCGCGTGGCAGGGCATAGACCCAGTGCTCGCGCTCGGTCATCGCCACGAGCATCGCGCGGGCGCGCTTCTTCAGTGCTGCTTCGTCGACCTTGCCCATGGCGTCGTCCTCGAGCTGCGAATCACAAGATGAGCGAGAGCCCGAGCGTCTGCACGAACGACGCCTCGAACGCGCCAAAAGCGCCGAGCTCCCGAAGGCGACCGTCGCCGTCGACCACCTTGGCGACGTCGTACGCGGAGCCGGACTGCCCCACCAGCGGCGCGCCGGTCGCCTCGTAGACGATCGCCGCGCGCCGCGGCAGGATCTCGAACGAGCCGCCGAATCCGAACGGAAACTCGATGAATGAGCCTTCGCGATCGGGCACCGTGAGCGGCTTCGAGCCCGGCTCGGTGAGCGTCACGCCCCGAAAGCTCGCGCGTCCGTAGCCGACCCCCGCGACGAGCCACGCCCGCGCCCGCGGCGAGAGGTTCAGCGTCGGCAGGAGCTTGCCGCCAAACGCGAAGGTGGTCGCCTGGACGGGCTGGAACACCGTGTCGCTCCGGATCGAGTTCGGGCTCGTCGTCGCGAGGGCGCCGTAGCGGAGCTCGACGTCGTGCGCGCCCCACACGAAATACGGCTTGACCACCACCCAGGACCGGATGTCCCACTGCACGTGGATCCCCACGCCGATCGCGGGTCGGTAGCTCATCGGCGTCTCGCCTCGCGCCGCCGCAAACGGCCTCGCGATCCACGCACCGGACACGCCCAGCTCGCCGTGGCGCTGCCAGCGGCCGAGCTCCGACGGTTCGAGCTCGGGCAACGGCGGACGCGGCTCGGGCTGGGTGCGCCGCTCGAACGCGATCTCGGGCTCGGGCGAGGTCGCAGCCTCGGAGGGCAGCTCGCTTCGCCCGTAGGCGCGGACGGCCGCGCGCTCGACCTCGACGAGCTCTTCGCCCTCGTGCACCACCACGTCGAGCTTCGGCTCGGGCGCGAGCTTCTTCGCGCCCGGCGGTGTGGCCTTCGAGCTCCTCACTGGGGCGGAGGTGCGCGCGGCTCGCCCGTCTGCGGGCGCGGCGGTGCCGTGCTCGCGGATGAGGGTCGGCGCCGAGGCGTCGTCGCCCTCGTCTTGCGCGCGTGCCGAGCTGGCCGCGGCCGCGAGGAGCGCGAGCGTGAGAGGCGCGAGAAAACGTCGCATCGCGAGGCAAAGACGTTAGCGCGTCGCCCTGGCCGCGTCATCCTCCGTCGCCACGTTCTCAAGGCGCGATCGCGGTGTTAAGCACCCGCACCATGCGCTCCTTCGCCTGGACCCTCCCGCTCCTCCTCGTCGGCTGTGCTAGCCCCGTCTGGATGCCCGCTCCGCTCCCGCCGCACGCGATGGTCGTCGCGCCGCCCTACGAGCACCGTCCTCTGCCGCCGCCTCCTCCGCCGCCGGTCGTGAGCCTCCCGACCGCCGCCGAGCTCGCGAGCCGCACGGCGCGCTTTGCTCCGGTGGCCCTCTCGGCCGACGTGTCCCGCCTCCCCGAGAGCGAGCGCCGCGCCCTCGCCGCGATCCTCGATGCGTCGCGGTTGCTCGAGCCGATCTTCGACCGTCAGGCCTTCGCCGGGAACCCCGCGCTCGCGGCCGCCCTCGCCGAGGACACAAGCGAGCTCGGGGCCGCGCGCCGCGCCTACTACGCGATCATGCGAGGCCCTTGGGACCGGCTCGACCACTCGCCGTTCGCCATCGAGCGGCCGCGTCCGCCGGGGGCGGGCTTCTACCCTGAAGATCTCGGTGCCGACGAGCTCGAGCGCTACCTCGTCGCACACCCTGAAGCGCGCGAGCGCGTCCTCGGCCTCTTCACCGTCGTCGCCCGCGAGGGCGACCAGCTCACCGCAGTCCCTTACTCGAAGGCGTACGCCGAGTGGCTCGTGCCCGCCGCCGCGAAGCTCCGCGAGGCCGCGCGCCTCACGAAGAACCGCTCGCTCGCGCGCTTCCTCACCTCGCGAGCGGCCGCCTTCCTCGACGACGACTACTACGCCTCCGACAAAGACTGGATGGACCTCGACGCCGTGGTCGAGGTCACCATCGGGCCGTACGAGCAGTACGAGGACGAGCTGCGCGGCCAGAAGACCGCGTTCCAGTCGTTCGTCACGATCGCGGACCCTACCGCCTCCAAGGCCCTCGCGCGCTGGAAGTCGCTGCTCCCCGCCATGCAGGAGAACCTCCCCGTCGACGCTGCGGCGAAGCCGCCGCGCGGGCTCGAGAGCCCAATTCGCGTGGTCGACCTCGTGTTCGCGTCGGGTGACGCACGTCATGGGGTGATGACGAGCGCCTTCAACCTCCCGAACGACGAGCGCGTCCGCAAGGAAAAGGGCGCAAAGAAGGTGCTGCTCCGCAACGTGCTCGACATGAAGTTCGCCAAGATCATGCGGCCGATCGGAGAGCGCATCCTCGCGCCCGAGCACCTCGCGCAGCTTTCCTCGGCGGCCTTCGTCGACGAGGTCTTGTTCCACGAGCTGTCGCACAGTCTCGGCCCCGCACAGGCCGCGAGCGGTCTCGACGTCGGCGCCGCGCTCGAGGAGCTCCACGCGCCGCTCGAGGAGGCGAAGGCCGACGTCATGGGCGCCTACAACGTGCTCTACATGGTGCAGCGCGGCGAGCTCCCCAAGGCGCGTCGCGAGGAGATCCTGGTCACTTATTTCGCCGGGCTCTTTCGCAGTGTGCGCTTCGGCGTCGACGCGCACGGGCGCGGCGCGGCGCTCCAGATCAACCGTTACGTCGCCGAAGGGGCGGTCAAGGTCGCGCCCGACACCGGGCGGATCGCGCTCGATCTCGCGGCCCTC
Source organism: Deltaproteobacteria bacterium (assembly GCA_016875405.1). GTDB lineage: Bacteria > Myxococcota_A > Polyangia > Polyangiales > Polyangiaceae > SYFR01. The sequence goes on along the minus strand of VGRJ01000051.1, from coordinate 23,078 downwards.
GAGCGTGCGATCGTCGGGCTCACCCGCGACCTGTGCGAGCTCCAGCGACGCGGCGACAAAGCCGAAGCGCGCGCCCTGCTCGAGCGCTACGGGGTCGTGAGCGACATCCTCTCGAGCGTCCAGGCCATGACGCGAGACCTACCGGTCGATCTCGTCGCGAGCTACCCGCTCGCCGGGGAAGCTCCCTGAGCCTGCCGCGAGCGTGCTCCCGGCCTGCCGCGACCGGGGCGGAGCATGCATTCTCCTTACGGTTGAGTTATGGACCGAACTCATGAAGGCGGTGTCCGTCGTGCTCCCCCCGACCGATGACCTCGAGGGCGTCGAGCCCGATCTCGGCCTCTTGACGGTCCTGCGCGACGACGGCTCGCTGCGCGATATCGAAGGGCTCGTGATCCCCCCCGGCCTCGCCTTCGAGGCGTATCGCCATCTGAAGCAACTGCGCATCGTCGACGCGCGCATGATGCTCTTGCAGCGGCAGGGGCGCGTCGGCTTCTACGGCGCGTGCACCGGGCAAGAGGCGACCCCGATCGCGACCGGTCTCGCGCTCGCCCCGCAAGACTGGGTGTTTCCGGCCCTGCGCGAGAGCTCGATCATGCTGGTGCGCGGGCTCCCGCTCGCGACCTACCTGTGCCAGGTCTTCGGCAACGCGGGCGATCTCTTGAAGGGGCGGCAGATGCCGTCGCACATGAGCGCGCGCGCGGTCAACCAGGCCTCCTGGGGAAGCTGCATCGGCACGCAGCTGCCGCAGGCCGTGGGGACGGCGTGGGCCGCCAAGCTGCGCGACGACGACGTGGCGGTCGTGGGGTTCATCGGCGACGGCGGGACCAGCGAGCCCGACTTTCACAACGCCATGAACTTCGCCGGTGTTTACAAGACTCCGTGCGTGATCGTCTGCCAGAACAACCAGTTCGCAATCAGCGTGCGCCCCGAGCGCCAGACCGCATCGGCGACCTACGCCGTGAAGGGGCGGGCCTATGGGGTCCCCTCGGTGCGCGTCGACGGCAACGACGTCTTCGCCGTATACCACGCCGTGCGCGTCGCCCTCGAGCGCGCGCGCCGCGGCGAAGGGCCGACCTTCATCGAGACGCTCACGTACCGGATCGGGGCGCACTCCTCGAGCGACGATCCGAGCCTCTACCGCAGTCAAGACGAGGTCGACGCGTGGGTCGCCCGTGACCCGCTCCAGCGCCTGCGCCGTCACCTCGTCGCGACCGGGGCGCTCGACGACGCGCGGGATGCCGAGCTCGAGGGCACGCTGAACGACGCGATCGGCCGCGCGATCCAGGAAGCCGAGGCGCACCCGCTGCCCGACCGCGACACGCTGTTCGAGGACGTGTACGCCGAGCTGCCCTGGCACTTGCGTGAGCAGCGCGAGGAGCTCTTGGCATTGCCGCCCGCGCCGACGCATGGGGGAGGCCACTAGGTGTGGCTGGCTGACGAGAAATTCCTCGCGGCCGCGTTCGTGCTGCACCTCGCGCTGCCGGTCGCCGCGCTGATGGCCCCCAACCCTTCGCTTCGTCGCGCGAACGTTCGCGCCGCGCTCACGACGGAGATCGAAGTCGACGTCTCGTCGCCGCCGGCTCCCGAGCTCCCCGAAGAGGCGTTTCCGCGCGAGCCGCGCGAGCCCGACGACGCTCGCGTCCCCGACGAGCGAAGCGAGCCCTCCGCCGAAGCCCCCGCAGGCGACGAGGTCCCTGTCGAGCGTGACGTGCCCGAGGAGGTCACGCGAGGCGCCGAGACGAGCCCCGACAGCTTCCCGTCGCCCGAGCCCGGCGAGGTCGATCCGATGAAGCGTCCGCCGTCCCAGTACGAGGTCGGCGGACCCGGCATCGGGATCCCCGGCCTGCAGGGGTTGCCGCTCGGGGCCGTCCCTCCCGAGCGCGTCGAGCGCAACCCGGCGCCGACCGAGACCCAGAAGCGCACCTACGAGGTCGAGGCGGCGCGCCGCTCGATCGACAAGGGGATCCGCGTCAAGGACGCGCAGCTCGGCCTCGATTTTCCGGCCGCTTCGGCGATCGCTGCGATCTTGCGCGACGCGGTCCGCGGCTCCGACGCGCCGTTCGAGTGTCAGGGCAGCTTCTCGGTGACGGTGGGCCCCGCAGGGAAGGTGACGTCGGTGAGCCTCGGTGGTTTCGCGGGGGGCGATCCGGGGACGTGGCAGCTCATTCGCAAGAGCGCGCTCGCCATGCTCTCGGCTCGCGTCTTTGAGATGAAGTCGAGCTTCGTACGCGGCGCGCTCGTCGGCGTCACGATCCGCTCCGAACACAAGATGCCCGGCGGCGGCGTCAATCGGCAGGGCGCGACCTTCAGCTTCGACGTCTCGGACGTCGGCGCGAAGCCGGTGCGCGTCGTCTCGATGAGCTTCAGCGCGAAGCCGCTCGACTGAAGGCCTGTCGCTTGACCCGCGGCGTCGCACGCCGTCTGATGCCCGACATGCGTTCCACCTTCGCCGTCGTCCTGGGTCTCGTCCTCGCGGCCTGCCAGGGCAAGCCCGCCTCGGAGGGTGCGCCTTCTGCGGGGGCCGCGGCCTCTGCGCCTGCCGGGAACGTCGCCCCGAAGCCGACCGCCGAGCCGCTCCCGAAGCCCGAGAAGCTCGACGTCGCCGCGCTCCGCGCCGCGCTGAAGTGCTCGGGCAAGCCCGTCGCGGGGCCCTGCGAAGTCCTCGAGGATTTCAAGGAGTGCGGCGCGATGAACCCGGTCACGCAGTCGGGGGAGGGGCGCTGGCTCGGCAAGGGCTACCTCGTGAAGAACGGCGCCTTCGTCGAGGAGTTCACGCTCCTGCGAAGCCATGGGGCGCCCGCCTCGCAGGTCGGAGCGGGGACGCTCCCGGCGCGCATGGCGATCGACAGCATCCCCGATGAGCGGAGCGGCGAGCGGACCAACGCCGAGAAGGCGATCAACGCCTTCGAGCGCGGCGACGTCCCGCTGCCGACCAACACCGCGATTCGTTACGTGAAGGAGCGCGCCGAGTGGTCCGAGGCTCCCGTCATGGCCGCGGAAGACAACCAGCTCTACATCGCGACCGGGAGCGGGGCTTACCTCTGCTCGCGCACGAAGCAGCGCGTCCTCCTCATCCGTCGCTCCTCGACTCGAACGCACGCCGCCGACGGCGTCTACGCCGTGCTGTGGCCGGTGAGCTGGTAGGCCGGTGAGGCGCGCGCTCGCGTTCTCGTTCATCGCCGGGGCCGGCCTTATGCTCGCGGGGTGCGGCGCGTCCACGGTCAGCCTCGCGGGCGGGGCGCGTGAGTACGTCGCCACCGACTACCCTGCGGTCCTCGATCGCTGGACCCGCACCGAGAGCCTCTTTCTCTTCGACGAGCTAACCCGAGCGCTCACCGTCACCGCGACGTTCGAGTCGTGGGATTTTCGTTGGGCCTACGTGATCCGCTACGCGCAGGACTACCGCCTCACGGTCCCGCAGCGGCAGGCGCTCTTGCAGCAGCGCCTCGACGCGACGCACGACGTCCACGAGTTTTACGTCGCCCTCTACGGCGCGGAAGACGCGCAGAACGATCTCACGCGGGCGGACGGCGCGTGGATCGTGCGGCTCATCGACTCGACCGGCGGAGAGCTCGCGCCGACGGCGATCGAGGCCGTTCGGCGCCCGGGCGTCCTCGAGACCCGCTACTACCCGTACAGCAACGTCTGGCGTCGCGCGTTCCGGCTGCGCTTCCCGGCGAAGAACGGCGAGGGCCGCCCCACCATCCCGGCCGACGCCGAGTGGTTTGGCCTTCGCTTCGCGGGTCCCTGGGGCAACACCGATCTCGTCTGGGACCTCGCGGGTCGTCGCTGACGACGCGCCTGCGCCTGCGCTTGACCCGTGGGTCGAGCGCAGGTGTCCTACGCCTCGATGTCCACGAACGACTCCATCCTCACCGTCGAGCTCGAGTCGACCGAGCTCGCCTCGCGCGGCGTCGAGCTCGCCGAGATGCCGGTGTTCGCGATCGCCGGCGAGGACGCGCTGTCGCGGCTCTTCGAGATCAAGGCCAGCGTCGTCTACCGAGACCCGAACGCCGAGCCGTTCGACGTCGCCGCGTTCCTCGAGGCCGAGATCGCGGTGGTGTTCCGCCGCGACGGCGTCGAGGTGCGCCGAATCCATGGGCTCGTCCGGGAGGTGCGCGACCGCATGAACCCGACGGACATGCAACCCTACGTCGTCTACGACTTCGTGATCGTGCCGCGGCTGTGGCACCTCGACTGCGTCGTGAGCTTCGACGTCTTCCTCGACAAGACCGTCCCGGAGATCCTCCAAGCGAAGCTCGAGAACCTGGGCTTCTCCGAGGGCATCGACTTCGAGTTTCGCCTCCTCGGCAGCTACCCGAAGCGCGAGTTCGTCATGCAGTTCCGCGAGAGCGATCTCGCCTTCGTGATGCGGCTCGTCGAGCACGTGGGCATCGCCTTCTACTTCGACCACGCCTCGGGCGCCGACAAGCTCGTCTTCACCGACGACAGCACCGCCTTTCGCAGCGTCTCCGGCAGCCCCCTTCCGTTCAACCTCACGGGCAAGACCACCGACGTCTATGCGCTCGAGCGCAGCGTCACGCACATGCCCGAGATCGCCTACTGCATCGACTACGACTATCGCCAGCCGTCGCTCGAGCTGTCGGTGTCGCACCAGGTCTCCGCGACGCCGGCCGGCGGCGTCATCGACTACGGCTCGAACTTCACGACGATCGCCGAGGGTGAGGCGCTCGTGCGGGCTCGCGTCGAGGAGCGCCAGGTCGCGACCGACCTCTACCTAGGGACCGCCGATACCCAGACCCTGTTCGCGGGCGGACTCGTCGCGATCCACGGCCACACGCGGCACGTCCCCACGCTGCTCGTCACGCGCGTCGTCTTCGAGGGGCGACAGCCCGCGAAGGGGGCCTCGACCGAGAGCGAGCCCGGCCACTTCGCGGTGCGCTTCGAAGCGATCCCCGCGACGCGCCAGTTCCGACCGGCGCGCGTCACGCCGAAGCCCCGCATTTTCGGGGTGCTGCCGGCGGTGATCGAGACCGACGACATCGGCACCATCGAAGCGACGCCGCTCATCGACTCGTTCGGCCGCTATCGCGTGCACTTCAAGTTCGACGCCGAGGCGTCTAGCGCGCGGCACGGCTCCCACTGGGTTCGGCTCGCGCAGCCGCTCTCGGGACCGGGCTACGGCTGGAGCTTTCCGATTCGGCGCGGCGTCGAGGTGATGGTCGCGTTCGAAGACGGCGATCCCGATCGCCCGGTCATCGTCGGCGCCGTCTACAACGGGCACGCGCCGAATCCGGTGACGGCGACGAACTCGCTGAAGAGCCGCCTCGTCAGCCAATCCGGCGTGCTCTTCGAGATCGATGACGGCGTCGCGGCGTCTGCCCACGAGGAGTGAACCGTGTTCGAGCTGAAGCACCCCCCACCCGCCGAGCCTCTGCGCCTCCGTTGCCTCCGCGGGGCGCCAGCCCCCGCCGACCTCGCCGCCGACGTACGCGCCTTGGTCGCGTTGCCCGAGGCGCTCCGGCAGCGCTTCTGGGCCGTCCTCGAGCCGTGCCTCGAGGCGGATCCCGACGAGGCCGCGCAGCGCCGCATCTTCGCGCTGTGCGAGGAGCTCGGCGTCGATCCGGTGAGCCTCCAGGTGCCGCTCCGCGGCGCGCGCTTCCTCCTCACGAACGCGGCGCGGGCCGCCCTCGGGGACGACGCCTTCGTCGCCGACGTCGAGGCGCTCGCCCCGACCGGCGAGCTTCGCGCGGCCGTCGGCGTCCTGCTCGCGTGTTACCAGAAGGCGCGCACGCGCCTGCGGCTGTCGATCGTGGCGCGGACGGTCGCCGATCACGGCAAGCTCGCCGAGGACGTCAGCTGGCGCGTCGACAAGATCATCCACTCGGAGCATGGCGATGGAGTGAACCTCCCCGTCGCGGTGCTCACCTTTCGCTACCGCGAAGGGGACAGGTCCGACCGCATCACCCTCCACCTCCTTCCCGAGCAGCTCCAGAAGCTGAAGGAAGCCTGCGGGAGCATCCTGCCATGAGGCTCCGCTCGTTCGAGCGCGAGCCGCCGAGCGAGCTCGCTGTCGCCCTTCGCGTGATCGCGGACCTGCCGACGGAGGTGCGCGCCAAGCTCGCCGAGCTCATCCCCGAGGTGCTCGAGCTCATGCCGGAGGATCAGCTCGACAACCGGATCGTGCGCCACTGTCGCAAGCTCGAGCTCGATCCCGCGCGCCTCGCTCCGCCGTTGAAGTCGGCGCGCTTCCTGTTTCGGATCGCGGCTTCGAACGCGGCGAGCCCAGAGGACGTCGCGGCCGATCTCGAGGCGCTCGTGCCCGGGGTGCCGCTCGCGGAGTGGCTCGTGCCGCTCTACGAGGCCGTCCTGCCCGCGCTGCGCCAGGAGATCGCGATGGCGTCGCTCGCTGCGCACGGCAAGGTCCTCTCGGGGATCGAGTGGCGCATCGACGCGATCGCGGCTTCGAATCGCGGCCGCGGCATCCAGCTCCCCGTCGCGATGCTCACGTTCGACTACCGTGATCGAAATCAACCAGGCAGCGTCACGCTGCAGCTCTTGCCCAGCATGGTGAAGGAGCTCCGCGACGTCTGCGAGCGCCTGCTCGCGACCGATGACGACGCGTCACGCTAGGGCGGCAAGACGGAGGAGCGCGTCGTCGACGCCGGCGGCCGCGGGCCCGTCGGGGATCACGCCGACTCCTTGGAGGCGCGCGCCGTCCGGCCCGAGGAGCTCGGCGACCGAGCCGTACCTCGACGTCGCACCCTCGACCGGAAGCGCCGCCTGCACGGTGGCCTTCCCGGCGGTGCGTGTCCCGAGCACCACCGCGCGGCGGTGATAGCCGAGCGCCCGCGCGAGGATCTCGGCGGCAGACGCCGTGCCCCCGTCGACGAGGACCACCATCGGGACGTCATGACACTTGGGAGCGCGCGCGAGGAGCGGCGTCGCATCGTCGAGCTCGTCGCCAGCTTCGAGCCGGAGCGCGAGCGCTCGCCCCGCCGGGAGAAAGTCGTCGGCGATCGACAGCGCCGCGCGCAGGTCACCGCCAGGGCAGCCGCGCAGATCGAGCACGAGGCCTCGCACGTCTGCGCTCGAGATCGACTCGGCCACGCGAGCGGCGGCGTCGCGCGTGATGCGCGCGAGCCTGACCACCACGACGTCGCCGAGCCGGCGGGCTTCGATCGCCTGTCGAGACGGAGTCACCTCGTCCTCGAGCCAGCGCATCCCGTCGAGCGTGAGCTCTGTCCCGACGGCGTCGAGCGCCGCTTGATCGTTGTAAAAGGTGGTCGTGATGCTCGGCACCACCGCGGCGCCGGCGAAGGCGTTCATCGCGTTGCCAGCCGCCGGCGCGAGCAGGTTCACCGCGGGGACGCAGTTCACGTACACGGTCGGGTTCCCCATCGTGTAGGTGCCCGGCAGCATGATGTGCCCGCTGACGAGCCCGCCCTGGTCGCCCATGGTGACCGGGATCACGGAGGCCATCGTCAGCGCAGGCATGAAGCCGACGAGGACGTTCGGCGAGAAGGGGACGGCGAGCGCATTCATCCCGAGGTTCGGCCACGGGATCGGCATCGGCGGGATCGGCGGCGCCGAGGGGAGGATGTCCGGGAAGCAGAAGTTCATCCCGACACCCTTGTTCGATGCGGGCATCATCCGAGGTGGACCTCCTTGCCGTTGATCGTGACCACGCCTTCGGTGACGACGCTGTGGCGCTCGGCTTGGAGCTCGGAGACACCCGCGACGTGCTCGTGCTTCTCCCCGGCCTGCAGGTAGAAGGCGTCGCGCACGGTCTGCACGAGCTCTCCGCACTTGTGCACCATCGACTCGACGAAGGAGCGCATGCGACGGGCGTGCACCGCGATCTCGGGCGAGCGGAGGGCGAGGCCCTCGTCGCCCGCGAGCTCGAGGCGCCCGCCGACGGCGTGGAGCTTCACGTCTCCCTGAAACCTGAGCGACACGGCGCCGCGCGTCTCGAGGACACCGATCACGTAGCAAGCGCCGTCCTTCTGGACGACGAGCAGGCGATCGCCCTCCGCGAAGCTGTACGGGAAGGCGAGGGCCAGCTGGGCGAGGCAACGCTCCCCACTCGGGAGCTCGACCTCGGGCATCAGGCCGCGCGCCGCGACGACGCGCGCCGGGCCGAGGAAGAGCTCGGACGCCGAGGACTCGGTGGGGTTCGTGATGGGCAGCGGGATGGGTTGAGCCATGGGGCGGAGCGCTCGGGTTCAGGGCTTCGGTGGACGGTACGCCTCGCCTTCGAGGCGATCGAGATCGGTGCGTCGCGCCGAGGTGAGGTTCGCGCCTTCGTAGCGGGCTCCTCCGTCGCTGACGTTGTGGAGGTTCACGTAGAACAGGTTCGCGCCCGAGAAGCGAGCCCGCGTGAGCTTCGCGTGCGACAGTTCGGAGTACGCGAGCTTGCTGCCCTCGAAGAGTGCGTCCTCGGCGGCCAGGTGATCGAGGACCGACTCCCGCAGGTCGCAGCTCGTCAGGCTCGCGCCGGCGACGTCGGCTCGCGTGAAGGTCGCGTTGCGGAGGCGCGCGCCGTCGAGCCGGGCGTAGGTCAGGCTCGCGGCGCCGAAGAAGGCTCCCTTGCCGCGGACCTCGCGCAGATCGGCCGCGTCGAGCTTCGCGTCCTTGAAGGTCGCGTACTCGAGCACGGCACCGCGCAGCGTCGCCTTCCGAAGGTCCGCGCCGTTGAACGTCGAGCGCGTGAAGTCGACGCCCGTGAGGTCCATCCCGCAGAGGTTCGCGTTGCGGAAGAGGCAGGCGAGGAAGGTGAGCCCGCGCAGATCGTGCGGGCGCCAATCGATGGACTCGAGCTCGACCATGTCGAACGTGGCGCGCTCGAGGCGAGCCCCCTCGAGCGTCGCGTCCTTCAGGATCACCTGCCGAAAGGTGACGTGCCCGAGGTTCGCGCCGGTGAGGTTGGCGTTCGGCATGAGGCACCGGAGCGCGCTCGTTCCCTCGAAGGTCGCGCGCTCGAGCCGCGCCGCCGCGAAGTTCATCATCTCGAGCTCGCGCCGCGAGAAGTCCTGCCCCTCGAGGTTCGCGCGCGCCATCGAGGTGAACGCGAGGCGCGCCTCGGTGAGGACCGCGCCGCGCAGATCGGAGTCGTTCAGCACCGCGCGCTCGAGGTTCGCGCCGCGCAGGTTGGCGCCTCGGAGGTCGACCTCGGTCATCACCGCGTACGAGAGGTCGGCGCCCTGCAAGTCGACGCCGTCGAGGCGCTGCCCGTCGAGGTGCGCGCCGCGGAGATCCGCCCCCGCGAGCCCGCCGTCGGTGAGCTTGGCATCCGTCAAGATGGAGCCGCGGAGCTTTTTCGGGAGCCGAGCCCCTCGGAGGTCGGCGCCGACGAGGGCGCACTCCTCGAGAGCGGCCGTCGACCAGTCCGCGTTCTTCGCATCGACGCCGGAGAGATCCGACCGCCGCAGGAGCGTCCTCTGCCAGCGCGCCCCTGAAACCCGCGCGCCTCCAAAGGTGAGCTCTTCGCCGCGCGCCTCGCTGAAGTCGGCCTCGTCGAGGTCGGCGCCGTCGAGCCGCGCTCGCACGAGGGTCGTGCCCGCCAAGGTCGCCCCGCGCAGCGACGCGTAGAGGAAGGCGGTGTCTTCGAGGACGGCCCCTCGAAGGTCGGCGCCGTCGAGCAGCGAGCCGACGAACACGGTCTTCGTCAGGCGCGCCCCTGCGAGCCGCGCGCGGGTCAGGTTCTGCGCGGCGAGCTTGGCCCGCTCGAGCGTCGCGCCCTCGAGGTTCGTCTCGACGAGGCTCGACCCTTCGAGCTCAGCGTCGGAGAGATCGGCCCCGCGGAGATCGGCGCCGTCGAGCCTGACGTTGACGAGGCGAGCGCCGGCGAGCCGCGCGCTTCGGAGGTCACGCTCGGAGAGATCGAGGCCGACGATCGTCCGATCTTCGAGCGAGGCGCCGGCCCGCACCGAGGCCACGAGCTCTTCGATCGAGAGCGCGCTCATTTCGTCACCAGCTGCGAGCGATCGAAGAGCGCCGCCTTCAGGTTGGCGCCGCGCAGGTCGACGTCGGTCCCCATGGCCTCGAGCACTTTCGCCTCGTAGAGGTTGGCGCCGCGGAACGTCGCTCCGCTCAGCACCGCTTTGCGGAGGTCGGCGTCGAGCAGGTTCGCGTGCTCGAGGTTCGCGTCCCGGAGGCCTGCCTTGTAGAAGCGCGACTTCGGCAGGTCGGCCGCCGCGAGGTTCGCGCCGACGGCGTGCACGATGAGGAACAGGTTCTCGGGCAGGATCGCGTACCGCAGATCGGCCCGCGTGAGGTTCGAGCGGAGCCAGTTCGTCCCAAGGCCGAAGGCCTCGACGAGCCGCGCCTCGGTGAGGTCGCACTCGAGAAATCCGGCGCGCGTGAGGTCGGCGCCCGCGAGCGACGCGCGCCCGAGCGCGCACTTTCGAAACAGCGAGCGCTTGACGTTGGCTCGGGCGAGCATGGCGCCTTCGAGCGTGCACTCGTCGAACACGCAGAACTCGAAGCTCGCCCCCTCGAGCTTCGCGGCGCTGAGGTTCGTCTTGCGGAGCTGAGCACCGTCGCCCTTCGCGCCGTCGAGGCGCGCGCTCGCGAGGTCGGCGTCGAGGAGCGTCGCGCGCTCGAGCCTCGCCTCGCGAAAATCGGCGTCGGCTGCGGTCGTCCTCGAGAGCACGGCTCTCGTGAGGTCGGCGCCGCGACAGCGTGCGCCGGTGAGGTTCGCCCGCGAGAGGGCCGCCCCGACGAGTCGCGCGCCGGCCAGGTTGCAGCCGTCGAGTCGCGCCCGCGACAGCGTCGCCCCCTCGAAGTTCGCGCCCGACAGGTCATAGCCCCGCAGGTCACGATCGGAGAGATCGTGCCACGAGAAGTCCGCGCCCGGCCCCGGCTCGGGCAGCGGCCGATCGAGGATGGCGTCCGGGCCGAGCGTCGCCGCCAGCGACCGCACCCCGTCGTCGGGGACCGTCGCGAGGCTGTCTGCGAGCGCCTCGTTCATGTCGCTCCAGTCGACCTCGGGGATCGCGCGCTGTTGCGCCGCGAGGTCGCCGAGCGCGCGGCGGATCGCGGGGGAAAAGCTCGGCTTTCCGGTCGCGTCGTTCGCGGCGGGCGGGGCAGGAAGATCCTGCGCCCGCTCGAGCTCGGTGATGACCGCGCGCTTCAGCTTCGCCCCGGACGACGCGCTCTGGGCCAGCATGTTGCGGCCGGCCTCGCGCGTCGCCTCACGCAGCGTCGCGAGCTGCGCTTCGGGGATGAGCCCCTTTCCTATCCGAGAGGCGACAGCGCCCATCAGGTGCTCGTCCTCCGGCAGCGCCTCGATGTCGCGCGCGAGGGCACCGCTCTCGAGATCCCGCGCGAACGCCTGCAGCCGAGGCAGCGGCGTCTCCGCGAGGCCGACGGGATCCGCGGCGAACGCCTCGAGGGCACCGTGGTACGTCTCGGCTGGCATCTGCGCTGCCACGAGCGGCTCGCTCGCGACGAGCGCGTATGGCACGTCGCTGAAGTCGTCCTGGGCGACGGGCACGAGGCCGCGCCACGTCAGCGTCAGCGAGCCTGCGTCGAGATCCGCGTGGAGCGTGTCGAGCACCATCGGGACCTCCACCGGGAGCCCGCTGCGGAGCACGAACACCCGGATCCTGAGGCCCGGCAGCTTCGTACGGAGCTCGCTCGCCCCGGGGTGGAGGTTCGTGAAGACGACCTCCTCGTCGCCCCGAAAATACCCGGGGAGCCACTGGTCTGGAGGCGCAGCCTGAAAGAAGGTCCAGTCGAGATCGCGCGGATGAAACGGCGCGTATTTCGCGCGGTACTCCTCGCCGTACTCCTTGCCGAGCTTCGCGCGGCGCGCGGGCCACCAAGGGCTCACCGGCCCGAAGCCCGCCGGCCTCGGCACGTGCCCCTGCGTCGTGACGAGGTCGCGCGGGTCCTCGACGAGCGGCAGCTCGCTCGTCCGCCGGAGGGCGTCGGTGAGCGTCGGCGGCAGGTCTGCGAGTGACTCCTGACGCTCCGGCGTGACGACGAACGGGTGCCCTCGGCCGACGGGGTTGTCCGGAAAATCCGGGCCTCCATACGCGCACGACCAATCGAGCGGCAGGCTCGTGAAGGCGACGGGGTCCGAGGCCTTGCCGCCGGCGACACGGTCCACCCACGCGCGCGGCCCGGTGACGCGAAGGGTCTTCGAGCGACCCGCGACCGAGACGCCGACGTCGCACGTCGTCCGAGGCCGACCGCTCGGGACATGGCAATGGGCCTTCACCGTCCACTCGCCATGCAGCTTGAAGTCGGCGAGGTCGCTCGCGTACTCGAGCGCGCCCACCATGTTCGGATCGTCTTCGGCGAAGCGGTCGGCCGCGATCGTGCCCTGTCCGACGAGCGCGGCCGCCTTGGCGAGCCCTTCGCGCGCGCGCTCCGGCATCCGAGGATCATCGAGGTTGATGGAGGTCAACTTGGCTGCCAGAGGCACGAGCGGTTCGCCCGGCGCGAGGCGGAAGGTCGCGCGCACCACGCCCACGAGCTCGCGCTGCGGCGGCTTCCTCGAGGTGAGCCGGTAGCCGAACACGAACGGGGTGAGGTTCTTCTGCCGGATCATAGCCAGAACTTCGTGAGCGACTGCGAGATGGCGGCGGCGTGGACGTCGACGTGTCCTGCGCCCTGACCGAGCTGCGCGAGCGCTGCGCGTGAGCCCGAGAGCGCGAGCTTGTCCTTCAGGGCCGAGACCTTGACCACGGCACCGACGGTCAGCTCCGCCGAGACGCCGTACTCGATGCTCGTCTTGCGCGCGAGGTTGAACCCGAACTTGAAGCAGTTCAGCCAGACGTCGACGCTCGCGGCGAGCTCGGCTTCGGCCGAGGCGCCGACCTGGAGCTTGAAGCCCTTGCCGTTGTTCGCGGTGAGCGCTCCGCCCGCGGTCATCTCGAACTTCAGCCCAAAGTACTCTTCTTTGCGGAGCGTCCCCGAGACGTGGAGGCTCTCCGAGAAGGAAGGGATCGGCGAGGTGACGCTGCCCTTCTGATCGATGGCGACGTCGCCATCGACGGTGGTCGTCCAGGTGCCATCGACGGTCGTGACGTCGGTCTTCGTGTCGACCCAGGTCTCCTCGATGCGCGTGCCGTTGCCGCTGCCGCCGCCGGTGACGGTCGTGGTCTCGGAGACACTCGTCGCGCGCGTGTGCTCCTCAAGGATGGGGCGCTCCCACGCGAGCGTGGTCCCCTCGCGGACGAGCCAGCCGCCGGCCGGGTCGACGTCCTGCCTCTCGCCGTGGATCGTCGGGAGGTTTCCGCTCTCGCCGCCGACGGTCCCGACGATCTCGCGGCCCCGAAACACCTCGTGCAGGTTGCCGTCGTACACCTCGATGGAGTTGCCTCGCAGCGTCTCGCTCACCGTCTGCCAGTGTTCGGGCGAGCCCTCGAATTTGAAGTGGATCTCCTCGTCGAGGCCGGTGTTCGAGCGCTCCATGATCATGCCGCCCGCGGCCTCCCAGAACGTTGACTCCCAGCCGTGCTCCTCGGCGTGCCCTTCGTCGTTCCGTCGTTGCCAGCGGCGCCCGAGCACCACGAGCTTGTAGTTGCCTCCGATCACCTCGACGCGATCGCCTCGCGTCGTCGTCACGCGGTTGCCGTCGGTGTGATCGCGCCAGCCCCCGCGCGTGAGTAGCTCCTCGGTCCTCGCCTCGACGAACGCCCGCGGGTTGTTCGTCGCGGTGCTCGACTCCTCACCGTCGTCCTTCAGGTAGACGGCGCGGGGGGTCTGCCACCCGCGCGCGACGCGAAAATCATCGCGAAAGAACTGCCGCGTCTCCTCCTCGAGCTCGATCGCCGTGAGCAGATCGTCGCCGCGCTCGAGCGCCGTTCCGTCGGTCCGGGGCGCGCCCAGCTGGAGGTAGGCGATCGGGTTTCGCGCGCTCGTCCCGGTGTAGCCCGGGACCTCGAGCCGCGCGTAGCGTCCCGCGCGCTCGCCTGCCGCCTCGTGGCCTTGCTCGTGGCCTTGCTCGTGGCCTTGCTCGTCGTCGTGCTCGGGTACCATCGGTCGGTCAGTTGACGAGGTTGAGCCCGGCCTTCAGGCGCGACACCTCGGACCGGAGGTGGAGGAGGTGTGCGGTCTCGTGCAGGTTGTGCACGAGCGCCTTCCCTTGGGCGATGTCGAGCTCTGCCGCGGCGACGCCTGCGACACGCACCGCCTGCAGCTCGAGCGCGACGCCATTGCCGACCGTCAAACCGAACTCCGTCCCGAGGAAGAACGAGATCTCGGCCGCGAGCGCGGCCTCCCGCGCGACCGCGAGCGTCAGCGACACGCTGGGGAAGGGGAAGCTCGGTCCCCACGGGCCGTCCTTCTGGTTTCCGAAGACGCGCTTCTCTGCGGCGACGAGAGACAACCCGAGCGACAGGCCGCCGATGTCGACGAGGAGCCGCTTGTCGAACGTGGTGGTGTCGGTCCAGGCGCTCGCGAGCACGGCCTCGAAGTTGAAGCTCACCGGCTTTGCGGCCCTGCCAATCGATTTCACGCGCGTCCGCGCGTGGTCTTCGGAGGTCGCCGACGTTGCGACGTGCACGACGTCGGCGGCCTTGTGCTGCACCGTGACGGACTCGGTGACGTCGCCGCTCACCTCGAGCGTCTCGGTAATCGAGGTGGCCCAGGTCGTCTCGCGGATCACGGGCGTCTCGCTCTCGTCGACCGTCGCCATCCCGCGCACGGCGTCCGCCGTCACCCCGAGCGCGAGGGCCGGGAGGAGGAGGCCGCCCACCGCGATGACGATCGGCTTCGTCGACGACACGGCGCCCGCGGCGTTCCCCGCGCTGGCTTGAGCCGCGGCAGCGACCGAGGCCGCCGCGCAAATCGCCATGAAGCCGACGAGCACTGCGCCGCCCGCGACCGCCGCCATCACCGGCGTCGCATCATAAGCGCCGGGCGCGACGCCCACCGTCGACTCGAGGACGTCCGCGTCGACGTACTCGGTCTTGCGGCCGCAAAAGCGCTCGATGACGTTCTCTTCGGCGATCTCCTGGATCACCTTCCAAGTCCCGTCCTGGTCGCGGACCCACTGGATGCTCGTCACCGCGATCCCGACCTCCTGGTTGTCGTCGAGGTGGCCGCCCGAGATTTCGAAGTCGGTCGTCGCGAGCTCGCTCGTGGGGGCCTGGCGGCCGAACACCACGCGCTTGAAGTTGCCGTAGACGAAGTCGACGCGATCCCCGCGCGTCGTCGAGATGCGGTTGCCGTCGGTGTGATCGCGCCAGCCGCCGCGCGTCATCAGCTCCGCGGTCAGGTTCGACTCGGTCGAGGCGACCGGCGCTCCAGGCCCGTCGAGCCGCTGGTAGCTCGTGCCGGCTCCTGATTGATTTTTGTCAACGCCGCCGTTTGCCTTGTCGAAGAACGCGCCCGCCGCGGAGGTCGTCGGCGTCCCGAAGCCCGCGCGCTCGAGGAGATCGTCGCCGCGGAGGCGGGCCGTCGACAGCTCGTCGACGGTCGTGCGCATCGAGCCGAGCCTCAGGTACGAGACCGGGTGCACCTTCGCGGCGCCCGACTTCGTCGAGTCGTCGTAGTTCGGGACGAACCAGATCGCGTGCTTCTCGGCCATGGGCTCAGGTCTGGATGTTGTTGAAGCTCTGCAGCCACTCGAGCTCTTGGAGCTCGTACTCGAGGGCGGCGATCTTGTGGTGGTAGAGCAAGTGCTCGACCACCTCGACGAGGCTCCACTCCTTCTCGTCGTGCGCGTGCACCGAGGCGAAGCTGCCGAGCTTGATCGCAACCGAGGCGCCCACCTTCACCTCGAGGGCGGCCGCCATCTTCGTCTCGAACATCGCGGACAGACCGAAGGCGATGGGGATCTGGTCGTAGTGGAGCCCGAGCTTCGTCCCGACGCCGACCTCGGCCTCGAGGCCGAGCTTCACGGTGTTGGTCCAGCTGCCTGCGGAGCTCTCCGTCTTGGTGCCGAACTGCTCGTACGCGAAGGTCATGCCTGCGTACGTGCGGTCCGTGTAGTCGCCGATCGGGTTCGACGGCGTGCCCTCGCACTCGGTGATCGTGGTCCCGCTGCCGGTCGCGTCCGTCCACTCGTAGACGGGCGCGACCGCCGACGTGGTGGCCGTCGCCTGGGTGTAGTTGCCTTGGATGTGGGTCGTCTCCGAGAGCGTCCCGACGTGCGTCTCGGCCGCGATCTGCCGCGCGTAGGTGGTGGTCGTGATCCTCGGACGGCGCGCCTTAGAGGGCGTGTGCTTGGGGCCTCCGTAGCCGATGTAGCCGATCCGGGAGGGGCCCGTGAACACCTCCTCGGACCGGCCCGTCACGGTGAAGTGAACCTCGCCGCGCTCGGTCTCCTCGGTGACCTCCCAGGTGCCACCATCGGTCTGACTCCAGCGCACGCTGACGGTCTCCGCGGCGCCCGGGGTCGTGTTCGCGTCGTGGAGGATCCCGCCCGAGGACTCCCACGACGCGGTGTTGACGTGCGGCCCGTCGACGCGACCCATCACGATGAGTTTGTAGTTTCCGCCGACGACCTCGACGCAGTCGCCGCGCGTCGTCGAGATGCGGTTGCCGTCGGTGTGCTCGCGGATCCCTCCTCGGGTGAGCAGCTCGGCCGTCAGCTCCTCGTCGGGGACCGCGTGCGGGAGGCTGCTCGCGTCGTCGCGGAACGAGTGGGCTCCGTAGCGCGTCGTGTCGAGGCCGGTGAGATCGCGGTGCGTCGTCTCGCTCTCGAACTCGAACTCCTCGAGGTGGGAGTCACCGCGCTCTTCTGCGTCGAGGTCTTCCCCGTGCTCGGCGAACGCGGCGCCGAGCCGGAGGTACGTCAACGGCGACGACTTTTCGCCCTTCGCCGGGTAGTTCGGCACGACGAGCTGGAAGAGCTTCCCCATGCTCGGGGTCGAGCCTATCAGCGGCGCTCGCCGTTGAGGCGGGCAATCGCGTCCGCCACATGGGGCGCGAACTCCATCGACGGCGCCACGACCTCCAGCACTCGGACCGGCGGGCGCCCGAGCGCGGCGCGGAGCTTCCCGTGCTCGAAGCGGACGGCGATCGGCCGCTCGATGAGGGACGGGTAGGCGAGCATCGCGTCGAGGATCGTGGCGTCGCTCGCGGAGCCTAGGCCGAGCTCGTCGAAGAGCGCCTCGTTCCGTCGCGCGAGCCCGCTTGCCGGGAGGCCGAGCGCCGCGAGCACGGCGAGGAGCTCGTCTCGCGTTGGCGGCTCCTTCCGGTATGCCCGAACCGTGACGTCGATGCCGAGCTCCTCGAGGTGCGCGAGCGCGCGCCGCGACTTGCTGCAGTCCGGATCGTGCCAGAGCGTCACCGTCGCCATGCCGAGGTCCTTACCTCGCCATGCCGAAGAGCGGAAGGCGTCACATCGGCGAGATCAGCACCTCGCGCGGTCGCGTCCCGACCTGGGGACCGATGACCCCGCGCTTCTCCATCGTCTCGATGATCTTCGCGGCGCGGTTGTAGCCGACCCCCAGCTTTCGCTGCAGGAACGAGGTCGTGGCGCGCCGCGTCTCGGCCACCACTCGGACCGCCGCGTCGTAGAGCGGATCGTGCTCGGCCTCGCCAGCGTCCGCCGAGCCTGCGCCGTCCTCGTCGTCTTCGTCGCGCGAGCGGACGATGCTCTCGTCATACTCGGGCTCGCCCTGCGTGCGGAGGTAGTCGGTGACGCGCTGCACCTCGTCCTCCGTCGCGAAGGGGCACTGCACGCGGCGCACGTCGGTCGTGCCGTTCAGCTTCACGAGCATGTCACCCTTCCCGAGCAGGTGCTCGGCGCCCTGCTGGTCCAGGATCGTGGCGCTGTCGTTGCGCTGCACCACGCGGAAGGCGATGCGCGACGGGAAGTTCGCCTTGATCATGCCGGTGATGACGTCGACGCTCGGCCGCTGCGTCGCGAGGATCACGTGGATGCCTGCGGCGCGCGCCTTCTGCGCGAGCCGCGCGACCGAGGCCTCGACGTCCTTGCCGTGCGTCATCATGAGGTCGGCGAACTCGTCGACCACCACCACGATGAACGGCAGCTTCTTCGGCGGCGTCGCGTCGCTGCCATCGGTCGCGGCGGCCACCTCGACGCCGGTCCCGTCCGGCAGCACCGCCTCGACCTTCTTCGGCCCTGGCGGCATCGGCTTCTCGCCGTCGAGCACCGCGTCGACCCATTTGTTGTACGAGCCGATGTTGCGCGTCCCGGCGTCGGCGAACAGCTGGTAGCGCCGCTCCATCTCGTCGACGGTCCACTTCAGCGCGTTCGCCGCCTGCTTCATGTCGGTGACGACGGGAAAGAGCAGGTGCGGGATTTTATCGAACGGCGCGAGCTCGACGACCTTCGGATCGATCATCAGCATGCGCAGCTCTTCGGGCGTCCGGCGGTAGAGCATGCTGAGGAGCATGACGTTCAGGCCCACGCTCTTGCCCGCGCCGGTCGCGCCCGCGACGATGACGTGGGGCATGCTCGAGAGGTCCGCGAAGCACGGGTTGCCGATGATGTCGCGCCCGAGCACGGTGGGCAGCGGGGCGTCCATCGACATGAAGGTCTTCGACTCGAAGAGCTCGCGGAGGCTGACCGCGACGCGACGCTCATTCGGGACCTCGAAGCCGATCCGGTTCTTGCCGGGGATCGGCGCCACGATGCGCACCTTCCGCGCGAGCGCGAGCGCGAGGTCGTCCGCCAGGCTCGCGACGCGCGACACCTTGGTGCCCGGTGCGGGCGCGACCTCGTACATCGTCACCGTGGGCCCGGGCCAGATCTCTCGGACTTTGCCCTCGATCTTGTAATCGCTGAGCGTCTTTTCGAGCAGGCGCGCGGTCTCGTGGAGCTGTTCCTTGCTCGGCGCGTTCACGTCGACGACGACAGGCTCGAGCAGCTCGGTCGACGGGAGCACGAAGCCCGTCTTTGAGGCCGCACCCGCGCGCGGACGCTTCGCCTTCTCGGTCTTCGTCACCTGCGACGTGTCGACGATCACCGGCTCGGCGGGGCCCTTCGCGGGGCGCGCGCGGCGCTTCGTCGTCGCGTCGTCTTCCGTCGCTTCGTCGAGCGGGATCGGCGCGTCCTCCTCGAGCAGGCTGGCCTCCTGCGCCTCGCCTTCGACCGCGACGTCGCCTTCGAGCGCCGCAGCGTCCTCGCGCACCGCGGGCACGTCCGCGGCGAGGCTCTCGTGGAGGCCGACGTCGGTCGGTCGATCGTCGGCGTCGCTGTCGTCGACGGACTCCTCCATCCGGCGGCCCTCCTCGTCGTCGGCGCCGTCACGGGCGTCCATCGGCGAGGGCGTCGCGACGTCATTCACCGGGAAGTCGGGCAGCGGCGTCTCAAGGTCGCGCGGGTCCGCCTTCGGCTCGGCGCGCTTCGCGGCGGCGGCGCCCCGCCGCTCGGCCGCGCTCGGGGCCCTCGGCTCTGCGCGCCGCACCGGCCGCGGAAGAGCGTCGTCCGCGTCGTTCTCGTCGGCGTAGACAGCGAGGATCTCGTCGACGCGCTCGGGCGCGACGATCAGCGGCGCGTCCTCCCGCTCTTCGGCGGCTCGTCGCTCGGCCTCGGCCGCACGCGCCTTCGCCCACGCCTCGGCCACGGCGCCGGCCTCTTGGCCCGCGCGCTCACGCGCCGCCACGAGCCAGCGACGCAGCCCCTGCATCGCGGCGATGAAGGAGAACGCCGAGCGCTCGACGAGGATGAGCCCGACCACGGTCAGCCCGATGAGGTACGACCCCACCGTCGAAAAGAGGCTCCGCATCACGCCGCCGAACAGGTCACCGACGTAGCCGCCGAGGGCCATCTCCCCGAACGCCGTCGCGCGCGGAAACGCGATGTGAACCAGCGACGCGAGGACCACCGCGACGAGCACGTCGCCGCTCGCACGTGTCACGCGGAGCTCCAGCTTGCGGTCTGCGAGCAGCGGCCGCGACAACAGCATGAGCTCGAGTGGGACGAGCAGTGCCACCGCGCCGATCGCGTGTACGAGCGCGCCCGCGACCACGTTCCCAACCGGGCCGACCCAGTCGGGACCCTGGACCTCGGGGCGCAGCGGATCCGCCTCGTACGACCCCAGCGCGAGGCTCAGGAAGAGGCCGGTGGCGATGAGCACGAGCGCGCCAGCTTCGCGCGCGTAGGTGCGCGCTCGCCGCATCGAGCGCGACGGGCGAGGCGCCTCGCTCGGAGGGCTCGACGGCGGCAGCGACACGCGCACGGGCCGCGAAGAGCGAAGGGCCTCCTCGGTCTCGACGCGACGACTCGGCCAGAGCGACCGGATGGCGGACAGGGTGAATGCCATGCCTACAACTACCTACAAGGTGCGTGTAGCTCGGTTCAATGCGACCGCGCAAGTTTGCCGTCTCGAGCGCTGTGCAGGCGTTCACATGCGCGACCCCAACAGGATTTCCGCTCTGGAAACTCTTCCAATCGGCTGGTGCCGAAGGGTAGCATTCCGCAGCCTCGAACCCACGTACCTCATGGCATCCCGACAGACTCGCTCGCGCTGCGGCGCGCTCAGGAACTCCGCGGGGGCTCTCGCTCTCGCGGCCGCGGCAACCGGTGCGCTCGGCTGCGCCGTCACCCCCTCGGATCTCGAGCGCTGGGAGAAGACGACGGAGGGCCCCAAGCGCCTCTCTGCGGTCGTCTTGTTCGACAAGTACTCGCAGGACCTGCGTGTCGGCGCGGCGATGGCGCTCATCGACATGAAGCCCGTCAAGGGGCAGCGCGTCGGGATCGAGCGCCTCGTGAACGGAGCGCTCGTCTGCGACGCCGCGTGGGTCGAGAAGAAGAAGGACGAGCCGTGTGCGAAGACGAGCCTGTCGCCCGAGACGCGCGCGCGCCTCGTTGCCGGCCTCATCCCGCGCATGATCGAGGAACTGAAGAAGCCCGCCCCGGCACCCGCGCAGGCCGGTCAGGCGGTCGCCGACCCTTCGTACAAATACAAGGACGCGGCGCACATGCTGCTCACCTACGACAAGACGCCGATCGTCACCGATCCGGCCCTGAAGCAGCAGCTGCTGAGCGCGCTGCGCGACTGGGCAATGGTCGACTTCACGCGCAAGCTGAACGATCAGTCCCAGATGTTCGGCATGGAGCAGCTGCTCCGCCTGATCGGCCCGAGCTCGGTCGAGAAGCTCCCGGTTCAGATGGACCGGAACAGCATCCGTGACCTGACGAAGATGGCCGATCTCGTCGACAAGCTCGCCGACTCGAAGACGCGGGAAGAGGGCAGCAAGCGCCTCGTCGAGGTCGTTCAGTACGTGGCCTCTGACGCGTGGCGCAAGGAGAAGGAGCCCGAGGTCAAGGCGGCGAACGAGAAAGCTCAGGTCACCCCGACCGAGAAGCAGTTCCAGCAGCAGATGTCCGACTATCAGGAGGAGACCATGCTCAAGGTCTTCGCCGCGATGAAGAAGGTCGGAGGCCAGTCCGTCACGGACTACTCGCTGAAGCTCGCGGGCGAGAAGGGTCGTAGTCAGAAGCTACGCTCGGGGGCCCTCCAGACCCTCGAGAACCGCATCGACAAGAAGGACTCGCGCAGCATCGGCGCGCTCGTCGCGCTCGCGAAGGACAAGGAGACCCCGAAGCCAGTCATCGATCTCGCCTTCCGCCTGCTGAAGCAGCTCCCGCGTGAGGCGGTAGTGAAGTCGCTCTACGAGATGCTCGAGCTCGAGGACTGGCAGGTGCGCCGACTCGCCGGGTCGACGATCCTCCAGATGTCGAAGGTCGAGCACATCGGCGAGTTCCTCGAGGAGCTCGGTCGCCGCGCCAAGAAGAACTTCAACCCGATGGAAGCGCGTACGTACGCGGCGTACATCGCGGACTTGAAAGAGGGCGATCCCCTCGCGAAGCTGAAGGGCTACTTCAAGCACGAAAAGGCGATCGTCCAGGTGACCGCGCTTTCGTACTTCCTCATCAACGGCAGCAAGCTCGACGTCCCGACGTTGAAGCCCTTCGCGAACGACAGGGACAAGCTCCCGAAGTGCGACGAGAAGGAAACGAACGACTGCTCGTGGGAGTGCATCTCGGTCGGCGCGGACAAGAAGGAGACGAAGAAGGACGTCACCAATCTAGGCGAGTTCGTCACCCACTGCGTGATGCCGCAGGTAGTGAATCGCGTTCCGAAGAAGGAAGAGAAGAAGGACGAGAAGGCCAAGGATGCGTCTCCCCCAGCGAAGGACGCCCAGGCAGGCGAGGCCGCGCGCTGACCGCGCGCCCGACGGAAGTTCACCGAGACGACACCGTACAGACGACGACCACGGAACGGAGCAGGTGCCAAAGTGGATTCAGGAATGAGCGGCGATCCGAACAAGAAGAGCGCGCGGACCTTCCAGTGCCGCGACGTGCTGTGGGACACGTTCGAGCAGATGGCGCGCGAGCTCGAGTGCTCGGTCGACTACCTGATCAACGAGTCGATGAAGCAGTACGCTCGGCAGCGTACCTACGGCACCGCCGGTGCTCCGGGGGCGCCCGCCGCTGCGGCCGCGCCTCCCTCGCCGCCCGGTGCGCCCGCCGCTTACGGAGCGCCGCCGCCTCCGCCGCCGGGAGGAGCCGCCGGTTACGGTGCGCCGCCGCCGCCGCCGCCGGGAGGACCCGTCGGTTACGGTGCGCCTCCGCCTCCAGGCATGATGCCCGGCGCTCGTCCGGGTGCTCCGCCGCCGCCTCCAGGTGCGGGGATCCCCGGCATGCCCCCGAAGCCGCCCGGTGCTTCACGCCCGCCTGCTCCGCCCGCGCCTGGCGGCGCAGCGATGCCGAACATCCCGGCACCGCCACAAGCCCCTGCCTTTCGGGCACCTGGGCTGCCCGGCGCGCCACCCCCGCCTCCCGGAGCACCGGCGCACTACGGTGCGCCGCCACCCCCGCCTCCCGGTGCTCCGATGAGCATGCAGCGTCCGGGGGTCCCCGGCGCGCCACCCCCGCCTCCCGGAGCAGCGGCGCCCTACGGTGCGCCGCCTCCGCCCCCTGGCGTTCCGATGAGCACGCAGCGTTCGGGGATCCCGGGTGCGCCTCCTCCGCCTCCCGGAGGACCCGCGCCTTACGGAGCGCCTCCTCCGCCTCCCGGAGCGCCCGCCGCTTACGGAGCGCCTCCTCCGCCTCCCGGAGGACCCGCGCCTTACGGAGCGCCTCCTCCGCCTCCCGGAGGGCCGGCGCCTTACGGTGCGCCTCCTCCGCCTCCCGGAGCGCCGTCACCTTACGGTGCGCCTCCTCCGCCTCCCGGAGCGCC
>VGRJ01000050.1 GCA_016875405.1 Deltaproteobacteria bacterium | reverse complement strand
CGGCTCGAAGGACTGGGGGCTCGTCGGCGCCAAGTGGGTGCTGCCGGACGGCGCCCCCGTCCCTGCGGGCTTCGAGGAGGAGTTTCACCTCGGCCACGGCGTGCTGCTGAAGTTCGGGTCCGTGGTGAAGGTGCGCGAGGGCGCGCGCCTGCTCGCCCTGTCGAGCGGGACGGCGCGCGAGCCGGATACCGTCGGCTACAAGAGCCCGAGCGGCTTCGACAAGAATTTCGAAAGTAAGCATCCCTTCGGCTTCCCGAAGGAGTCGCCCGCGTGCCCGGGGACGTTGACTGGCGAGCCGCACGACGGCGCTGCGCTCGAGGTCGAGCTGCGCGTCCCGACGAACGCGCACGGCCTCGCGTTCGACTTCAACTTCTTCACCTACGAGTGGCCAGGCTTCGTCTGCTCGCAGTTCAACGACTTCTTCGTCGCGCTGCTCGAGCCGTTCCCGGCCAACCAGAAGGACGGCAACATCTCCTTCGACGCGATGGGCAACCCGATCAGCGTCAACAACGCCTTCATCGACGTCTGCGGCTGCCCCGGCAACCCGCCTCAGCCGTGCTCCGCGGGTGGCAAGACCTTCAACTGCGCGCTGGGCAACGCCGAGCTGCTCGGCACGGGCTTCGGCTTCGACACCGGCGGCTCGTTCGGTCAGGACCACGGCGCGACGAGCTGGCTCACGAGCCAGGCGCCGGTGACGCCCAGCGGCAAGAAGAGCAGCGTCATCAAGCTGCGCTGGGGCGTCTACGACTCGGGCGACGGCGTCCTCGACAGCACGACGCTCATCGACAGGTTCCGGTGGATCTTGAAGGCCGGCGTCCCGGTCGCGACCGAGCCCGTCCCGAATTGAGCCCGCGCGCGAGCGTCCTCTTGCCGGTCTTCGAGGCCGCGGGGACGCTCGAGGCGTGCCTGCACAGCGTCGCGCGCCAGACTGCCGCCGATCTCGAGTGCGTGGTGGTCGACGACGGATCGACCGACGGCTCGCTCGAGCTTGCCCGCGCGTTCGCGCTGCGGGATCCGCGCTTCCGAGTCCTCGACGGGCCTCACCAGGGGCTCGTTCCGACCCTGATGCGGGGCCTCGAGGCGTGCCGGGCGCCCATCGTCGTTCGGATGGACGCGGACGACGTCATGCATCGGGAGCGCCTCGCGCTGCAGCTCGCGGCGCTCGAACGGGCCGACGCGGTCGGCTGCCACGTCCGGCTCTTTCCGCGCGCCCAGCTCAGCGACGGCCGCCGCGCGTACGAGCGCTGGCTCAACGCCATCGATTCACCCGCACGCTTGCGGGCGGACGCCTACGTCGAATGCCCGATTGCCCATCCCACGCTCGCCATCCGGCGCGAGCTGCTCCGCGACGTGGGCTACCGCGACGCAGGTTGGCCCGAGGACTGGGATCTCGTGCTGCGCCTCCTCGCGCGTGGCGCCCGGCTCGACGTCGTGCCGCGGCGCCTGTTGCTCTGGCGGGACCGACCCACGCGCCTCTCCCGGACCGACCCGACCTACGGGCTCGACCGCTTCGTGCGCTGCCGCGCCCATCACCTCGCGGCGCAGTTTCTCGCAGGGCAGGAAGGCTACGTCCTCTGGGGTCACGGCGGCACCGGTCGGGCGCTGCGGGCGGCCCTCGCCCGCCACGGAAAGCGCCCGCACGCCATCGTCGAGGTCCACCCGGGCCGGCTCGGCCAGCGGATCGACGGCGCCCCGGTCGTCCCGCCGAACCAGCTCCTTTCGCTTCGGGGCGACCTGCCCGTCCTGGTCAGCGTCGCCGGCTTGGCTGCCCGCACGACGATCCGCACGGCGCTCGTCGGGATGGGCCTCGCCGAGGGCCGCGACTTCGTCTGCTGTGCGTGAGGACGCCGACCGACTCCCCGACATGGTCCGTCGCCGAGCTTGGCCTCGCCGTCCTGGGCGGGGAGGGCCCGTCGCGAAGGCGCCTGCGAGCGCGCCCCGGGCCGCCGAACCCACGGTGAGCCAGTTTCGGGCCAAAGTGTGTCAAATGGACGGTTGTGCCGACGGCTGCGCCATGGAGCGCGCTTCACCCGCCCCTCCCCCACGGTGCGCCGTTCCGCCAGATCATCGAAAATCCGTGAGTTTGGCCCAAATTCACGGTCTTGCGCGAGTTGGCACGGGCCTCGCAAAGACGCTCCTCGTCCCTACGACAGACTCCACCGACACCCCCAGCGAGGTACCCCGTGAGCCCCTTCAACGCCCGCAACGCTTCCTCCCGCATTTCGACCGCCATGCTCGCCCTGACCGCGTTCTTCGGCCTGACCGGCGCGAAGGGCGGCTGCTTCGGCGACGTCGTCTACGAGACCCCGATGCCGAACGACTGCGCGCCCGGCGAGAAGCTGGTCGAGGTGTGCGTCACCCCGCTCATCGGGTGCCTCGAGGGCGCCGACTGTGTTCTCCCGGAGCCCTCGTGCGAGCTGCAGTGCGCGCCCGCCGACGGCTGCGAGCCGGGCTTCCACCTGGAGCAGGTCTGCGAGGCCTATGCGTTCGGGATGCCCGACTGCCAGCCCGACCAGGACTGCCCGGCACCGCCCCCGCCGACCTGCTTCGACCAGTGCGTCCCGGACAACGTCTGCGGGCCCGGCTACCACGTCGAGACGATCTGCGAAGCCGTCGCCCAGGGCGTGCCGGACTGCCCGCCCAATGCGGACTGCGCGGTGCCCCCGCCCGCGGAGCCCGTCTGCTACGACCAGTGCGTGGCGGACGACGACTGCGGTCCCGGCCACCGCCTCGAGAAGGTGTGCGAGACGGCGCCGGTGGTCGACTGCGCCCCCGGTGAGGCATGCGCGGTTCCCGCCCCCTCCTGCTACCTCTCCTGCGTCCCGGAGGGCTGCGCCCCCGGCTTCCACGAGGAGTGGATCTGCCAGGACGTGCTGTGCGCCGAGGACCAGGCTTGCCCCGCGGTGTGCGACCTCGTCTGCGTCGAGGACGGAGGTTGTGGCGGCGGTGATCCCGAGCCGCTCCCCGAGCCGGTCCCCAGCGAGAAGGGCTGAGCCCGCGCAGCGCGTGCCCGCCGTCGCTTCCCGAGAGGAGGCGGCGGCGCGCGCGTTTGTGCGCCGAGCGAGGAGCCGCGTGGTACACCGAGATCCAGGGAGACCGTCATGAGCCGCTTCGACCCGCACAGCGTCCACGCCAACTACGACTCGCTCGTCGCCGAAGACAACGCCGCCTTCCTCCGCAAGGTCTACCTGTTCATGGCGTCCGGCCTCGCCGCGACGGGCGTGACGGCGCTCGGCGTGTCGTCGAGCGAGCTGTTGACCCGCGTGATCCTCGGCAACCCCGTCGTGTTCTACGGGCTCTTGTTCGCGGAACTCGTGATGGTGTGGTCGTTCTCGAGCATCGTCCGCCGGGTGAACGCCTTCGTGGCGGGCGGGCTGCTCCTCAGCTACGCGATCGTCAACGGCCTCACCCTCGCGGCGATCTTCCTCGTCTACACGCAGCAGTCGATCGCGACGACCTTCTTCGTCACCGGCGGGACCTTCGCGGCGATGAGCGCGTACGGCTACCTCACGAAGAAGGAGCTGTCGGGCCTCGGCCACTTCGCGATGATGGGCCTCATCGGCCTCCTCATCGGGTCGCTCGTGAACCTGTTCCTCGCGAGCCCGATGCTTCATTGGCTCATGACCTTCGTGGGCGTTATCGTGTTCACCTGCCTCATCGCCTACGACACCCAGAAGATCAAGAAGCTCAACGTCATCGGCAACGCCGGGACGGACGAGGACCACAAGGAAGCGATCCACGGCGCGCTCATCCTGTACCTCGACTTCATCAACCTGTTCCTCTACCTGCTCCGTCTCCTCGGCCGTCGCCGCTGACCGCACGATGGCCGCTCGTCCGGCCCTCGCGTGGCTCGGTCTCGCTGCCGTCACGGGCTGCGCCCCGCCGTCGAGCCCCTGGCGCATGCCGGTCGCACGCGCCCCTCTTCCGCCCCCGACCTCGACGGTAGAGGTGAGCTCCGGTGGCGCGCCCGACGAACCCGGTGAGCTCCCCGACGCCGAGCTGCGTCAAGCGGCGATCGAGGGGCCATGGCACCGCGACGAGGCCGCCGCCGTCGAGGCGGCCCGCAGGCTGCATCGCCCGATGCTGATCGACGTGACGGCCGAGTGGTGCGTGCCGTGCAAGCTCCTCGAAGCCGACACGCTCGAGGACGCCGCGGTGCGCACCTTCCTCGCCGAGCATTTCGTCGCCCTCCGAATCGACGTCACCGAGGAGAGCCGCGCGAACCGCGAGCAGCAGCGGCGTCATCGGGTGCGCGGCCTGCCGACGCTGCTCCTGCTCGACCCGAGAGGGGTCGAGCTCGACCGCGTCGAGAGCTACCTCGACGCACGTGCGCTGCTCATGAAGCTGGAGAGCGCACGCGCTCGATCGGGGGAATGAGCTCCACCTCGAGTCGCCTCGTTCCGCTCGGGGTCGTCGCGAGCGTCGCGAGGTGCGCCTCGGCTCGCTGGGCGTCCCGCACGAGCCGCCCGAGCTCGAGCCCGAAGTAGTCTTGCGGCAACACCGAGAGGCGCAGCGTCGCACGGCGCAACAGGCTCGCGGCGGGCCCCGGCTTCTCTTCGACCTGCGCCTTGTGCATCGCGGCCGCGATTTGAATCAGCCCCTGCAAGAGCTGCTTGGGATCGTCCTCGCGCTCGTCCCGCCAGAGCTGCTCCCAGAGCTCGTGCGCGTCGAAGAAATCCCCGCGGGCGTACGCCGCCAGCCCACCCTCGAACCACGCGCTCCGCGCCGCCGTGGGCACCGTCGGCGAGGCGACGAGCTCGATCCAGGGCCCCACCTCGCCGAGGTGGACCAGTGTCGGAGCGTGACATTCGTCAATCGCCTCTGGTGGTGTCGCCGCGAGCGCGCGGAGCATCGCCTCGCGGAGCGCAGGCAACGCTCCCTCGAGGCCGCGCACGTCCAGCCCGAGCACGACGTCGGGAAGCTCCGCGAGCCGCTCCGCCGCGAGCTCGACGAGGCGCGTCGCGCCGGCGGCGCGACGAGGATCCCGCGCCTTGTGGAGCGCGCTCGCGAGCTGGACGAGCGACTGCAAGAGACGGCTCAGCTCGAGGTGCGGCTCGTCGCGCCAGAGGGCCTCCCAGGCGAGGCCCGCCTCGCGGTGATCGCCGCGCGTGTAGGCCTCGAGTCCTCGGAGGTATTGCTCGCGTCGAGAGGTCGGCTCGCTCATCGCCCCGAAGCGTAGTGCGCGATGGCGAGCGCTGCACACCCGTCGGTGTCGCCACGAAAAAATCGACCGCGTGGCCTCAAGGGTCCCTGGGGGTGACCGTTTCGAGGGGTTGCGGGACCTTGGCGGGAACCGCGCCCACGCTCGAACCGTCGTCATGAGGACGGCGTCAAGAGCACTCACCTCGGTGAGAAAACTCTACGAAGGAGTTTTGTTGTCATGGCTCTCATCATCAATACGAACGCTGCCTCCCTCGATGCTCAGCGAACCCTCGGCATCACCCAGCGCAACCTCGCGCAATCTTTCCAGCGGTTGTCGAGCGGCTTCCGGATCAACGCGGCGTCCGACGACGCTGCCGGCCTCGGCGTCAGCGAGTCTCTGAAGGCCCGCATCCGCAGCTTCCGCGTCGCAGAGCGCAACACCAACAACGCGATCGGCATGACGCGCACGGCCGAAGGCGGTCTCGGCGAAATCAGCGGCATCGTGCAGCGCATGCGCGAGCTCGCGGTTCAGAGCGCGAACGGTGACCTCACCTCGACGGACCGCAGCTACATCGACACCGAGTTTCAGCTGCTGAAGGACGAGATCGATCGCGTCGCGAACTCTACCGACTTCAACGGCGTCGCGCTCCTCTCGGGGACCGCGGCCGACATCCGGTTCCAGGTCGGCATCGGCACCACGCCGAACGACACCATCGACATCAGCTTCGGCGGCATCAGCACGACGAACCTTGGCCTCACCTCGGGCGTGAGTCTCGACGGCACCGACGCGACGAACGCGACGGCCGCGATCGACGCGATCGACGCCGCGCTTACGTCGGTGTCGACGTCTCGCGCGACGTTCGGTGCGGCGCAGAACCGCCTCAGCATCTCGGTCACCAACTCGCAGACGATGCGCACGAACCTCGAGGCGGCGAACAGCTCGATCCGCGACGTCGACATCGCCGAAGAGACCTCGATCCTCGCGCGCTCGCAGGTCTTGCTGCAAGCCGGCACGTCCGTGCTGGCGCAGGCGAACCAGGCGCCGCAGCTCGCGCTCCAGCTCCTCGGCTGACCCGCGAGGCGCTCGCTCGCGTCCCGCCCGCGACCTTCCCTACCCGGAAGGCGCGGGCGTCGACTTTTTGTGCGCCGAAATGCCGAGGATTTCTGGGCAGATTCGGCGCCGCGACGGGAATCGCCCTAAAGTTCTCGACGCTCGTGTCGTTCGTAAAGATTAGGAGGGAACCTGGCGGGACCCTCTTAGCATCCCCTATGCCGTCATGATGACGGCGGGAAGCGTGGCAGCTCTACGAAGGAGTTGGACATGCCGCTCTACATCAATAGCAACATTTCATCCCTCGAGGCTCAGCGTGCGCTGAGCCGAACCCAAAACAAAATGCAAAGGTCGTTCGAGAGACTCTCGAGCGGCTTTCGCATCAACACCGCAGCCGACGACGCTGCCGGCCTTGGCGTCAGCGAAGGCTTGAAGGCGCGCATCCGAAGCTACTCGGTTGCCGAGCGCAACACGTCGAGCGGCCTCAACATGGCCAAGACCGCCGAGAGCGGCCTCGGCGAGATCAGCGGCATTGTCATCCGCATGCGCGAACTCGCGGTGCAGAGCGCGAACGGCGACCTCAACTCGACCGATCGCGGCTACATCAACACCGAGTTCCAGTTGCTGAAGGGCGAGATCGACCGCCTCGCAGCTGCGACGGAGTTCAACGGCAAGGAGCTCCTCCATGGTGCCGCGGCGAACATAAGCTTCCAGGTCGGCGTGACGACGACCACGAGCGATACCATCTCGGTTTCCTTCGGCGGCATCGGAACAACGTCCCTAGGCATTACGGCTGGTACTGCAGTGAGCGGCAGCAACAGCGCTTTGTCTAATGCCGCGATCAGCGCGCTCGACTCCGCGCTCACCACGGTCTCGACGAAGCGCGCGAACTTCGGCGGCGCGGCGAACCGGCTCCAGATCGCGCTCACCTCGGCCCAGACGATCCGCACGAACCTCGAGGCTGCGAACAGCGCGATCCGCGACGTCGACGTCGCGGAAGAGACGTCGATGCTCGCGCGCTCGCAGGTGCTCCTACAAGCTGGTACCTCGGTGCTCGCCCAGGCGAACCAGCAGCCGAGCCTCGCGCTCTCGCTCCTGCGCTGACCGCGACGGCGGCGCTTCGGCTCCGCCACGCGTGACAGCTCGCGCCGCACGTGACGCTCTCTCGACCGAGGGCGTCGCGCTGCGGCGTGCGCTTTTTGTCGTCGTCGCCCCGCGGCCCTCAAGAAATTCTCTCGGAGCGCTCAAGTTTTACAGCGTCTGGCCGTTCGACCTTACGAGCAGAGATGCGTTCCGCAGCACGCCGCCGGGCGTGCAATCTGAGGGC
The DNA here is from genome assembly GCA_016875405.1 of Deltaproteobacteria bacterium. GTDB lineage: Bacteria > Myxococcota_A > Polyangia > Polyangiales > Polyangiaceae > SYFR01. Next base: position 23,844 of record VGRJ01000050.1, on the reverse strand, counting down.
TTGCGGGCATGGCAGACGATCGAGAGCACGGGAAGTCCACCGACGGTGTCTCGGCACCGAGCGAGGGGACTCGCGACGCGGCGAGTGAGCCGCGGCTTCGCCTCGTGCGATCGACGTTCACCCGGCTGTCGAGTGGCTTTCGGATTCCGCAGCGCAGCGGTGACCGGGAGTTCATGGAGATCTCGGATGCGCTGCAGGCGCGGCTCGCGAACGGGCGTCTTCGCATCGTCCCGAGCGAGGACGCGACCCCTGCGATCGGCGGCGTGATCGAGCGCATGCGCAAGCTCGCGGAGGTCGCCGACGCGGGTCACCCGCTCACGCAGGCCTCGGCAGAGTTGGTGGGCCTCGTGGCCGAGCTTCGCGCCGAGGTCGAGCACATCGAGCGCGTGCGCCGTGGAGAGAGCTCGTTCGGTGTCGCGGATGGCTCCGTGATGAGCGCGTCGTTCTCCGCGGTCCAGCGACTGGTCGGCGCGATCGCTCGCGCGCGCGCCCTCGAGGGGAATCTAGCCGCCGCTCGGAGTGACCACGAGAGCCTCACGCAGGCCGAAGAGGCGCTCGTGCTCGCGCGAGCCCAAGCCCTGCTCGAGGAGGGGGTGGCGCGCTTCACGCGAGGGAGCCCGCCGCGGGCGGCCCCAGTGAAGTCTCGACTTCGTCCTGTGTTCAACTGAGCCGGGCGCGGCCCGGCGGCATTGCGCCGCTGCTCCGGCTCGCCGCGACGAGGCCTTCGCGCTATGTGCGGGCCATGCGGCTCCGAACATGGTTCGTCCTCGGCTGGCTGTGCGCGTGTCGACCCGCGGAGGCTCCCGCGCTCTCGGCTTTGTCTTCGACTGGCGACGCCACACCTTCGCCGGGCCGCGCCGCACCGATCGCACCGACTCACGCGCCCGCTGGGCCGCCTCGTGCCGCGCGGTCCTTGACGGTCGACGTGCTGCATGGCGTCTCGGTCGCGGATCCCTACCGCGAGCTCGAGGACCCCTCGTCGCCGACGACCAAGGATTGGCTCGCGCGCTACGACCGCTACACGCGGCGTCACCTCGAGGCCTTGCCTGGGCGCGTGGGCCTCGCGGTGCGGCTCGAAGAGCTCGCTTATGTCGAGTCGGTGTCGCCGCCGCGGCGCTTCGGCAAGCGCATCTTCTGGAGCCAGCAGCACCGCGACAAGGAGAAGGCCGTTCACTACGTCCGCGAAGGCAAGGACGGCGCGCCGCGCGTGCTCCTCGACCCGAACACCATGAGCGCCGACGGTAGCGTCGCGCTGCAGGGCGTGTACCCGTCGCTCGACGGCCACAAGGTCGCGTACAAGGTCAGCGCGAACAACAAGGATGACGCGACGATCCAGGTGATGGACGTCGCGACGGGCGCCGTCTCGACGACCGACACGATCCCGGGCGCCAAATACGCGGCTCCCTCGTGGGAGCCGAAGGGGACCGGCTTTTACTACACGCGCCTGCCGGTCGACCCGAGCATCCCGGTCGACCGCCTCCCAGGCGAAGCGGCCGTCTACTTTCATCGGCTCGGGACCGACCCGAAGGAGGACGCCCTCGTTCGAGAAAAGACGGGTGATCCGCGCACGTTCATCGGCGCCGAGGTCTCCCGCGACGGACGCTTCCTCGTCCTCTCGATCCACCATGGATGGACCCGCAACGACCTCTACTTCAAGGACCTGTCGCGCCACCGCGAGTGGCAGCCGCTCGTCGTCGGCGTCGACGCTCATTTTGACGCGACGGCGCATGGCGGGCGCTTCTACGTCCACACCGACCACAACGCGCCGCGCTATCGGCTCATGCTGGTCGACCCCGCGCGAAAGACCGATCTCGCCTCGTGGAGAGCGCTGATCCCCGAGGAGCCGAAGGGCGTGCTCGAGGACGTCCGCGTCGTCGGAGGCAAGCTCGCCCTCCGGGTCCTTGACAAGGCCTCGAGCCGGCTCGCGATCCACGAGCTCGATGGGAAGCTCGTGCGGACGATCGAGACGCCAAGCATCGGGACGCTCTCCTCGATCGTCGGCAACCCCGAGGACGACGAGGCCTACTACGCGTACGAGTCGTTCCTCGAGCCGCGCAACGTCTTCGAGACGTCGGTCAAGCGCGGAGGTCGAAAGCCCTTCTTCGAGGTGAAGGTGCCGGTCGATCCGTCGCCGTTTGTGGTCGAGCAAGTCACCTACCCTTCGAAGGATGGGACGCCCATCACGATGTTCGTCGTGCGGCGCCGCGACTTGCCGCGCGATGGATCGACGCCGTTCCTGCTGAACGGCTACGGAGGCTTCAAGATAGCGAAGGTCCCCGCGTTCAACGGGTCGCTCTTTGCGTGGCTCGAGCGCGGCGGTGGATTTGCGCTGCCGAACCTGCGCGGCGGCGGCGAGTACGGAGAGGATTGGCACCGCGCGGGGATGCTCGAGAAAAAGCAGAACGTGTTCGACGACTTCCTCGCTGGAGCCGACTGGCTCGTCGCGAACGGCTACACCAAGCCCGAGCGCCTCGCGATCTCGGGCGGTTCGAACGGTGGGCTGCTCGTCGGCGCCGCCATGACCCAGCGCCCCGAGCTGTTTCGCGCGGTGGTGTGCGCGGTCCCGCTCCTCGATATGGTGCGGTACCACCGCTTCGGCTCGGGTCGGACCTGGATCAGCGAGTACGGGACCTCGGAGGATGCGGCGCAGTTTCGCGCGCTCCACGCCTATTCGCCGTACCACCGCGTGAGCCCGGGGACCGCGTACCCAGCGCTCCTCATGTTGACGGCGGATAGCGATGACCGCGTCGACCCGCTCCACGCGCGCAAGTTCGCCGCGGCGGTGCTCGAGGCGCGCCGCGGAGAGTCCCGAGTCCTGGTTCGGATCGAGACGAACGCCGGTCACGGCGGCGGCGACATGATCAAGAAGAGCGTCGAGCGGAGCGTCGACATGTACTCGTTCCTCTTCGACGAGCTCGGGATGAACCGTTGAGCCGACGAGCTCGGGCATGACGCGCGACAGGTGGCTCGTCGCCGCGCTCGTCCTCGTCGCGAGCACGCTCGCCTCGTCCGCGCTCGTGGTCGCCTTCCTCGTACGCATCCCGCCGCGGTATTTCCTCGGGCAGACCGATGGTCTCGGCGCGCGCTTCACCTCGCCGATCGGCCGTGCCGCCTACCTCCTCGCGAAGAATCTCCTCGGGCTCGTGCTCCTCGCAGCGGGGGTGGTGATGGCGCTCCCCGGTGTGCCGGGCCAAGGCCTGCTCACCCTGCTCGTCGGGATCTTCCTCCTCGACGTTCCGGGCAAGCGGCGGTTCGAGCGCGCGCTCCTCCGTCGTGGTCATCTGCTCACGACGATCAACCGGATCCGCGCGCGTTTCGAGCAGGCGCCACTCGTCGTCGACGAGCCGGAGGCCTAGGGGGCGCAGGCGCCGTACTGGACGTTTCCGGACGCTCCCTTCGTATAAGAGAGGGGCGAGGAGAAGCCGACGCACACGCCGTTCGTTCCCTGGCACGTTCCGTTCACGTTGTCGCACCAGGCCGCGCAGACGCCGGCGCCGTTGACCTTGACGCAGACGAGCCCGACGCCGCAGTCGAGCGCGTCGCCGCACCCCTGCCCGAGTCCGCTGAGGCCGCCGAGTCCGCAGTCGAAGCCCAGGTTCTGGCGGAGGAAGCACTTCACGTTGCTCCCTTTGTCGCACGGGCTCGCCGATTTCGGCTCGCACGACGCCGTGCAGTGCTTGAGGCCGGAGCCGAGGGGCTTCCCATTGCCGCCGAGCGCGTCGATGCACTCTCCTTGCACCTCGTAGCTCGCGGCGCCGTCGTTGACGGTGAAGCGACAGTCCGTCGCGCTCGAGCAGACCGGCTTGCAGGCGAGGTAGCGCAGATCGCAGAGCGTGCCGGTCGCGCAGTCGGCGTCGCTGCTGCAGCGCTGCCACGCTTGCTTCGGCCCTGCCTCGACGCAGCCGAAGGACATGGACGTCGCGTCGAGGAGTGCGCAGCGCAGGCCGTAGGCACACCCCTCATCGGTCCCGAAGCGACACTCGTACTCGAACTCCGGGTATGCGCAGGCGGCGGCGGCGATGGCCGGCCCGAAGCCGAGCAGTAGCAGGTAACGGGCTCTCATCGCGTTCCAACCGAAATCACTAGCACCGTTGTGGTCGGGTCGCGACGCCGCGTGGCTCAGTCTCCCACCGGACGCAGCCCCAGCAGCTTCGCCACGCTGGCCTCGTCGGGCGGCGTGAAGGAGTAGGCGTCGAAATCGTCGCTCGTCACCCAGGCGAACGACTGCACGTTCTTGGCGACGGGCTCGCCCGAGCGCAGCGTGCACTCGTAGGTGCGGAGCTCGACCACGTAGCCGTCGTAGGTGTGGGTCTCGAGGCCGAGGCGCTCACCGACTGTGACCTCGACGTCGAGCCTATGACGAAGCTCGCGGACGAGGGCGGCCTCGTCCGTCTCACCTGGCTCGACGCGTCCACCAGGGAACTCCCAGAGGAGCGGCAGCACGGCGTTCGGTCGTCGCTGCGTGATGAGGTAGGTGTTGCGGCGGCGCAGGACGGCGGCGACGACGAGCACATGGGGGCGAGCTTCGGTGGTCATCGGGATGCGAGCGCGACGCGGAGGAGCTGTTGGCCGGCGAGCAGCACGTCGCCGGGGCCGAGCTCGGCTTCGTCGCGGAGTCTGAGGAAGGTCCCGTTCGAGCTTCCAAGATCGGTGAGGAACACGTCGCGGCCTTCGACACCGATGCGGCAGTGAGCGCCCGAGACGAAGGCGTCTTCGGGGAAGCGCACGTCCCCGCGATCGCGTCCGAGCGCGAGCCCGCGGCCTCGGATGACGAAGGCGGCTCCGGTGGTGCGACGGCCGAGCACCACCACGAGCCGACCTACGCACCCCTCCGGCGAGGCCCCCAAGCGCTCGACCTCGTCCTCCGTCGCCTGCGGCGCGAGCGCCTCGAATCGCAAGAGCTGCCGACCGAGTCGGAGCTCGACGCCGTCGACGAGGCGCTCCGAGCGCCCTGGCCGCAAGCGCAGAAAGATCCCATTGAGCGAGCCCTCGTCGCGCACCCGAAGCCGCTCGCCATGCGGCACGACCGAGAGGTGTTGCAGCGAGAGGTGAGGGTCGCGCTCGAAGCCGTCCCTCGCGCGCCCAAAGCTCGACGTGGCGTTGGGGAGCGCGTGCGTGCCGGTGCTGGTGCCGTCGGTGGCGGTCCCGACGAGCTCGAGCGCGGAGTGTGGAGGCGCTGCGGTCGAGGTCCAGGTCACCGGATCGCTGGCGGTATGCATCGCGGGCGGCTCCTCGGACTCCGCGATCCGGGCGGGTGTCATGGCGCGTCGTGGCAGCACTCCGCCACATCCGAGGCAGAAGCGGAAGCTCTCGCCGTTCTCCGTGCCGCAGCTCGCGCAGGCCGTCATCGCTCGAGCCCAGAAGTATGGGGCACTCGGCCGTCGAAGGCGAGTTTGACACCTTCAGCGCGAGAGGGTTGCCAGCGCATCGCGGACGAGTTCCCCGAGCGGGCGCTCCAGATCGGGCAGCGCTGCGATGGCGCGCTCGACCTCGTTCGCCTTCCAACCCATGCGGACGAGCGCGTCGGACAGCTGGGCCTCGGCGCCGCTCGGTGCCGTCTGCGCCGGGGCTCGTCGCGGAGCCGTCGCGACCATCGCAAGGGCGGCGAGCTTCCCTTTCAGCTCGAGGGCGATCCGCTGCGCCGTCTTGAGCCCGACGCCGGGGATTCGCTTCAACGCGGCGACGTCCTCGCGCTCGACCGCCGCGGCGAGCTCGTTGCCGCCGAGCGCCCCGAGCACGCTGAGCGCGAGCTTCGGGCCGACGTGGGAGACGGCGAGGAGCGTTCGAAACACGGCCCGGTCGGAGGCGGTCGCGAAGCCGAAGAGCTCGAGCGCGTCCTCGCGCACGTGCGTGTGGACGTGCAGGGTAAGCGAGCCGTCGGACGCGGTCTCGGCCCGCCCGAGCGTCCCCAACGGGGTCGTGAGCTCGTACCCGACGCCGTTCACGTCGAGGACGATCGAACCGTCCGGCTCGCTCTCGGCGAGGCGCCCTGTCAGCCTGCCGATCACGTCGCGCTCAGTTGTTCGGCGCGCCGTCCTTGATCCAGCCGGCGACGATGTCGATCTTGTCCGCCTCGAGTGGCTGCTGCGGCATCCGGCCGCCGCAGCCCTTCGGGGCACACTCGTCGGCGATTGCCTGACACGCGGCGAAGCTCGAGTACGAGATCTTCGCGAGGAGCCAGCTCGCGCCGGGTTCTCCTGCCGTCACGAGCGGCAGCGACGAGCGCTCCGCGGTGCCGTTGACGATACGATCGTGGACCTCCTTCACCTCGGCGTCGGTCATCTGGTCGCTCTTGCCGAGGCCGAGGGCCAGATCCTCTTGCGGCGAGTTCGACGTCGAGCTGTGGCACGCGCTGAAATTGCAGGAGTTTTGGAAGATTGGCACCACGTCGTTCTTGAACGATACGCCCGTCTTGGCCGTGGCGTAATCGAGGCAGCCGGCGCTCCCCGAGCCGGTGCTGGTCGTCGTGGAGCTGGTCGTGGTGTCGCTGCCCGAGCCTCCGCAGGCGACGAACGGAGCGAGCGCGATGGCGGCAATCCAGAAGGTCTTCAAGAGTCTCACCTCGACCGATAGGCTACAGGCCCGTGGCTCGACCGGCAACCCTCGGCGGGCCAGAAGCCGCCGGATCGCCGGAAGAGCGCGCGCGCCGCCGTGCTTTTTGGCCGCAGGTCGTTGGCTCTCCTAGGATGAGGTCGATCGATGGACCGTCTTCGTCTGCAGCTGGGCCTCGCGGGCCCCTGCCTCGTCCTGCTCGTCGGATGCGCGGGGCATGCCGACGCGTGGAAGAAAGACGTCGGCGAGCTCAAACGCGAGCTCCACGTCCTGCGGTCCGAGAACATCGCGCTCCGCGAGCGCCTCGAAGCGCTCGAGGCCTCGGGCGCACGCAGCCCCACCGCGGCAAGCACGGCCACCGACCCGAGCGCCGCTCGGCCTTCTGCTTCCGACCGGCCCCGACTCGAGGTCGTGAGGCTCTCGCCCGAAGAGCGGCCAAACGACGGGTGGGTCACCATCGACCCGTCCGATCCACGGCGAGCACGCGGCGGGACGGCGACGCCCGTCGACGGTCCCGCGACCGAGATTCGAAGCGAGCGTGGCGGTGCGGTCGTACAACGACCCGCTGCGACGACCCCTGCACCGACGACACCGCCCCCGCGCAAGTGAAGCCACACCAGGATCCCATGCGTCACCTTAGGTTCACCGCCATCCTCGTCCCCGTTGTCCTCTCCTTCGCGTCTGGCGCGTCCGCTCAGGACGCGACGCCCGCAGGCGGCGCCGAGCCGCCTCCCGGGACCGATGGTTCGTCGCCGACCGAGGTGACGGCTCCGTCCGCGAACACGCCCTACGCTCCACCGGGCGGAGGTGGGTCGGGCGCGTCGGGTCAGAACTTCGACGTGAACTCGGGGCTCGACTCCGGGAGCCGACCCGCGAGCGCGGGCTCGGTGGGCCGCGACGGGTTCTCGCTGGGCGGAGGCGGCGGCGGCTCGTCGGGCACCATCAAAGGCGGCTCGAATAGCGCCTACGTCGTGACCGGTCAGTTCGTCCCCGAGCTCCACACCGCGAAGCGCGGCGACACCCTGTCGGAGATCTCGCAGCGCTACTTCGGCAACATGTACAGCTGGCCGCGGCTCTGGTCGTACAACCGACAGATCCAGAACCCGCATTGGATTTACCCAGGCGACCACATTCGCTTGCGAGAACCCTTCGTTCAGCAAGCGACCATCGCGGCCGACATCGCTCGGCTGAACCCGCAGGTGTTACCGGCGACGATCTTCCAGCGCCACGTCGGCTTTCTCCTCGACGGCAAGACGCCGGCGTGGGGCGAGATCGTCGGCAGCCCCACCGACCTGATGATCCTCTCGCAGGACAACGAGGTCTACGTGCAGCTCGCCGGCGAGCGCGAGTATCAGATCGGCCAGAAATTGCTGGTGATCGAGCCTCGGACGGTTACGGCCGAGACCAAGTACCCGCACGTCTGGGTGCGCGGCGTCCTCGAGATCGACCGCTACAACGCGAAGACGAAGATGGCGCGCGCTCGGATCGTCGAGTCGATGAGCGAGATCCACCGCGGCTGCAAGGTCGCCCCCTACGAGCGCAACCTCGACCGCATCACGCCGGTGCCGAACCGTAAGAGCGTGCAGGCTCGCATCGTCGGCGCACCGTACCCCTACGAGTTCTACGGAGCGGATCAGGTCGTCTTCATCGACAAGGGCAGCGACGATGGGCTCGAGGTCGGCAATCGGCTCGTGGCCGTTCGACGGGACGACCGCTGGCGCGACGAGGCCGAGTCGGCCGGCGACCTCGGCACGCGTCGCTCGCTCATCGAAGACGACGCGGCGGCGGCGGACGAGTCGGCGCCTCGAGCCGCGGACCGCGAGAGCTTCCCCGCCGAGACGTACGGCGAGCTCATCGTCACGCGCGTTCGAAAGAACACCGCGACCTGCCTCGTCATCGGCTCGTCGTACGAGATCCCGCGCGGCGCCACGGTCCTCGCGCGCGAGGGTTACTAGGCTCGACGTCGGGTCCCCGCGAGCCTCATCGGCTTGCTATGCTCATAGACGGGCTCGCGGAGCCTCGATGATGGCCAAGCCGACGTGCCCGATCTGCCGACGAACCGTGATCGACCTCGACGCGCGGCCATTCTGTTCCGCGGTGTGCCGGACGATCGACCTCGCGCGCTGGTTTGACGGCGACTACCGCCTCAGCGCCCCCGCGACAGGCGCCGAGCAGCTCGAGGCGCTCGAGAGGGAGGGAGACTGATGCGTTTCTGGGTTCGAATGGCCGCGACCTCGTTCGTGGTCGCGTGGTCGTCGACGGCCGGGGCGCAACCGATGGCGCCCGGGGCTCCGCCTGGTGCTCCTGCGCCGGCGCAGGGTGCCCCGAACCTCCCCTCGAGCGGCGGCCTCACGGCGCCCGCGCCCCTCGAGGATGCGGAGGCGAGCTCGTCGGGCAACGCGTCATCGTCGCTCGCCGCGAGCGAGGCGGCCGATTCGGGTCGCGGCCTCACGTGGTTCTGGCTCGACGCGGAGGGCGGCTTCCAGCACGTCGGGCTCGAGACCTTCGACGTCGACAAATCGAACCTCACGGCAGGCCTCGTCCCGACCGAGGCGAGCGGTGCCTTCGTCAGCGCCGGCCTCGGAGTGCAACTTCTCTTCTTGCGCATCGGCCCGCGCGGGCGCGTCGGGTTCTTCGACGATTGGCGCATGTACAGCGTGGGCGGTGAGCTCGGCCTCCGACTCCCGCTCGGCTTCCTCGAGCCGCACGCCGAGCTCGGCGGCGGGTACGTCGCCTTTGGCAGCCTCGCCGACAGCCCCTTCAATGTCCTCGCGGACAAGGCGCAGATCCACGGCGGGTACGGCCGCGTGAGCGGCGGGCTCGATTTTTACCTCGGCAAGGTGTTCGCGCTAGGGCCGTTCGCGAGCTGGGAGTTCATGGGCTTGACGCGCCCAGGCGTTGCGCTCTCGGATCTCGACCCGACTCGAGTCGGCAGTCTCTCCGACGCTCAGAAGACGGCCGCGGCGCTCGAGGGGTCGGGCTACGGCTCTTCGGTCTCGGTCGGCGGCCGCGTGGGTCTTAACTTTTAGCCAAGCGATCGCAGATGCGCGCGCTGTTCGTCCTCGCGGCCATGATCGCGGCGCTGACCCCGAGCGCGGCGTACTTCGTGCTCGTGGCGCGCGACCGTCGGCTCGCCCGGCAGCTCCCCTTGCTCGTCTCGGCTTCGGCGAGCGGGCTCGTCGGTGGCGTCATCGCGGCCGTCCTCGAGCGCTTCGTGCAGCGCCTCGTCGAGCTCGACGCAGCGGCTCGCACCGCCTCGACGACCTGGCTCGTCTACGGCTTTGCCGTCTCCGCACCGCTCGAGATGGCGCTCATCACCGGAGCGATGGCGCCCTTCTGGCTCGTGCGGCGCTCGCGTCGCTCGGAGCGGTGGTCGGCCCGCCCGACCGATCGCGAGGGCATGCTCTTCGCGACCGCTGCGGCGCTCGGCTTTGGCGTCCTTCGCCATGGCCTCGCGGCGTGGTCGGCCCGCAGCTTCTTGATGGTGCCGCGCCTCCTTGGCGCAGGCGTCGGCCTCGCCCTGCTCGCGTCGCTCTGGGGCTACGTGCTCGGTCGCGAGCCCGACCGCGGGTTTCGCGCGCGCCAGCTCGCGCGAGTATGGTTCGGGAGTGCGCTCTTCCTCGCGGTTCAGGACGAGCTCTTCCTCTACCGCGGACCGCAGGCGCTCCTCGCGAGCCTGCCATTCATCGTCTTCCTCGTGGGCACGGTCGCCTTCCTGTGGCGCGAGCCCGAGCCCGCGCTCGATGCCGACAGCCGCGGGAGCCTGAGCCTCTTTCTCTCGGCGCCTGCACCCTCGATCCACGCGATCCGTGAGGCCTTCCGTCGCGAAGACCGGCCCCTGACCGCGCGCTGGCTGTCGGTCGGCGTGCTCGTGAACGCCGGTGTGGTGCTCAGCGGTGTCTTGATTTCTGTCATGCTCGGGCGCCGCGCCGGTGTCGACTTCGCGGCGATCGACCGTGTCGACGGCGGGGCAGAGATCGTGGTGCCGGTGGCGACGCTCGCGACGGGGGCGCTCGCGGCGTTCCCCGTTGCGGGCTACCTGATTGCGCGCGCGGCTGGGACACGCAGCGTGCTCGAGCCGGCCATGTCGTCCGGGCTTGCGATGCTGCTCTTGCTCGGGTTCTTCGGCCTGCTCGCGCCCGCGGCGATCGTGTTCGTGATCGCCGTCACGCCCATCGCTTTCGGCCTCAGTTGCGCCGGCGCCTGGTTCGGCACGGCGCGTTGACGAACCTCGCGTCTCAGCTCGTCGCGTCGTCGGTCGCGGCCGCCGTCGCGGCGAGATCCGCATCGAGCTCGGCCAGCAGCTCCTTGGCCCGCTTGCTGAGCCGCTTCGGCACCACGAGCTCGGCGACCACGTGCAGCGCGCCGCGTCCGCGCCCGTTGACATCGGGCACCCCGCGCCCTGCCACGGTCACGACGTCGCCCGGCTGCGTCCCGGCCTTCAGCTCGACCTCGCAGGTCGTCCCATCGAGGAGCTCGATCGATGCGGTGTGTCCGAGCGAGGCCTCCGAGAAGCTCACCTTTTGACGCGTGAAGAGGTCGACGCCCTGCCGCTCGAAGCGCGCGTGCGGCTCGAGCGCGACGTCGACGTAGAGGTGGCCCGGCGGCCCGCCGGCCTTCCCCGTGAGGCCCTGGCCCGCGACGCGCAGCCGGTGGCCTTCGTCGATGCCCGCCGGGAAGCTCACGGTGACGCTGCGAATCTTCTCTTCCCAGCCCGCGCCGTCGCACTGCTTGCACGGCGAGGCGACGGTCTCGCCCTGACCCTGACAGGTGGGGCACGTCTGCGTGAAGACGATGAAGCCGCGCCCCGTCGAGACCTGTCCGGCGCCGCCGCACGTGCGGCACTTCTCGGGCTTGGTGCCGGGCTCGCAGCACGTGCCCTTGCACACGCCACACTCGACCGGCGTTCGCAGCGAGATGTCCTTCTTGCAGCCGAGCACCGCCTCCTCGAGCGTCAGCGCCTGCCGCACGCGCACGTCGCGGCCGCGCTGTGGCCCTCGCGCCGAGCGACCGCCGCCCATGCCTCCGCCGAAGAAGTCGGCGAACAGGTCCTGCACGTGCGAGAAGATGTCGCCGCCGAAGTCCTGTCCACCGCCGCCGAACCCGGCGTGACCGAACTGGTCGTAGTGGCGGCGCTTCTCGTCGTCGTTCAGGACCTGGAAGGCCTCGGTCACTTCCTTGAAGCTCGCCTCGGCTTCCGCCGACCCCGCGTTGCGGTCGGGATGATACTTGAGCGCGAGCTTCTTGTAGGCCTTGCGGATCTCGTTGCCGTCCGCGCCTCGCTCGATACCGAGGACCTCGTAGTAGCAGCGCTTGTCGGACATCGTCACGGTCGGGCGGGGAGGGGCAGCGTCACTCGGCCACGGGGCAAGGGCCTCCGGCGCAATCTAGGTCGGCTCGAGGGGATGTCAATTCGAGCCGGCACGAGGCGGCGCGTCGGAAGGCCCCGCGGTGAGGGCGTGCGCGCGCTCGAGGGCGGCCTCGAGGCGGGCGACGTCGGCGTCCGTCGCGGTGCGCTCGCCGAGCTCCCGCTCGAGCGCGGAGATCGACCAGCGAGCGGCTTCGAGCTCAGCCGTGACCACCGTCAAGTTCTGGGCGAGCTCGCGGGTCGTCGTGACGGTGTCGAGCGGAGCTGCCTCGGGTCGAGCTTCCGCGGTGGCTGTCTTCGCCTTCGCCAGGTCGCGTACGAGCTCTTTGCCGATGCGCTCGGCCTCGCGGAGGTCGGCCTCGAGGCGAGCGACGCGCTCCCCTCGCTCGCGGAGCCGCGCCTCGAGGATCGCGAGCTCTTCGCTCGCGGCGCTCGACCCCTCGTCGGCTTCGAAGGCCTGGATGGCCGCGCGCGCCCGAGTGAGCTCGACCTCGAGCGCCTCGCGGCTCGCCTCGCCGTCGCGCGCCTTCGCGACGACTGCGCGGAGCGAGTCGGCCTCGGTCCGCGCCTCCGAGGCCACCTTGCGAAGCTCGGCCAGCTGGAACTCGTGGGCCTGCCGCTCGCGCTCACTCGCGGCTTCCTGCTTCGGGGGCTGCTCGCGGGCCTCGGCGAGCTCGGCCTCGAGCTCCGCGATGCGCTCGAGGACGGCGTCGAGATCGCGCTGGTGCACCTCCTCACGACGCCGCGCGCTGTCGGCGGCGTCGGCGTGGGCGCATCGCAGGCGCTCGACTCCCGCCTCTCGTTCGGCCGCGAGCTCCGCCTCGAGCTCCGCGAGTCGGGTCGACTGTGCGGTGAGCGTTCGCGCCTGCTCCGCGACGCGCGCCTCCATGGCTTGCCGTGCGGTGTCCTCCGCTCGGGCGAGGCTCGCGCGCGCGGCGTCCTCGGGCTCGCCCGCGTCCTCGGCGTCGTCTTCGTCAGAGGCGAGCTGCACGACGAGGTAAGGCTCGAGCGCGAGCGGCTGTCGGCTCGCGATGGCGATGAACGCGACCGGCGCCTCGGGGCCGTCCGTGAGCGAGGCGTCGAAGGCGACGTCGCCCGCGTCGCGCTCGCCGAACTCGGCGACCGTCACGCCGACGAACGGGGCCGCGCCCAGCATCCGCACCGAGTCGAAGCGCGCGCTCACGACGTCGAAGAGGCGGTGGTAGTCGAGGCCGGGGCTGTCGGCCGGCACCATCACGGCCACGAAGCCGCGCGCGTTGAGCATCCGGTCGGCGAGCGCCAGCGCGTCCTCGGCCGTGAGCGCGTCGGTGAGCGTGGCGAGGTCGGGGACGAGCACCGCGTCGAACGCGCCCTGCCCAAGCTCGGCGTCGCCCTCGAGGAGCGCATAGCGGACGTCGGCGCCGCCGCCCGGGCCCCGCGCGATCGCCTCGGCGGTGCGGCGCGGATCGGGGTCGAAGACGTGCACGCGCCGCCGGCTCGCTTCGCTGCAGCGCTCGGGGAGCGAGGTCGAGCCGTCTCCGAGAATGGCGACGCGCTTGCCCTCGAGGAGCTCGCCGAGCGAGGTCCCGAGGACGGCCGCGAGCGCATTCCAGCGCCGCCGCGAGTGGGCCCCGGCGGTCGTCCGCGCGCGTTCGTTCGATGCGGCCATAGTGGAGTCGCGGAGATAGGTTGGGTGGCACGAAGGGTCAAACCCCTTGTGTCCCAAGGGCGCGGGCGCTACCCCCGGACGACCCCATGTCCGTCGAAGTGAGGCCGCTCCAGGGCGACAAGAAGCTGCTCCGTGCGTTTCTCGACGTCGTCGATCGGATCTACGCAGACGACCCGAACTACGTCCGCAGCCTCGACATGGACGTGTCGGATCGGATGAATCCGAAGAAGAATCCCTTCTTCGAGGCGGGCGAAGCCGAGGGTTGGGTCGCGTTTCGCGGGGGCGAGCCGGTCGGTCGCATCAGCGCGTCGATCGACAGGCTGCACCTCGAGCGGTACCACGACGACGCGGGGTTCTTTGGGTTCTTCGACACCCTTGAGGACGACGAGGTTGCCCGCGCGCTGCTCGACGCGGCGGCCTCGTGGCTCCGCGCCCGTGCGATGCGGGTCATGCGCGGCCCGTTCTCGCTCTCGATCAACGAGGAGTGCGGGTGCCTCGTCGAGGGATTCGACACGCCGCCCATGATCATGATGCCGCACCATCGGCCGTACCAGGGCGGGCTCCTCGAGCGGGCGGGCCTCGCGAAGTGCAAGGACCTCTTCGCCTGGACCTACGACATTGGGACCGTGCCGCCGCGCGCGCAGAAGGCCCACGACGAGATCGCGGCGATGCCCGAGGTGACGACCCGGCCGCTCGACATGAAGAACCTGGCGCGCGACGTCCGTCTCGTCATGGACGTCTTCAACGACGCCTGGAGCGACAACTGGGGCTTCGTCCCGACGACGCCGGCGCAGGTCGAGAAGATGGCCGAGGATCTCAAGCTCCTCTGCATGCCTGAGCTCACCAAGCTCACGTTCATCGACGGCGAAATCGCGGCGGTGGCGCTCGCACTCCCGAACTTGAACGAGCTCATCGCCGACGCCAACGGCAAGCTCTTCCCCTTCGGCGCCGTGAAGCTGCTCTGGCGGCTGAAGGTGACCGGGCCAAAGACCGGCCGCCTCGTGATCCTCGGCATCCGCAAGCGCTGGCGCAACGTGCGGCGCTTCGCTGGGCTCTCGGCGTTCCTCTACGTGGCGATGAACCAGTCGGCGCACTTGCTCGGCATGAAGCGCGGCGAGCTCGGCTGGACGCTCGAGGACAACTCCCCCATCAACGTCGGGATCAAATTGATGGGCGGTCGCGTCTACAAGAAGTACCGGATCTACGAGCGCTCGATCGAGGCGGGCTCTTGAGCCCTCGGGGGGCCTCGCGTCGCGTCGCCCTCGCGGGCTCGCGTCGCCGCAAGGCCGTGCGTCTCTTTTTGGCGGTCTTGACTTCAGTCATGGGGCTGCTCGTTCGGGTCGGAGCCGCGCACGCCGACGGGCAAGGCGCTGTCGTGCTCGCGAAGGTGGCGGCCGCCGAGCGCGCCGCCGAAGGGCTTGCCCGCGCCGCTTACCAGGAGCCGCTCCTCCGACCCTCGCTCGACGAGTCGACGGTCCGCGCCGTCCTCGGCGGGCCGCTCCCCGCGGACGCTCCGCCCCGCGCCGCCGAGCTTCGTCGCGTCGCGCGCGCGGCGATGGACGCGACCGACCCGGCGATCGGCGCGCGCCTCATGCGTGGCCTCGGTGCCGAGCTCGGAGTGGCGCTCGTGCTCGTCGTCGACGGGGAGGACGTCGCGCCCGTCGCGCGGGCGTTCGTGGTCGCGGAGGGGCGCTACTCGCCGGTGACGTTCTCGCCGACGCAGCGGTCGGACGCGCCGCAGGCGGGCCTGCCGGGGCACGACTGGACGGATGCGGTCGCGCTGCTCCGCGGGCTCGTCCGCCCGCGCGTCGTGCCGGTGCCCGCGACCGCGCCGGCGCCGACGGAGCCGCTGCGTCCACTGCGCCGCTCTTTCGGCGAGCATCTGTTACAATCGCCCTGGTTTTGGGGCGGTCTAGCAGCCGTGGCAACAGTCGGTGTGACGGTGATCATCCTGTCGCAGACGACTCTCAACGAGCCCGACACCGTCGTGCTCGGTGGCCGCATCGCGCCCTGACCGTCGCCCGTCGTCTCGGTTCGATCGTCGCGCTCATAGGGCTTCAGCTCGTCGCTGCGCGCAGTGCTCGCGCCGACGAGGGCGCGCCGATCCCTCTGCCGCCCGCCTATCTCCTGCACGAAGAGCAGGGCTTCCGGTTTGCGTACCACCCCTCGACGCGCGAGGAGGTCCGCGCGCTCATCGACGTCGCGGTCGCCGTCCGCGACGAGCTCGGGGCGCGCCTCGGTCGCTCGGTCCTGCCGCGGCTTCGTGTTCACGTCGCGATGAGCGCCGTCGACCTCGAGCGCGTCGTCCCCGAGGGCGCGTCGCGAGGCAAGGACGCGGTCGTCGACTCGGCGTCGTCGCTGGTCGCGTTCGAGCTGCGCCCGGCGCCGGACGCGGATCGCGCCCTTCAGACCTTTCGCAGCGCGCTCGCGGAGCTCGCACTCGCCGAGGTCTTCGGCGGGCGCGCGCCGACCTGGTTCCGAGTGGGGTTCGTCGGCGGGTTCGCCTCAGCCTCGTCGCTCGCGCGGCGGCGTGCGCTCTGGAGCGTGGCGATGAAGGCCCACCCGCCCCGTCTCGAGGAGCTCGACGCGGCCTTGCGGAGCCGCACGCGCGCGGGCGACGACGCTGAGGCCCAGGCGGTCGAGCTCGTTCGGATGCTTGAGGCCTCCCCCGCCGCGTTCGGGCGACTTGCGGCGGCTGGCGCAGCAGGCCGGACCTTCGACGAGGCCCTCAGCGACGCCTACCGCCTCGAGCCATCGGCCCTCGAGGACCGCCTCACGCGCGAGCTTTCGCGCCATCGTGCGGCGTCGTGGCTCAGCGTCTTGGTGCTGGGCTTCTGGGCCGTCGTCGCCGTCGCGCATCGGGTTCGGGCTCGTCGTCGCACGGCCCCTCCAAGCGCGACGGAAGAGCCCGGGCGCGCCCTCGCGGAGGTTGTCGATGCGAGGTTGACAAAGAGCAAGTCGGTGCGGCGTCGCTCGCTCGAGCCGTACGAACCCGAGGTCCCAAGGGTGTCCCACGATGGCCGCTGGCACACGCTCCATTGATCCGCGCACGAGAACGCTTCGCGAGCTCGCGGCCGGCACCGCGTGCCTCGTGTCGGTGACGGCGGGGCTCCAGCTCGTCGCCGGCTACGCGCCCAACCCGATCACGCGCGCCTTCGTCGGTGCGTTCGCGCTCTCGCTCGTCGCGAGCACGGTCGGCCTCGACGCCGAGGCCCCAGGGCCTTCCGTCAGAAGGAGGATCCTTCGGGCCACACTCCTCGGCCTCGCGGCCGCGCTCGTGTCGCTCGCCGCGGCGCTCGCCCTCGGCGGCCACGTTCGCTCGGGCGAGGTCGGCTTGGGGACGCTCCTCGGCGTCGCGGAGAGCCTGGCCGTCGCGTACCGCGACGAGGTGTGGCTGCGCGGCTTGCCGCTCTATTTCGCGAGGCGCGCAGGGCTCTCGTCTCGTGTCACGCTGCCCTACCTCGTCGCGACGGGCGTGTGCGCGGTCGCCCTCGATCCGGTGGCGAAGGTCTCCGGTCTCGCGCTCACGGCGGCGAACGGCCTCGCCTTCGCGGCCCTGTGGCTCCGCACGGGCGACCCATGGGCGCCGGTCGCTGCTCACGGTGCGTGGCGCATCGCCTCCGACGTCGTGTTCGCGGGCGACGTCGTCGAGCTCGAGCCCTCGAAGATCCCGACGAGCGTCGGTGCGTCGGGGATCCTCGCTTGGGTCGGCGTCGCTGCAGCGCTCGGCGTGGCGCTCTCGGCGAGCCGCGCGCTCCCCGCCGAAGGCTCGGACGAGCCGCCGCGCGAGGACGACGTTGCGCCCGAAGAAGCGGGTGAGTCGGGCCCGCACGACGACGCCCCGTCCGACGAGGACGCGTGACGCGCTTTGCCTACCAGCCCTTCTATTGCGAAGAAAACGCGTACCTGCTCGTCGAGGCGCTCGAGGCCCGAGCGCGCTACGCACTCTTCGTCACGAACGCCGCGCGGACGGTGGCGATCTGGCGGCAGCGCCACGCCCCGGATGCGCGGAGCCCGGTGGTGTGGGACTACCACGTCGTCGCGTTGACGCTCGAGCCCACGCTCGTCTGGGATCTCGACACCACGCTGCCGCTGCCATGTCCCCTCGAGGAGTACGTCGCCGAGAGCTTTCGCAGCGACGAGGCGGCCGGCCCCGAGTACGCACCGCGGTTTCGTCTCGTCCCACGCGAGGAGCTCGTCCGTACGTTCTCGTCCGATCGCCGCCACATGCGCGACGCGCGCCATCGAGCGCCGCCGCCTCCGTGGTCGACGATCGGGCGCGGTCACACGCTCGCGCGCTACCTCGCGCTCGAGGATCCGATCGCGGGTGAGGTCCTCGACGGCGTCGACGCGCTCGTCAGCCGGCTCGAGTCGCTCGAGCGCGGGCTGCGAAGAACGTGAGGGTTCGAGCGAGTGAGTTCATAGCCGTCACGATCGCGCCGACGGCGATGGCGTAGAGCGCTTGATGCAGGACGCCGAGGGCCGCGAGCACGAGCATCAAGAACAGAAAAAAATCCTGCTTAAGGACGAGCTCTACCGCGCCGACGAGCGTCGCGCCGAGGCCTGTTCGGGTGCGCGCCTTCCCGGCGTCGAGGGCGTAGAAGTCGCCGGAGCCGAGCTTCGCGAGCACGAGGTAGTTCGTGAGCGCGGCGATCCCGTTGCCGAGCGCACCGATGTAGCCGCACCAAGCGAGCGTCTCGCCGACCGAGGGGATGGGCCGCGCGCCGACGCCGAGCGTCGCCCAGAAGATCACGTTCGACCAGTCGTCGCCGATGGTGTCGAGCCACTGACCGAGCTTCGAGCCCTGGTGCCGCACGCGTGCGAGCTCCCCGTCACAGCCGTCGAGGATCGAGTTCCACTGCATCAGGAACGCTGCGCCGAGGGTCGGAAGGTACCCGCCTCGGACCGCGAGCGCCCCCGCGACGAGCGACAGCGAGAAGGTGAACGCCGTCATCGCGTTCGGCGAGAGGGGCGTGTCGACGACGAGCTTCGAGATCGCGATCGAGACATGTCGGTTCAGGTGCCGCGACACGAGTCCGTCGACCGGCTTTCGGCACGCCTCGAAGAGCCTCCGCTTCGCCTCGCGGCGGTCGTCAGCGGTGCGCAGCGTCACCTCGGCGACGCGATCGTAGTCGCATACGAATCCGTAGGCCTCGGGAGCGGCGGCATCGTCAGGCCCACACACCGAGACCGCGACCCGAATCCGAGGGTCGGCGAGCAGCGCCTCGGCGCGCGGTCGGTCGTCCGCGCGCGCCACGACCGTCAGCTTCGTCGCCCCCTTGCCCTGCGTCACGAGAGCGGCGCGGACCAGGAGAGGCAGGCCGGCGAGCGTCTCGTCTACCGCTGGCGCACCCGCGGATGTCTCTGCACGAATCAGTGCCTCCACGCCGTCGGACCTTATTGGATGTGGTCCCGAGGTGAAAGGTGCGACCGCCCGGCCTCGTTGTCGCTGCATGACCAGCCTCTCGCGTCACGTCGTGCTCGCCGCGCTCTCCTCGCTCGCGCTCGCCTGTGGGCCCAAGCCGGTGCCTCTCACCGCCGAGCTGCGCCGCGAGCATGGGCTCGGCGCCGAGGAGCTGAGGCGCCTTCAGCTCTACGTCTCGCACGACGTCACTCTCCGGCGCGAGAGCGCGCGGCGCGAGCGCGCGATCGACGGTGGCGCTCTTCGGCTGCGGTCCGGTCGCACCGTGGACGAGATCGTGATCCCGCGACGGACGCCATGCATCGCGACCGAGGTCGCGCCGCGCGGCATCACCGTCGCCTTCGAGGACGGCTCGACGCTTCGCTTCGAGCTCCCGGGCGCGCTCCCGGACGAGGCGTCTCTGCGCGGCCCGCTTCGCCTCGAGCCTGCCTTCGCCGCGCCACCCGAGCCAGGCCCCACGAGCCCCTGGCCCGAGCTTGCCCCTCGCTCCGAGGCCGCATACTCGCTGTCGGTTCGCGGTGGCGTGGTCGAGCATCGAGGGCTCGCCTGGGAGCCGATCGGGGAGAGCCTGCGGGCCGAGTTGCTCGTCGCCACCGAAGAGCTCGACGAGACTGAGGAGCAGCGGCGCATCGTGGGCGGCCGCCGGCTGTGACGGGCTCGGTCGTCAGGGCTTCGCGGGCGTGCTCGCGGTCGGCTTTGCGCCCGCCGGCTCCTTCGACTTCCCGTCGCTCGCGCTCCGCCCCTTCAGCGCGTCGAGCCCCGAACGAAGTTCGTCTTCGGTGTAGGGAAGGCTCGCGAGGGCGCGCTTCTCGTCGGCCAAGGCCTGCTCGAGGGTGCGCTTCGACTCGCGCGCGCGGGTCACCCACTCCGAGTCCTCGCCGGTGCGGTCTCCGAGGCGCACGGTCGCGTCCATCATCTTCAAGCCTTTTTCGAGGAGGATCCGGTAGCGCAGCCTGAGCGCACCCTCGAAGAGCTGCTTCTGCTTCACGGTGCGGGCCTTCTCCGGCGGCGGGATGGTGACCGCTTCGGCGTGGAGCTTCGTGTAGAGCTGTCCCACGCGGAAGCCACTCATCGCCGACCAGAAGCTGTCACGTGCGCGCATCGCGTCGGTGAAGGCCGACTGGGCATCGAGCAGACCTTGGCAGCGCGCCTCGAGCCGCTCCCCAAAATCGGGCGTGATCGGCACGAGCGTCACCGCTTCGCTGCGGAGCCGACGGATCTCGCCCTCTGCGAACGCAATCTGCGCGAGCTGCACCGGCGGCTGCCCCGAGCGCCCGATGCCGTGTCGCTCCACGAGCGCGAGCGCCTTGCCGACGTGCACCGTCGCGCGGTCGACGTCGGCTTGCTCGACGAGCGCGAGCGCCTTCGCGCCGAGGGCTTCGAGCTGATCGATGACGAGCATATCCGTGCGCGCGAGCAAGCGATCCGCGGCGACGCCGAGGTCGCCCCAGCGCTCGAGTCGTCCGAAGAGGCGCGTGAGCTTGACGAGGGCGTGCCGCGCGATGGCCTGATCCCCGTAGCTTGACGCGGCGCGCTCGAGCCGCTCGAGGGCCGCGAGTCGCTCCCCCATTCCGTCGTACGCGAGCCCCGCGTGGTACGCCGCGCTCGCCTTGAGCGCCGGATCACCCGCCTGGACCTCGAGTCGATCGAGAGCCGCTGCGGCCTCTTGATACTTCTCGACGAGGAGGAGACCACGCGCGCGCTCGAGCTCCGCGAGCAGCTCCTCGGCGCCGTAGGCGCGCACGACGACGGGCGAGACGGTGGTCGTGGGCGTCGCGTTCGATGCGGCTCGAGGGCCGCCGCTCGCGGTCGCGGGAGGTGTCGCGTCGCGGCTGCAGGCCGTGGCGAGGACCATGAAGCTCGTGAGCGCCGCGGTTCGAAGGGGCCTCGGCGCGAACACCGTGCTCATGGCCTCAAAGCCTAGCACGGTCCGGCCGGTCACGAGCCCAGCGGCCCGAGCTCGAGCAAGACCGCGCCGCTGTCCACCGTCTGCCCGGCGCTCGCTCGAACCGTGCGGACGACTCCCGCCGCCTCGGCGCACAGCTCGTTCTCCATCTTCATCGCCTCGACCACGACGAGCGGCCGCCCTGGCTCGACCGTCTCGCCCTCGGCGACGAGCACCTTCACGACGCGCCCCGGCATCGGAGCGCACACCGTGCCGCCGCCTGCTGCTGCGCCCGCGCGCGAAGCGCGAGCTCCGATCCTCGATCGCTCCGACTCGACCGCGGCTTCGGCGCGCACCCCTCCGCCGACGAAGCGCACGTTCGTACCGTCGCCGTCGAGCCAGAGGTCGAATACCCGGTCACCAACCCGCACGCACAGTGCGCCCGTCGTCTCGACCACGTCGACCGGGATCGAGGCGCCGTCCTTCAGCACCTCGAGCGAGCCGTCGGCGCGCGAGACGATGTCGATCGCGTGCTCGCGATCATTCTGGGCCAGGGTCACGTAGTAGCGCATGGGATCATCCTCGAGGAGCGGGGCCTTCCGGCACGTCAGAACTGAAGGCCCGCGCGCGAGTTGACGAGATACTGCGTGGCGAGGCTCGCGCCACCGGCGTCGCGGAAGGCGCCGCCCGGAAACAGGACGCCGCCCTCGGCGCCGAGCTGGACGACGAAGCCGGATTTCACCGCGAGTCGAACGTCGACGCCCGCGTCGAGCTCGACACCGAAATCGCGCCGCGTCGCGTCGCCGCGATCGTAGTTGGCATAGCGCCCCTGTGCTCCGACCTGGTAGGGATCGACGACGTCCGACGTCGCTTGGGCGACCACCGCGCCGCCCTTCAGGTCGAGCCAGCGCTTCGGCCGCACGACGACGGTGGGGTTCAGGTAGCTCGCCCCGAAGACTGCGCCTTCGGAGGGGAGGAACTCGAGGCCCGGCGTCGGCCTATAGGTCACGGCCGGGTCCTGCGCGATGGTCGCCGAGCGCGCGGTCTTCCAGCCGAGCACGTGGTCGAAGAGCACGAGGCCGACGTTGTGGTTCTGATCGAGGGTGAACCGCCGCGTGACTCCGTCGTAGGGATCGGCGTCGCCCGAGGCGTAGCCGTACTCGACCGCGACGACGAGGTCGCCGTACGCGTCCTTGCCCTGGCCGGCGACGCGCACCGCACCGAGTCGAGCCGCACCGCCGAAGCTCTGGATCGACTCCGTCACGCCGGCCTGCAGGAGCTCGACGTTGCGAAGGTAGTTGGTCGTTCCGCCGATGTAGGCCGCCTCGGCCTCTCCGAACAGGTAGGCGCGCGAGCCGGGAACGGGCGCGTTGAAACGCGCGGACACGTCGACGACGCCGACCTCGAGGAACTCGTCGAAGGGAGTCAGTGCGCCAGTTGCTTGGTTCGAGCGTGACTGGTTGCGGTAGACGCCATACACGCCCGCTTCGAAGCGCTTGTCCTGCCAGAGGATCGCGCCGACGGCTTGGAAAGCGCGATCGCGGCCTGGTGTCGTCGCGCCAACGGCGCCGAGCTCGTCGGCGGGGGTGCGGTTCGTCGGGATGTCTCCAACCAGCATCGCGCGGCTGTCCTGGAACACGAGATCGCCTGCGATGGCCAGCGCGAGCGGTGAGTCTTTGCCGAGGGGGCGCGTCGCGAACAGGACGCGCTCGACGATCACGCCGCGGCGGTAGTCGCCAAAGAGGCTCGGGTGATCGCCGTCGTTGGCGAGCAGGCCCATGCCCCAGTGCGAGGTCTGCTGACCGGCTCGAAGCAAGCCGACGGGGGTGTTCACCTCGACGTAGAGCTGACGCGGGCGCACTCCGTACCAAGCGAGCTCCGAATAATCGTCGAGCGCCGCGCTGACGAGCTGGGTCGTCTCACCCGCCACCATGCCGACCGGTACGTCGATCTCGCCGACCACGCGAACGCGATCCGAGTATTGAAAGATCGGCTTCAGCCGAAGCCACTCGATCATGCGGCCCCGTGAGCCGAGGTTCGCGGTCGCACCCGTCGTGTCGCCGATGCGAGGCTCGAGCGCCACGTTGCTGTACGCGAGGCCGCGGAACTGCAGCTCACCGTGGATTTGGACCGAGACCACCGAGCGCTCGGGCTTGCGGAACGGTAGTCGGCCCGTGTCGAGGACGAGGCGCTCGTCGAACGCCGGTAGCCCCGAGCGGACCGTGTCCGGCGTCGCCTCGTTCGCGTGGCTCGCGGCTCGCGTCGCGTCTGCTGCAAGGACGGCGTCGGTCGCCCGCACCTCGTCGGCGAGCAAGGTGATTGCGACGAGCGGGAGCAAGGCGTAAGGGCGCATGGGCCGCCGTAGAATAAGGCATCCCGACCTACCCGCGCAGCAAATTGACCCACCCGCCATGACCGACAACGAACGCCACGCGCCACTCTTCCTTGGAGCTCCTATCGGAATCGAGGAGCTCTGGCAGGTCGCCGTCGAGCGGCGCCAGGTGGCGTTTCCGGAGCGTGCTCGCGCGGAGGTGCAGGCGTCACGCGCGCCCGTCGACGCCATCGCCGCCGCAGGCGACGCCGCACCCGCGGTCTACGGCGTCAACACCGGGTTCGGCGCGCTCGCCGAGACGCGCATCGGCGCGGCCGACGTAGCGGCGCTCCAGCGCAACCTGATCCGCAGCCACGCGTGCGGGGTCGGGCCCGATCTCCCCGAGCCGCAGGTGCGCGCGATGATGCTGCTCCGCGCCCAAGTCGTCGCTTTGGGTCATAGCGGGGTCCGGGCCGAGTGCGTCGACCTCCTCGTCTCGATGCTGAACCGCGGCGTCCACCCGAGGATCCCTGCGCAGGGCTCGGTCGGCGCGTCGGGAGATCTCGCGCCGCTCGCCCACCTCGTGCTCGCGATGATCGGTGAGGGCGAGGCGCGCTTCGGCGGCGAGCTCCTCCCTTCCGCAGACGCGCTACGCCGC